>CANQUH010000006.1 GCA_947626965.1 uncultured Lachnospiraceae bacterium
CATATGCTTTCATACGAATTTCATGCTACACCCGTTTACGCAAATTGTCAAGTAAAGTTATGTTTTATTTTAAAAAACAGGGGCTGGCGGAAAATGTATTTCCCGCCAAGCCCCTTGTCAGTATTCCGCCGCCTGTCTGATATCCGGCAGCATTCCCTCTTTTATCTCTTTCCAACCGCACGCAGGTCATCCTGTCTCGCACTCACATATTTTTTGATATTCGACGCGTTCACATACTTTTCAACTTTGCCGTCGCGCATCACGACAAGCGTCGGCGCCTGCATGATTCCGAATTTATGCACCAGCTCCTGGTTTTCCTCCGCATCCACCAGCGTGTACGGCTCATCCCCGAGCATCTTGCGGGCAATTTTACAGTTCGGACAGGTCCTTGTGGTAAACAGATAGCGCACTGTCTCCGGCGTACCGGCGTCAGCGGCCGGAAGCTCATGTTTGCCTTTCCGCTTCGCTACTTCCTCGCAGAGATCGAGCTTTCTCGCCCCCGGCGTCTGAGCCGCCTGCTCTCTGACTGTATTCTTCCCCCTCTTCAGGCGGGAATTGACAATATCATACTCTTTCCTGTCCTCAAACTCCTGCAGCTTGCCGTCGTTCCAGTTCTGCACCGGCCGGTAATATCCCGTGATGCGGCTGTAAATCTCCGTCCGTTTCCCGCAAACCGGGCAGACAGCCTGTTCTCCCGACAGATAGCCATGCTCCTGACAGATGGAGTAAGTCGGAGACAGCGTGTAATACGGAAGTTTGTAATTCTCCGCAATCCTGCGCACCAGCGTCGCCGCCGATTTCCAGCCCGGCAGCCTCTCGCCGAGGAACGCATGGAATACCGTCCCGGACGTATAAAGTGTCTGCAGCTCATCCTGTACATCGAGCGCATCAAAAATATCGGAGGTATATCCCACCGGGAGATGGGAGCTGTTCGTATAGTAAGGCGCGGATGTCTGCGCGTGTCCGTCTGCGCCGTCAGCTTTCTTCGCGTATGCCTCGCCCGCCGTTATGATATCCGGCCAGCGCTCCTTGTCATGCTTTGCCAGACGATACGCCGTGGACTCCGCCGGCGTGGCTTCCAGATTATAGAGATCGCCATACTTCTCCTGATAAATAATGAGGCGTTCCCGCATATGGTTCAGAACATCTTTCGCGAAGCGCTGCGTCTCTTCGTGCGTGAGGTCCTTCTGAAGCCAGCAGGCGTTCAGTCCTGCCTCATTCATGCCCACCAGACCGATCGTGGAAAAATGGCTGTCAAACGAGCCAAGATAGCGCTTCGTGTAAGGATACAATCCCTCCTCGAGGAGCTTCGTGATCACATCCCTCTTGACTTTCAGGGAACGAGCCGCAATATCCATCATATGATCGAGGCGGCTGTAAAATTCCTTCTCGTCAGCCGACAGATAGGCGATCCTCGGAAGATTGATCGTGACGACGCCGACGCTTCCCGTGCTCTCTCCGGAACCGAAGAAACCTCCCGTCTTCCTGCGGAGCTCGCGCAGGTCAAGACGCAGACGGCAGCACATGCTGCGCACGTCGCTCGGCTCCATGTCGCTGTTGATATAATTCGAAAAATACGGAGTGCCATATTTCGCCGTCATCTGGAACAGCAGACGGTTGTTCTCCGTGTCGGACCAGTCAAAATCCTTCGTGATCGAATAAGTGGGAATCGGATACTGGAACCCGCGTCCGTTCGCGTCTCCCTCGATCATCGTCTCGATAAAGGCCTTGTTGACCATATCCATCTCTTTTTTACAGTCCTTATAACAGAAATCCATCGGCTTCCCGCCCACAATCGCCGGGAGCTCCGCAAGGTCGTCCGGAACCGTCCAGTCCAGCGTGATATTGGAAAACGGAGCCTGCGTTCCCCAGCGGCTCGGCGTGTTGACGCCGTATACAAAGGATTCAATGCACTTTTTGACCTCCGGATAGCTCAGATTGTCCGCCTTGACAAACGGAGCCAGGTAGGTATCAAACGAAGAAAACGCCTGCGCGCCCGCCCACTCATTCTGCATGATCCCGAGGAAATTCACCATCTGATTGCACAGCACTGACAGATGCTTCGCCGGGGCCGATGTAATCTTCCCGCGGATACCGCCAAGCCCCTCCAGAAGCAGCTGCTTAAGGGACCAGCCCGCGCAGTAGCCCGTCAGCATCGAAAGATCGTGAATATGGATATCCGCGTTCCTGTGCGCGTCCCCGATCTCCTGGTCATAAATCTCGGACAGCCAGTAATTTGCCGTGACCGCGCCGGAATTACTCAGAATCAGTCCGCCGACAGAGTACGTCACCGTGGAATTCTCCTTCACACGCCAGTCCTCCACCTTCAGGTAACTGTTGATGATTTCACGGTAGTCCAGCATCGTGGACTTCATGTTGCGAATCCTCTCACGCTGCTTGCGGTAGAGAATGTAAGCTTTCGCGACATCGGCGTAACCCGCCTGCACGAGCACTCTCTCCACGCTGTCCTGAATACTCTCCACATCGATCTTCTCATCCTCGATCTTCGTCTGGAAATCAGCCGTCACACGCAGCGCAAGCAAATCTGTGATATCGGAATTATATTTCATGTTCGTGGCGTCAAATGCCTTTATAACTGCCCCGCTGATCTTTGACAAATCAAATTCTGCGATTTCTCCGTCTCTTTTAACTACTCTAAACACCGTACATCCTCCCCAAAAGCTCTTTCCGGCAGACCTGACAGCGGTCTGACTGCCTCTGCGACCACAAGCAACCATCTGCTGAACAGGGAACAGCAACCCTGACAAAACATTCTTCAAGGTACAAACCCACAGTTCGTGATAACAAGTATAGCACCCCAAATTATTCAAGTCAACGAAAAAAACACCATATCTATGTCGTCTTTCTGACGAAAATACAAGATATAGTGTTCTGATTATTCACATTAAATTCAGACTATTCATTTTATTCACATTGGATGCCCGCCTGACCTTCCGTTTCTTTCCCTCTTTCCAGGAATTGCTTTAAAATACCTCCTGACTCCCGACCGATTGCAAAAAACCTTTCTTCCCAGACCGGAGGACCGTCATTTTTCTTTCCACAAAATTTCTGACAGTTCTGATTATTGCGTCCACACTTCCGGCAGCGCTTTTCTTCCCTCCCCAAAATTTCAAAACGGGAAAAGCTGATAACTAAAGGGCGAACATATGTTCTGTTTATGGCAGGATATTTTTTGTGCAAATTGCCAGCCGTTTTTTCCGCCCTCCGTGTCTGCTCTCTTATCCATCAAAATGTCCGGATATTCTGCGTTCCGGCCGGAATATTCCGCTTTTATGCACACTCTGTATATTCATAATACCAGGATCCGGGCTGCCCGCTTCCACTCGGATGTGAAGCGCAAAACTTCCTTTCTGCGGGCCGCCTCTGTCAGTTTCGCCTGTTCTTCGGTCATAAGGGGCGCTCTGCCCGCCCCGGTCCGTCTATATCTTCCCGTAGATATCCTGAGGTACATAGGCTTTCACGGAAATCCCCTCCGGGAGATATTCCTCCGAGACAAGTTCTCCCTTTCTGCGGATCAGCTGAATGATTCCTGCCTTTTCATACGGATACAGCCTCTCGACATAAATTTTCTGTCCACGGAGTACTTCCTCAACTGCTTCCCGGATCTGATCCAGCCCTTCGCCGCTTTTCGCCGAGGCCAGAATCGAATATTCTGCACGGAAATCGCGAAACCCGCGGCGCTCCGTCAGCAGATCCGCCTTGTTGAATACCGTGATTACTGGCTTGTCCCTGACTCCCAGCTCCCTTAATGTTTCATAGACGGTAAACATCTGATTTTCCATCTGCTCCGAGGATACATCCACGACATGGATCAGAATATCCGCATACAGCGTTTCCTCAAGCGTGCTCCGGAAAGCCTCCACAAGATGATGCGGAAGTTTCCGGATAAAGCCTACCGTGTCCGTCAGCAGCACCTCCTGCTTCCCGGACAGGGTAAGCGCCCGCGTCGTCGTGTCCAGCGTCGCAAAAAGCTTCGCGTCCTCCAGCACACCTGCTCCTGTCAGACAGTTAAAAAGCGCGGATTTTCCCACCGATGTATAGCCCACCAGCGATACGATTTTCTGTTTTCCGCGGACTCTCTGGGCCCGAAGCAGCTCCCGGTGCCGCACGACCTCCTCAAGCTCACGCTTCAGATGACTGATGCGCTCGCGGATCACGCGGCGGTCCACCTCCAGCTTCTTCTCCCCGGGACCTCTCGTACCAATGCCGCCGCCCAGCCTGGAGAGGGAATTTCCCAGCCCGGTCAGCCTCGCCGAACGGTAGCGGAGCTGCGCGAGCTCCACCTGGATTTTGCCCTCCCGCGTCGTCGCGTGCCGCGCAAAAATATCCAGAATCAGCAGCGTACGGTCCATTACCTTACAGTTCAGCTCATCCTGCAGGTTGTTCATCTGGGCAGGAGAAAGCTCATCGTCACAGATAATGCCGGTCGCCTGCGTTTCATACAGCAGATCCCGCACCTCCTCAATCTTGCCTCTCCCGATATAGGTTCCCGGATGAACACTTTCCCGCCGCTGGATCACTGTCCCGGCCACTGACGCACCCGCCGTCATCGCCAGATCCCCCAGTTCCTCCAGCGATTTCTCCGTATCATCCTCCGCATAAGACTGTACTCCGACAAGGAGCACCCGCTCTTCAAGCTCTTTCATCTCGTATAATTCCATAAAATACCTGCCTTGTCGTTCTTTCAAAGTTGCTTTATTATAGCAAAACAATTTCCCCCTGTCCAGAATTACTGCCCGGACGGGAATTTTAAGAAGTTTTTCACAGATTTCCGTATACTTCTGTGGTAAAATACTGTTATATTTTTTATTTTTATAACATAAGGAGTATTTATGCGCATTCTTTTGATTGAAGATGATGAAATCCTCTGCCAGTCTCTCTCGCTCCAGCTCGAGCGCCAGAACATTTCCGTGGATCTGTGTCACAACGGCGAGGACGGGCTGTTTCGCATCCGGGAGCAGACACACGATCTGATCCTGCTTGACCGGATGCTTCCGGGGCTCGACGGACTGCAGATTCTGACCGTCATGCGCTCGGAACAGATCACAACGCCTGTAATCTTTCTGACCGCCCTGGGAAGCCTCCAGGAACGCGTCACAGGGCTTGACTGCGGAGCGGACGACTATATTGTGAAACCATTCGCGTTTGAAGAGCTGATGGCACGCATCCGCTGTATCGGGCGGCGGCCGCGCGAACTCTCCGCCGGCTCTCTTCTGTCCTTCGGCGGTCTTTCCTGGGATCCGGAGCAGAATCTTCTCACCTGCGGTCTGCACACCTGTACGCTCTCCAGACGCGAGGGAGATCTGATGGGATTTTTTCTCGGCCATCCGGAACAGACACTTCCCCGCGCCACGCTCCTGCTGCGCATCTGGGGGCCGGATTCCGACGTCGAGAGCGGCAACCTGGATAATTATATCCATTTCCTGCGCCGCCGTCTGAAAGCGGTTCACAGCAGCCTGAAACTCACAACAGTGCGCGGAGTCGGATACCGGCTGGAGCATGGCTCACCGGAACCGGATCATTCCATGGCTGAACGCGGCGTTCGCTGACAGACTTGAAAGCATGTCTTACAGCTCACTTCCCACGCAGACCATGGAATTCTCTTTGACCATTCCATGGTTGACCGCGGCGTTCGCTGAAAAACATGCAAGCATGTTTTTCAGCTCACTTCCCGCGCAAATTTCCGGAGATCACCTCGAACTCAGTGGAAAATGAACTGTAACTCCGCAACTGCATTTTCGCGTACCCGGCACCACCATGGAGGAAAGGAGAATCCCGCGGATGTTCCATCGTCTTCATACACAGCTTACTTTATTCTGTACCTTTATTACCGGTCTGATTCTCATACTTATGGTCTGTGTCTGTCTGCTTATTTCAGAATCAGGCCTGCGGCAGCAGAGCCGCTCCTCCTTTATACAGAATCTTTCTTCCTTATATCAGGAAATTCAGGACGACAGCACGCTCTCGCTTGAATGGCTTTCGCAGGTCTCACATAACTATGGCGTCTTTTTGCAGATCACTGACCGCGGCATTCCTCTTTTTTATCAGCAGATTGCGGAAAATGCGGATGTATCCGCGCTCTTCGACGCGGCCCGCCAGATTGCCGCCGCACAGTATAAAATAGATCTCGGCAGCAGTTCCGGACCGCAGAATAAAATCCGGCGCGCGGAATTTTCTGTGAAATTCCGCCGGCAGACGCAAGACTTGTCCTCCGGCATAGACTCCGGGTCCGCTCCGGCAGATATTTCCGAATCTGAGGATCACAAAAATCTGTCGGCACAGAACACCCCGCAAAAGATTCCGGATACAATTCTTTCCGGACCGCAAAATAGCCTTTCCGGCACCGATGCCTGGGCCTCGGCCGCTTTAATTCCGAAAGTTTCCGGTTCGATCGGCGTTATTGTGCTGCAGCCATTGACCGCGCTCTCTGCCCGTATCTGGCGGCAGAGACTTTTCTTCGGCGCCGCCTGCCTCGCCGGGCTTCTTCTGCTGTTCCTGTTTTCCTGGCATTTCACAGCCAGGATGCTCGCGCCGATCGAGGAAAACCGGCGCAGACAGACGCAGTTCATCGCCGCCGCGTCCCATGAGCTGCGCTCTCCCCTGACCGTCATGCTGAGCTGCACCTCCGCTGTCAGAAACGGCATTGCGCCTGACCCGGACGCCTATCTCGGAACCGTCGAGGCGGAAGGGATGCGGATGTCCCGTCTGATCGGCGACATGCTCATGCTCGCGAACGCTGACAACCACAGCTGGCATATTCATTCCGCCCCTGTCGAGCTCGACACGCTGCTTCTTCAGACCTGGGAATCCTTCGAGACACTTGCGCGTTCGCGCGGATTCAAATGGGAAATCCGTCTGCCGGAAGAGCCCGTCCCCCCTTGCGTCTGTGACAGGGAACGCATTGTGCAGGTTCTCGAAATCCTGATCGACAATGCGTTCAGCTATACGCCAGAAGGATGCAGGATCTGCCTGTCCATGGAATATGTCCGGCATGGAGAACACCCGGGCGGCGCTTTCCATCGGCATCCTCTCAAAAAATACGCGGACCGCGTATCCTGCACCGCAAAAAGACGGCTATCGGAGACCGGCTCCGCAAAAGAACAGAGCAGTTCCACATTCTTCGTCTACGTCAGCGACAACGGACCCGGAATCCCGGATACGCAGAAGGAAATCATTTTTGAGCGCTTTCAAAGACTTGACGATTCCCGGAAAGACAAGTCCCACTTCGGACTCGGCCTGCCCATCGCGAAAGAGATCATTTCCCTGCACGGCGGCACGCTCTCACTTGAGGATACTCCCGGAGGCGGAGCGACCTTTCGGATTCTGCTGCCCGGCAAATGAGCTGCTGCTCACTCCGTGACCAGCAGCCTGTAACATAAATGAACCTGTTATCCATTCAGATTAACTCTTGTCCGCTCAGATAAGATATGCTAAAATTCTATCTTGCTATAAACCCTCCGGGGCGCTGAATGTCCAGTGGACATTTGTCCAGCGCCGGTTCTGAGTGCCGGTGGCACTCGTTTAGAACCGACCGGAACGGAGTGAAGACCCGGAACGGAGTGGAGATGCGCACGAATTTGAAACGGAAAAATGCCGCTTGAGCGGCGCAAATTCGGCGCAGGGAACGAGCAAAACGAAAACCGTTTTGTCGTTCCCTGTAATTATATTTGCAGAATGGAGAGATTCACATGCTTGGAACAATCGTAAACACTGGAACGATCCTGACAGGAAGCATACTTGGAAGTGTGCTCAGAAAGGGAGTAAAAGAAGAATACCAGAATGCTCTGTACACCGCGATGGGACTTGCGGCCACAGGACTTGGAATCAACGCCGTAGTCAGCAATATGGCAAAAAGCCACTATCCGGTTCTGTTTATCGTAAGTCTGGCGCTTGGCAGTCTGATCGGCACCATGCTGGACATCGACGCCAGATTTCAGGGACTTGTCGGAAAATACTCAAAATCAAACCTCGGACAGGGTTTGTCCACCGGAATCCTGCTCTACTGCATCGGCACGCTCTCGATTCTCGGGCCGGTCATGAGCGCCCTTCACGGAGATAACACCTACCTGTTTACCAACGCGACCCTGGATCTCGTGACATCCACAGTTCTCGCCTCGACCTACGGAATTGGCATGGCGCTTGCGGCCCCGGTTCTGTTCTGCTGGCAGGGTTCCATCTATCTGATTGCGAAAAACCTGTCCGGATCTTTCTTTTCTGAGGAGATGATCTCGGAGCTGTGCATTGTCGGAGGCTTCCTGATCGCAAGTTCCGGCCTTGGAATCCTGAAGATCAAGGACTGCAAGGCGCTGAACATGCTGCCGGCGCTGGCCGGACCGGTGATCTTTTTCCTTATAAAAGGACTCCTCGGCTGACAGATTTGCAGGATTTCTCATGCGCAGGCCCGTGTAAGGAAACCAGCTGCTGACGCAGCACACGGGCCCGCGGCGAGCAGGAGGGAAAACCGCCTCCTACCCGATCAGGTCACCGGCGGTTTTTGTGTATTAGGACACAGAATAAATTCTAAAGCACTCTCCTCAGCTCTTCGGAATCTGCCTCCCGTTCTCATCAATCCTGTAATTTTCGCGGCAGACGAGCTGTGACACCGGTACCAGCTCATATCCCATCTCCTGCAGCCCCCGGATTACCGCATCCAGGGACTGCGCCGTATATTTCGCTCCGCTGTGCATCCGGATCACGGAGCCGTTTTTCAGATTCCCGCTCTGCGTCACGTTCGCAATCACGGCATCCTGTCCGTAGTCCTTCCAGTCGCCGGAATCCACATCCCACTGCACCGTGAGATAATGATTCAGCTGCGCAGTTTCCAGCAGATTGCCGCTGCAGTCCCCGTACGGCGCACGGCACAGATTCATTTCAACCCCTGTCAGCTCCTGCACCGCCTCATGGGCCTGCGTCAGTTCCTCATTGATCTCTGTCTTTGTCAGCTTTCCCATATCTATATAATTCATGCCATAGCTTCCGATATCATGACCGGCATCCGCAATTGCCCGGATCTCCTCCGGATGATTTTCCGCCCACTCTCCCGTCACAAAAAAGGCAGCTCTGATCTGATCTTTACTGAGAATGTCAAGAATATTCCGCACATCCGCGTCACCGACCGTATCAAACGTCAGCGCCGCCTGCTTCTTTTCCGTCTGCACCGAACAGACCGGCATACTGTTTCCATAAAAGATATTCCCGGCCTCCACGCTTTTCTGATTGTTGATGTAAGCGCCCGCAAAAAACACGAGGGAACACAGTCCGACCAGCCCCAGCCCTCTTAAACGATACCAGAGTATCGCTGCACCTGTCTCCGCACGATCGCCTGAACCGTCCCGTACACCGTCTTTTTCGCGGCCGCCTTCATCTTCCGCGCAGCTGCCTGCGCTTTCTTTTCTGTTGTCCTTCGCACCGCTGCACGCCTGATCCTTCTCGCGATGCACCACGTTCTTCTGGATGTGATCTTCCGCACGATCGCACGTATGATTTTTCATGCATTCCGCCCGCCTCTCCGAACCTGTTCATCCCGGTTCTCTGGTCTACTATATGCAGGCAGCACGGCCGTTATTCCGATGCGGCGCACACCCTTCGTTATAGTTCACACATCATGTCATGATGCTGGGGTCAAAAGATGCCAGACGGATTGTTTCGTGCTTCGCGTCTCCGCTCCGCTGCGGTCGGTGCTGGACGAGCGCCACCGGCGCTCAGCACCCCACAATCCTGCCCAAGATTCGGAAATCATGGGGGTCTCCGCTCCGCTGCGGTCGGTGCTAAACGAACGTCCACTGGACGTTCAGCACCCCTGCCCCACTTTTTCCTCATCTTGGGACAGGTCATAAAGTCACTCACCCACCGACATGCAAGCATGTCGTGGATTCGGACTTTTGACCCTGGCATCATGACATTGATTCACACACTACAAAGTTCAGCGCTCCAGCGCTGAACGCGCGAAAATGCAGCCGCGATGTCACCGACAGGCAAACAGATCTTCCAGAGTAAAAAGCATGGCCCCATCCTCCCTGGCGCGCCTTAAAACAGGACTCGTAAACCCTGATTTACTGATAAAAATAAAATATTTCTCCTCTGCGGAAGGGAATGCTTTTGACGCAAGAATCAAATCATCATACTCCTCCATCGGCATTGGTCTGTTTCTGAATTTACATTCGCAGAAAATTGCTTTTGTTCTTCTTTTATCCAGAGCCAGGATATCTACATCGTCCTGCTGCCTGACTGCCGGATTGTTTCCCCACCATTTTCCAATTGTATGCGGTATAAACGGAAGATTCCCCGCTTTCGCCATCCGGATCAGATACTGCAGGCATATCTTTTCAAAAACGGGTCCCATATAGTCATTAAGTTCCCCGAGGATTTCATCGCATGTCTTTTCTTTTCCCAATATCGCATGGTAACTCCGGTCAGAAAAAACGTATCGATACCAGAATTTATAGAAATTATCCGTGATTTCATAGATGCCCTTTTTGCTGTTCTCCGCCTCGCCGCATGGTACCGATTTTTTCAGGAGCCGGATGCTTTGCAGGGTGATCATATATTTGCTGCATTTGTTTTTCTCTTCATGGATCAGATTTGAAATTTCAGTAACACGGTTACATCCATTTGCCACCGCCTCCATGATGCTGTTATAAACATGCGGTTCCCTCAGCTCCATACGCAGAAGTGTCTGCGGCTCATCATACAGAAACGCCCCTTCATCCAGAATCTCATTTATGATATTTTCTCTTATGGATTTTTGTGGATTAAAAGCATTCAGGTACCTCGGCACGCCTCCCAGGATCCCATAAGCGATTAGTTTATCCTCCATACTGTATGCCGGGAAAAAATCAGCGCTTTCCAGATAATCAAATGGTTTTATCTCCATGGAACCCGTAATTCTTCCGTACAAAGGGCTTTTATATCCCATGACTTCATTCACCATAAAGCTGACGCTTGACCCGCAGAGGATTAAAAACATATTCTGATCTTTCCACGCATGATCGATCTGATGCTGAAAAATACTCTTTATGGAGGGGTTCGCCGCCGCCATAAACGGAAATTCATCAATAATCAGAATTGTTTTTTCTTCTTTGGAGGATTTTTTCCCCACATAAGCCAGCGCGCTTCCCCAATCCGGAAATGCCGCGATAAAAGTTCCGTTAAAAAACTGCTGCACAAGTTTTGAAAAATCCAGCAGATTCAGTGCGTCATTTTTTTCCTGGGCCGGAAAAAAGATACTCCTGTGTCTGCCGGCAAACTCCTGAAGAATCGTTGTTTTTCCTATGCGCCTTCTCCCGTACATGATCAGAAATTCAAATTTGCCGCTCTGATACATGCGTTCAAGCCTGTCCAGTTCCTCTGCTCTTCCTATCATACAGACCGCCTCCCAGAATATAGGATATATTTGGATACACTATGTACGTTAACATAGTATATGTTTAGGTATACTACTTTAAGGTAGTATACTTTAAAGTAGTATATCTTTCAATACCCAAACGAAACGGCCAGCGTCTATTTTCCTTACACGGGCCTGCGAAAAAAAGAATGTGCCTGTGACACAAAAAAACAAGGCTGCCACCTGTCCCGCAGGTGACAACCCTTCGTCCACAATAAACAAAATCCACAAACTGCTTCCACTCAAAAATTCTGTTCCAAAAACTTCATCCGAAAATTTCTCAGTTCAGGAAATCCTTCAGCCTCTTGCTTCTCGACGGATGTCTCAGTTTCCTGAGCGCCTTCGCCTCGATCTGACGGATTCTCTCTCTCGTGACGTTGAACTCCTTGCCCACTTCCTCGAGCGTACGCGCGCGTCCGTCCTTCAGGCCGAAACGCAGCCGCACCACCTGGCGCTCACGCTCTGTCAGAGATTCCAGAGCCGTCGTCAGCTCGGCGCGCAGCATCGAGAACGCGGCGGAATCCGCCGGCGACAGCGCGGTATCGTCCTCGATGAAATCTCCGAGATGAGAATCATCCTCCTCGCCGATCGGCGTGTCGAGGGACACCGGATCACGCGAGATCTTCAGCACCTCGCGCACACGGGCGACCGGAACATTCAGACGGTCCGCGACTTCCTCCGGGGTCGGTTCGCGGCCAAGCTCCTGCAGAAGCGTTCTCGTCATGCGCAGCGTCTTGTTGATCGTCTCAACCATATGTACCGGCACACGGATCGTCCGTCCCGTATCCGCGATCCCTCTGGTGATCGCCTGGCGGATCCACCAGGTCGCATATGTGCTGAACTTGTAGCCTTTTGTATAATCAAATTTATCGACAGCCTTCATCAGGCCCATATTGCCCTCCTGGATCAGATCGAGAAACGGCATTCCTCTTCCGACGTATTTCTTGGCAATGCTTACAACCAGACGCAGATTTGCCTCCGTCAGCTTTTTCTTGGCTTCCTCATCGCCCTGCTCTACCAGCTTCGCCAGTTCCACTTCCTCGTCTCCGGATAACAGAGGGACATTTCCTATTTCTTTCAGATACATCCGAACAGGATCTTCCGTGCTCACTCCTTCGAGAATGTCCACATCATCAATCAGTTCGATCTCTTCCCGCTCGGATTCGGACAGCAGTATGTCATCGTCCGTATCGAGCAGCAGTTCTTCCTCCGGCATATCCTCCGGCGATTTGCCCCGCAGAATATCGATATGATTTTTCTCAAGATATTCCAGAATCATATCCATCTTGTCTTCCGTCAGATCTATCCCCGGAAATGCATTCAGGATTTCATCGTACTCCAGCTCATTTTTCTTGGACTTGGCAAGGGCTTTCAGATTTTCCAGATTTTTAATAAACTGCTCCTGTACTTCATTCATGAGTATTTTCTCCCCCCATCTGTCAGATTGTGCCTGCCTTTTAACATAACATTTTTGACAAAGGCTGTCAACTTCTGCATAAAAAATGATACAGGCAATAACAGGAATATTTTTTGCTGTCCTTTTATCCCGGCAGCGCTCCCGCCGTGCGCAGCGATATCATCGGGCCTCCGGTATTTTCTATGTAACCGCGGGTGATCCGTACGCTCCCGATGTTATCATCCTTCGGTATCTCATACATGATATCCAGCATAATCTCCTCAATGATCGCGCGCAGAGCACGGGCGCCGGTTTTTTTCTCAAGCGCACGCTCGGCAATCGCTTCAAGAGCGTCGTCGTCAAACTCCAGCTGAACCTCATCCATGGCAAGAAGTTTTTTATACTGCTTGATGATCGCGTTGCGCGGTTCCTTCAGAATCTGCACGAGCATCTCCTTTGTGAGTCCCCTGAGCGAGAAAATCACCGGGAGTCTCCCGATAAACTCCGGGATCATGCCGAATTTCCGGACGTCCTCCACCGTGACCTTCGAGAGAATATCCGGGTCATCGTCGTATTTATCTTTCAGATCGCTGCAAAAGCCGATGGAAGCCTGTTTGTTGAGCCGCTCCTTGATGATCTCTTCCAGACCCGGGAACGCTCCTCCGCAGATAAACAGGATATTCTTTGTGTTTACGGTCTCCATGGGAACCATCGCGTTCTTGCTCGTCGCTCCGACCGGAACCTCGATCTCGCTTCCTTCCAGCAGCTTCAGCATTCCCTGCTGCACCGATTCTCCGCTCACATCCCGCTGGTTCGCGTTGCGTTTCTTCGCAATCTTGTCAACCTCATCAATAAAGATAATTCCCTGTTCCGCACGTTCCACATCATTGTCCGCAGCGGCGAGAAGCCGCGATACCACACTCTCGATATCGTCACCGATATAACCAGCTTCTGTCAGCGAGGTTGCATCCGTGATCGCAAGCGGAACGTCAAGCAGGCGCGCCAGCGTTTTGACCAGATAGGTCTTGCCGCTTCCTGTCGGACCAATCATCAGCATGTTGGATTTCTCAATCTCAACGTCATCCGTCATATCTGATGAAATTCTCTTGTAGTGATTATATACCGCCACGGAAATTACTTTTTTTGCATATTCCTGCCCGATCACAAATTCATCCAGACTGGCCTTGATCTTGTGGGGCGCCGGCAGCTTCCTGCGGTCCAGCGGCTTCTTTTCCTGTTGTTCCTGCGGTTTTTTCTTTTTGATTCTCTGTTTCTGAGGGATCATATTAAACAGATCAGAAAGATTGATCATGCTGATGTTCGTCATCTTCGGTTTCTGTTTCCCCTTGTCAGAATCCTTTTTGTCATCTTTCTGCCCTTCCTGCATTCCCTGCTGCAGTCCTTCCGGCATTCCCATTGCGCTGGCAATATTCATCACGTCTTTATAGGACAGTTCCGACGATCCCATCGTATCGAACGCCTTCTGCATGCAGTGATGGCAGATGCAGATCTGATTCGGCAGGCAGATCATCTCTCCGGCCTTGCTCTCCGGCCTGCGGCAGACAAAGCAGACCTTCTCATACTCTTCCGTATCCACAGTTTCTGCGGGAGCATTCTGCTCCATTACCTCGTCCTTGTTCCTTTCTTCCATTCTTTACTCCCAAAGCATTTTAAAAACCAGGTTCCTGCTGCTGTTCACGGCCTGTAAGAGAGTGAACGACAGCCCGGTCCGCGGACCGAAACGAACTTACCCCAATGTCACTTTCATCATTTGCGTCCGGCAATCCCCCCTGTCAGATTTTGCATTTGTTTTCTATTTTAAGACCCACGCGGGCCATGGCATGGAATGTATGTCATCTTTTGACCCAAACATCATGTCATCAGGCGCCGCAGCCGAAAAAAAGCCGGCGTCTGTGTACGTTTTCAGGTTACTTTGCATCCGGGCCACTCCAGTATCCCCGGTCCATCGTGCAGAACAGAATCATCCGCCTTGGCAGATGGCGAAACGACTTCCCCAGACGGTATCCCGCGTACTTGAATCCGCTTTTTATGACCAGATCCGGCAGAAGCCAGATTTTCCGGCTGCGCAGAAGGTAAGCGGCCGTCTGTTTTACCATGCGTATGCCTTCTCCCTCCGAAGGTATTCCTTCAAAAATCTCCGGATGCTCCGCCTGAGATACACCGAGGTCAAAATTCCGCCGGAACTGCTGCATATTGCTGTAATTATGCGAATGAATCACTCTTGCGTCCGCACAATAGGCGACCGCTTTTCCGCTCTGGATCAGGCGCCCCGCAAAAATCATATCCTCATTGAAAATTGTGCGCCTCTCAAAACCTCCAAGCTCCTCGTAGGCGCTCCTGCGGTACATCGCGCAGACATTGGAACAGAAAAATGTCTTGATCCCCAGCCGCGTGAGATCCTCCTTCGTGCTGACTCTGCTCTCTGTCCCGTAATTAAAGCTCCTGGTATACCGTTCCAGCACGGAGCAGTCTTCGGCCGGAAGCTGCCGCGCGTACGCGGCGCAGACCCTCTCATCCTCAAAAGCCGCTCTCAGATTCTCAATCAGATGGGAATCCGCCGGCACCGCATCCTGCGTTAGAAACAGCAAAAACGCGCCGTGCAGCATTTCTGCCGCCATGTGCCGCGTTCCGCCATGGTTAAACTCCTCTTTCTTAATATGAATAACTTCAATATTGCCCGGAGCCTCCAGGTACGAATCATCAAACAGCTCCCGCTCCGTATTTACAAGCAGAATCCTGTGCGGCTTCCTTGTCTGCTCCGCCAGCTGCAAAAGCAGGCGGCGGAGCTTTTCATCCGGTTTGTACACCGGTATCACAACATCGATCTCTGTATCTCTCATGCTGCAGTTTTCATCCCTCCATCATCCTTCCGGGTCCTCTATCCCGCCAAAATGCCGCCGGTCACGGACTGCCGGAGAATGAACCACGGTTCTCCCGTCACTGAATTCCTGTATCCGAAATGATCTGATTGCTGATCTGCTGCACTGTATCGGACGGAGTATAATTCTCCTCCCCAAAGAGATAACTGTGAAGCTGCGTCACATTCGCAGCCAGATTTACCGGGATGACACAGTCCCCCGCAGCGATATTTGCCGCCTGCTGATTAAACGGAAATCCGGTCGAATCCGCAATATTATAACTCATAATACCTGTCGCGAGGCTGATCAGCTCCGGCGTGCTCAGGCTTGTCGAGATGTTTGGAACCATCTCAGTGACAATCGACACAACCTTAAGCGGCTGCGACTTCGCTTTCTCAAGAATCTTTCCAAGTACCTCTCTCTGACGGTCGGTACGCTTGTAATCCCAGCCCTCTGTGTAGCGGATCCGGCAGTAGGCCAGCGCCTGAATTCCATCCAGATGCTGATAACCCGCGGAAGAAAGCGGCACATAGGAAACTCCGGTCACACGGGAATTCTCCTCGCAGTATCCGTTCAGCCATGTCAGCTCCTCGTCCGTGATCTCCATGTCGATGCCGCCAACCAGATCGACCATCTCAACAATCGCGTTGAAGTCCACCGTCACAAAATCTTCTATATTAAGATCAAGATTCGTATTCAGCATGTTAACTGACTGCTGTGCCCCGCCGGCGGCATAGCACTCCGTCGCCTTGCGGTAATGCCCGTCCGTATTGTCAAGATACGTGTCCCTGTATACCGACACCAGCTTGACATCCTTTGTCTTCTCATTGATGCTGCAGATGATAATCGTATCGCTGTTCGCGTAATCCAGATTTCCCTCCCTGGAGTCAACGCCAAACAACGCTATGTTGCGGTAATCCCCGGACAGATTCAGATTGTTCACCAGGATATCCCTGAGCTTCACGCGGTCCATCCGGTAAAGCTGCGCCCCCGCAAACAGCGCCGCGGCCGCAACCAGAAGCACAAGCACCTCAACTACAAACAGCCATCTCCTGCGTTTCTTTTTCCTCTTTCTTTTTCGAATATCTCCCTGCATCAGGGGATCCTCATAGTATCCTCCCCGGCCGTCTCCGGGGTAATTCCCTCTCTGTCCCATTCTCTCTCACCTTTCGCCGTATGAAGCGCACGCTGACGCCGTCGTTTGTATCTACTATATCATTATTTTGCAAAAAAGAAAATAAAAAATACATAAATCAATAATTAAAAAAATCGTTGTCTCTGTCCTCAGTACGCGTTCTTGTTGATGAATCCCCGGAATACCGTCATAATCAGTATTTTTATGTCCAGTCCGACCGTCCAGTTCTCAATATAATACAAATCATGATCGATTCTCTTCTTGATCGAAGTATTGCCCCGCAGACCGTTCACCTGGGCCCAGCCCGTCATCCCCGGCCGTACCTGATGCTTCACCATGTAGCGCGGGATCTCCTCCCGGAATTTCTCAACAAACTGCGGCCGTTCCGGCCTGGGACCCACAAGACTCATATCCCCCTTCAGGACATTAAAAAGCTGCGGGAACTCATCGATGCTGGTTTTTCGGATAATCTTTCCCACCTTCGTGATCCGGGGATCGTTTTTCACCGTCCAGCCCTTTTTCTCATCTTCCTCTGTCTGCTGTTCCATCGACCGGAATTTATACATCTGGAACGGCTTGTTGTGAAGGCCGACTCTCTCCTGTTTAAAAATCAGCGGCCCCTTCGAGGTTGTCTTGACCAGAATCGCCGTGACCAGCATGAGCGGCGAAAAAATGATCAGACAGATGACTGATCCGCAGATATCCATAATACGCTTTATCATCATATTAAACGTATTTGTCAGCGGAACGTGACGGATATTTATGACAGGAAGCCCCATTAAATCCTCCGTGTAGGGCTTTGTCGGAATAATGTTTCCGTAATCAGGGATAAACTTCGTGTGTACGCCGGACTTTTCACATATCGCCACAATCCGCTCCAGCTTGTTGTACTCGTTCAGTCCGAGCGTGATCACGATCTCATCCAGACTGTTCAGCGCCAGAAGCGCCTCCAGGCTTATCAGGGGACCGAGCACACAGACCGTATGGTACATGGAACCTGCCTGCGCAAAATCATCCAGGATTCCCATGATTTTGTAATTCCACTGGGGATTCTGCTCCACACGCTCGATAAACTCCATCGCCGCGTGGCTGTAGCCGATCAGAATAATATATTTCCGGTTAAAGCCGCTCCTCTGAAAACGGATCAGCGCCAGACGCACACAGTTGCGCTGAACTACCGTCAGGATGATATTGAAACAGATGAATAAAAATATCATCAGACGGGAAATATGCTGCTGACCGACCAGATACAGCAGCGCTGTAAAAGTCAGGCCGCCGATCGCGTTGGCCTTCAGGACATTGCCGCCTTCCAGCCGCCTTCCCTGGATACGCTTTGAGGCGTAGAGATTGAACGCATAGTACAGCAGCAAAAAAAACGGCACGATAAATACAAGCGCCATCATGTAGATCTGAACAGGCAGAACGCCGATCGACTCATCGTTGGTGCTTCCCGGTACCAGAAACCATGCGATAACGTAGGACAGCACGATTACAAGCGCATCCAGTACAACCTGCAGCCGGTTAAAATATTTCTCATTGTCGTTAATCAAAACATTTCACCCCTGTATCCGGCAGAAACTCCGCTCCCCCGGCCTTCTGCCGCTGTAA
Organism: uncultured Lachnospiraceae bacterium; assembly: GCA_947626965.1. Taxonomy (GTDB): domain Bacteria; phylum Bacillota; class Clostridia; order Lachnospirales; family Lachnospiraceae; genus Choladousia. Next base: position 18,423 of record CANQUH010000006.1, read on the forward strand.
ATTATGCGGGTCTGCCTCTGTCCGTCCCATGGATGACATCATCCATTTTCCGGCAGTCCCGTTTTCTCCGGTCAGAACTCACTCACACGGTCAGAAATCCACTATACGGCGAACAACGTTCACCCAGAGCTCCCACTGGATCCTGAAATAGTGAGCAAGATTTTTCTTTTGTACCCTGACTTTCCTCTCTCTGCTGCAGAGCCTGATCCCCTTCCCAAGCCCTGTAATATATTCTTTAAAGTACCCTTTCTGCGCAAAAAATATCATTTTTATCAGAAATCCCGCGGCCAGAAAAGGGAGATTCAGAAGAATCTGCGGCCACGGCATATTCTTGTAAATCAGATAGATGCTGTTCCGTGAAGAATGGCGGATCTTAAACTCATTGTAGACGGAACCGCTCGTGGCGCTTCCCACATGGCGGACGACCGCTTCCGGGATGTAAAGATTCCGATACCCGGCTATCCGTGCGCGGTAAGCGACGTCGACATCCTCCAGATACGCAAAATGAACCTCGTCAAACAGACCGATCTCATCGAAGACGGATCTGCGGTAGATCGCCGCCCCGGCGCAGGCGGAGAATATCTCGCGCCGTCTGTCATACCTGGCAGACGGCTTTCCCTTGCCCAGGGCATATGCCCAGCCGAGCGCGCAGTAGTAATCTCCTGCGTCGTCCATCTTCCCCGGGTCATCCATCCGGACCATCCGCGAAGCACAGGAAAAACAGTCCTTCTCCTTCTCCATCGCGGCAGTCAGCTTCTCTACAAAGGATGTCTCGCAGGCTGTGTCATTATTCAGAAGAATCACATACGGCGTATCCGCCATGCGGATTCCCTCGTTGACCGCGCAGCAGAAACCTCTGTTGGTCTCATACCGGCGCACCGTCACCTCCGGATAATGTGATTCCACATAATCAGCGCTTCCGTCCGTAGATCCATTGTCAATCAGAATCACCGAAAAATCCTGCCGGCTCTGCTCCCGCAGGGAATCCAGACATTCTTTCAGATACCGCATGCCGTTCAGGTTCGGTATAACAATTGTCGCTATCTGCATATTCTAACCTCTGTACAAAGCCGGCCGCCATCCGTGCCTTTGCGGGCCGCTGCAAACAATCACGCAAACCGGGAATCACGAATCCCCGCGGACTGTCAGTCAGCCCGCAGAGAATAGTTCCATTTCGCAAGAGAAAAATTCCGGTTGTAATAAGGGTCCCCGTTTTTCAGAATCGATATCCAGCGGGTTCTCATAAATTCGATCTCAGACTGGAATCTGTGGACCTTTTCAGGCGTATCTTCCATTCCCCTTGTCTTCGATTCATAATGGTACAGCTCCGCATAGGGATCGTAGACCACGAGGTATCCCTTCTCCCGCACGCGAAGACAGAAATCAATATCATTGAACGCAACCGCAAGCTTCTCCTCAAACCCGCCGGCCGACTCAAAAGCTTCGCGTCTGACCATCATGCAGGCGGCAGTCACCGCGCTGAGATCCTGCTGCAGCGACTCCTTGTGGAGATAGCCGCTGTGAGACCGCTTCATCCCGGTAAACATACAGCCGCCGACTCCGCCGATCCCGACGATAATTCCCGCGTGCTGAATCGTGTCGTCCGGATAATAGAGACGCACGCCCACAATCCCGGTTCCGGGCCTCTGACAGTGTCCGAGCATCTCATCCAGCCAGTCCTCGCTGATCACTTCAATGTCATTATTCAGAAATACAAAATAGCTGCCCTTCGCCTGCCGGACCCCAAAATTATTGATCGCGGAATAATTAAACTCTTTGTTCCAATATACAACACGAATCGAATCTCGTCCATCTATTTCTTTATAGAAAGAAAAAATTTCTTCTGTTTCACTGTTATTTTCTATGATAATAATTTCATAGTTCTGATATTTTGTTCTGTTTTTGATAGAATCAAGACATTTCCTGAGCGTTTCCTTCTCATCCTTATTCGGTATGATAATCGACACCAAAGGCTCGCCGCTGACGTGATAGCGCACCCGGTAAAACCCGAAATCCTTTTTGCAGGAAACTTCTCCGTCCAGCCCGACACGGGAAAGATGCGCCGCAATCGCCCTTCGTCCCGCTTCATATGCGTACTGCTTGGACAGCGGATTGTCCGCCGTCGACTTCGCATGCGTCCTCCAGTGATACAGCACCCGCGGTATATGGCAGATCCCGCGTGCCTGTTCAGTACACCTCAAAATAAAATCATAATCCTGCGCCCCTTCATACGTCCCGTCAAAGCCTCCGACACGGGCCAGAAGCTCCCTTGCGCATACCAGAAAATGACAGATGTAATTGTTGGAGCGAAGAAGATCCGGATTATAGTCCGGCTTGAGATTCGGCTGAAAATGCTCTCCCTGCTTCTCGCTGAATTTATCTTCATCCGTATAGAGCAGTTCCGGCCTGGCGCTTCCCTGAAGCCGGGCCGCCACCTCATACAGCGCGTCCGGCGCCAGCAAATCGTCGTGATCCAGCAGACCGACGTAATCTCCCGCGGCCATGGCGAGCGCCGCGTTCGTGTTCCCCGCGATTCCGCGGTTTTCTTCCAGAAACAGAACATGAATCCTGGAATCATTCCGGGCATATTCTTCGAGGATGGCGCGCCGTCTTTCGGCCCCGGATTCCGGACAGCGTGAAGCTTCCCTTCCAACCGTCTCATGATCCCAGGACTCCTCCGCGGCAAATTCCACACTCCTGGCCGTTCCCTGATCCCGGGACTTCTTCGCAGCAGATTCTCCACTTTCATCTGTTTCCCGGTTCCGTTTTGCACGGATATCTGTCTCCCCGCTCCCGTCCGCCAGACACAGTTCCCAATTCGGATATGTCTGGCCGAGCACCGACTCAATCATCTCCCGCAGGTACTTTTCCGGTGTGCGGTACACCGGCACCACAACGCTGATCAGCGGCCGCGCGGCAAAATTTCTGCTTCTCTGCGCAGCAAGCTCCGCATCTGAGGCTTTATGTTTTTCATACCACGGACCGTAAGGCACTTCCTCCGGTTCCACGCGGTCGCTCAGCCGGATCAGAAATTCCTTCAGCCCAAAATGTTTCAGATATTTTAACCCCTTCTGCATATTGTAAGGAGTCAGCTTGCGGATAAAATTCAGACATTTTCTAATATTCATCATACTCCAGCAGACATTTCACAATATATCTGACATCCTCCATGGAGAGATTATAAAACATCGGCAGACGCATCAGCCGTTCGCTTTCTCTGGTCGTATAGACGTCCTCGCCCCGGAATTCCCCGAAACGGCGGCCTGCCGGCGACGAGTGGAGCGGAATATAGTGGAACACACAGTAGACGCCTTTTTCCCGCAGATGGCTGATCAGCTTCGTGCGCGTCTCCAGATTCTTTGCCTTTACATAAAACATATGCGCGTTCGGCGTGCACTCCTCCGGGATATGCGGAAGTTCCAGGCATCCTCTGTCCGCCAGCGGCTGAAGCTTTTCTTTATAATAATCGTAGATCTCCTGCCGCTTCCGTCCGATCTCGTCCATCTTTTCAAGCTGGGCATACAGATACGCGGCGTTCAGGTCGCTCGGCAGGTAGGAAGACCCGTAGCCGACCCAGGTATATTTGTCTATCTGTCCCCGGAAAAACTTGCTTCTGTCTGTGCCTTTCTCCCGCAGTATCTCAGCCGGCTCCAGATAACGGTCATCTCCGAACAGAAGGGCTCCGCCTTCCCCCATCGTATAGTTTTTCGTCTCGTGGAAACTGTAGCAGCCGAAATCCCCGATCGTGCCGAGCGCACGCCCCTTATACCAGGCATTGACGCCCTGCGCCGCATCCTCGACTACCTTGAGCCCGTATTTTTTCGCGAGAGCCATGATCGTATCCATCTCACACGATACCCCCGCGTAATGTACCGGGACGATCGCTTTTGTTTTTTCCGTAATCGCCGCCTCGATCTTCGTCTCATCGATGTTCATCGTATCCGGACGTATGTCCACAAATACGATCCTGGCTCCCTGCAGCACAAAAGCGTCGGCGGTGGACACAAATGTATAGGAAGGCATGATGACCTCGTCGCCCGGCTGAATTTCACACAGAAACGCGGCCATCTCAAGCGCATGGGTACAGGAAGTCGTCAGAAGGACATTCCCCGCTTTCAGTTTCTCACACATCAGCGCCGAACATTTTTTCGTGAACGGTCCGTCCCCGCAGAGCTTCCCGTTCCGGATCGCCTGCTGCATATATTCCAGCTCATTTCCAACAAAAGGTGCTTTATTAAAACTGATCATCTTATCTTCTCCCCCGATCACACATCCCGAAAGATGTTCACGATCATCATACAGCAAAAGGGGGAAAACTGCAACTAAAAGAATTTGCGCTGTTTTATATTTTCAGTGAAAAGTCCGCTTTGTCCAGCGTCAGGTTCGGATTGTAGTACGGATCCCCTGCCTTCACCTGATCTCCCCACCGTTCCAGGAACAGCGCGATCTCGTTGTTGAAGCGCTCGATTTTCTCCTGCGTGTTTTCCAGGCCGCGCGACCTGGACTCGTAATGATACAGCTCCGCGTACGGATTGTAGACGATCCGTTTTCCGTACCGGCGCACCTTCATGCAGAAATCAATATCGTTGAAGGCAACCTTCAGATCACAGGACATGCCGCCGACTGCCTGGAAAACGGAAGCCTTCACCATCATGCAGGCGGCAGTCACTGCACTGTAGTCCTGCGCGCAGATGATCCGCGAAAAATACCCGTTATCCCCTCGCTTCTGTCCGATAAATGCATGCCCGGCGATGCCGCCGAAGCCAAGCACCACCCCGGCGTGCTGTATGACGTTATCCTCGTAGTACAGCCGCGCTCCGACAGCTCCGACCTCCTCAAGCTGGCAGTAACCGAGAAGCTGCCGCAGACAGTCCGGATTGATGATCTCCGTGTCGTTGTTCAGCAGAAGCAGATACTCTCCTTTTGCGTAAGCCGCCCCGAAATTATTGACCGCGGAATAATTGAATCCTCCAGGCTCGTCATAATAAACGACCTGAACTTTGTGATTATCCCGCTCCAGGCGGCGGTACGTCTTAAATGTCTCCGGATCCGTGCTGTTGTTTTCTATAATAATGTACTCATAATTGCGGTAGTCACTCTTCTTCTCAATCGAGTGGATACATTTTAAGAGATCTTCCGAATGGTCTTTATTTGGAATCAAAATCGAGATCAGCGGCTCTCCCTGAATCTCAAACTCTGTCCGGTAAAGTCCAAAATACTCCCCTTCCAGAACCCGGGCGCGAATCCCCAGCCTGTCGTAATGTGCCTGAACGGCACGCCGCCCCGCGTCAAACGCGTACTGCTTGCTCTCCGGACTTTCCGACGTCGAACCGCTGTGCGCCCGCCAGTGATACAGGATCTTCGGAACATGCGCGATTTTGTCCTCCGTCGTCTGTTCCGTGCAGCGAAGCACATAGTCATAGTCCTGCGCCCCGTCGAACGCGGAATCCAGAAGGCCGACGCGCTGGCAGAGCTCCCGCTTCACCATCACCAGATGGCAGAAATAATTCATGCTGCACAGAAGCTCCGGATTGTAATCCGACTTGAAATGCGGCTCGAAATACTTCCTGCCTGTGCTGTCCACCTTGTCCTCATCCGAATAGAGCAGTTCCACATCCTGCCGCGCATTCAGCAGACTGACGCAGGCAAAGAGCGCGTCCGGGGCAAGCAGGTCGTCATGATCCCCAAACAGAAAGAACTCTCCCGTGGCCGCCCGCATGGCCTCGTTTGTATTCGGAGCGATCCGAAGCCGTCTGCGGTTGCGCAGCACCCGGATTCTGTCATCCTTCCATTCATATTCATCCAGAATCGGGTCGAGCGGAGAGTCCGCCCCACTTCCGTCCGAGAGAATAAGTTCCCAGTTCCGGTACGTCTGCGCCTCGACTGACGCGATCATCTCTCTCAGATACTTCTCCGGCGTGTAGTAGAGCGGAACCAGAATGCTGATTTTAGGTTCCCAGATGAATGTGCAGTGTCTCTGCCCCACGAGCTCCTGACTCGTCGTTCCGTATTTTTTCCGCCACTTCTCATAACTGATGCTGTCAGTGCCAAGCACAACATTCGAGACACGCTTTGCAAACTGTTTCCCGCCTTTTCGCTGGAAATATGTCCAGCCTTTCTTCACAAGATTGAACAGGTCTTCTCTCCCGGAAAGCATCTTTGCGCAGTTTACCGTATAGGACGCCGTTTTTCCCCCGCCCCAGATTTCCAGCTGAAGCAGATTCTCCTTTGGCTTTGGAAACAGCAGTTCAAAACCATGCGTCTCCTCAAGCTGCACCTCCGGATATTCTCCCTGAACATCCATCCGGTGTCCCGACGCGTACTCCGTCCGGACCACCTTTCCCTGGCTGTCAAGAAGCGCCACTTTTGCGTTTTCATGCCCGACATACCAGCCGCGCAGCAGATACCGGCCGTCCGGCTGAACGCTCAGGCTTTCCATCCATGAATCCATATGATGCGAAAGCTTCACAAGCGTCTCTCCCGAAGCCGCATAGATACGCGGACGTTCCCCTTCCTTCAGCAGGACCTGGTTCACCTCAAGTCTTCCCGACCATCCGTATCCCTGCGGCAGTGAGATTTCAATAAAGTATTCCAGCGGAACATTCGTCTTATAGCGCAGATACTTTTTCGTCACCTCCACGCCCCGCTGGACTCTGACCTCCACCGGAAGCTTCTTTCTGTCCATCCAGGCCTCAAACCTGGCGTCCCCATCCATGTCATTTTCAATCCATCCCTGGATCACAAGCGTATCCTTTTTCTTCACGTGAAACCTGACCCGTTCCCTCGTAAACTTTCCGCTCATCCTTTTCCTCCCGCCGTCCTGCCGGCTGTGTCTCCCCGCCTGTCCGGAGATCTTTCTGATTATGTTCCTACACGGTTTTCTGCAAAATGCTCCTGTGCGGCTGCGGTCCGCAGCCCGGACGCCGCATTACAATTCCTGCGCTTCACCCTCCTGCAGGCCGTGGCCGGCAGCAGCGTCCGGCGATGCGCAGAAGAGCTGCCTTCGCTTCCTTCTCCGTCTTCCCGCGCACAGCAGCACAATGAACAGCACAAAAGCCGCTCCCGTGACCGCAAATGCGTACCGGATCCCCGGTATCTCATACGTAAGTTCCACCGTATGCTCCCCCGCATCCAGTTCCAGCGCCATATACATATAATTTGCCCTGTGCAGTTCTGCTTTCTCTCCGTCCACCAGAGCTGTCCATCCTCTCTGATACGGAATGCTGAGCACAAGGAATCTGTCCTCATCCAGAGAAATCCTGCCCGCGACCCGGTTTGTCCCGACCTCCACATCCTCAAGTACATGCTCCGTCAGATTTTCCGTGTACAGCTCCATGTTGTCCATCGGCAGACTGTACAGTTTCAGAGTCTTAAACTGAATCATACCCTGCTTGTCCAGTCTGATCTTACAGGAAGTGATTGCCTTTTTGTGATAACCGAGATTGAACACAAAATTTTTCTGCCCTGTTTTGTAACGGTAATCGTCCGGTGAAAAATCGTATTCTACTTTATTATTTTTCGTTTCCAGAAAAATCGTGATCTGCTCTTCCGACATATCCCCCTCAAGAAACGCGTCTTCCAGAACAAGATACGTTTCCGAGTTCGGCGTTCCCTTAAAGTTCAGCTTCAGGTCATACGTCTCATCTCCCGCTTTCGGGGTTATGACGACTTTCTTTCCCTTCTCCTGACTACGGATCCTGGAAGCTTCCTCTTCCATTCCCGCGATCAGCGCATGCTCTGTCAGGCAGGCGCGGCTTTCCTTCACCGATTTAATCTTCAGCTCCTTTACCGTGAGCCGGACGTCCGCATCTTCCGCATTCTTTACGTTCTCCGCATCTTCCGTGTCGTGAAGCAGAACCTTCTGCATCAGGACTTCCTGGCGCTCCAGGCTGTCGTAGGATTCCAGTTCCTCCTCCGTGATCGAATCCCGGTATGTATAGCCGATCGGAAGCGCATACTTGTTTTCATATACCGTTGCCTTCCCGTACGGCAGATCTGTCTGCAGAAGCTCCTCCGCCCCATACGGAAGCGTTCTGCCCGGCTCCTCGTAGGCCGCGTAATACTTGACAGCCGCGAGATTGTTCATATAAGCGCTGTTATTCAGACCCAGCATCTGTGTCGGACTGTAGCTGACGCTGCCCATCTCCTCCAGATACTTCATAATATTTCCATTGTACGTGCTGCTGATCAGATAAATATCATTATAATCAAACAGCATCGACGCATTGCTGTTGTAATAGCTCAGCTTCGGCATGGCCACGCGGTAAAAGCTGTCGTCCCCCACTTCTTCCACCGCCTGCAGCGGAGTGCTCGTCACCGGCTTCAGAGCGCTTCCGCCCCGGTTCATAAAGCTGGCGGCATACCGGTCAATATGGAACAGAGAAAAACCCTGCCAGAACACCATCGCCGCGACCAGGCAGATTATCAGCCCTCTCCTGGCAGCGTCCGCAAACGATGCCGCACGAGTTTCATCCGGCCGGTCCGCACAATCTCCTCCGCCCTGCCCCCGCACAGGCAGAAATCCCGCAAAACGTGAACCTTTTGGGGAGAACTCCGGCCGGTCCACCTGGATTATCAGAAGAACCACAAACGCTGCTGCAAGCAGCAGAAACGCGACCTGCGTAAATCCGGTGCTCTTGTTATTTCCAAAAAACGCAAGAACACCGTACAAAAGCATCACCGCCGCGCAGACAATCTTTTCATTCTTTTTCAGCCGGTAAAGATCCGGCAGGCAATCTGCTGTCGCAAAAGCCACCACAAGCGCCGCAATATAGCACCAGCGGTTTACCACCGCACTGAAGCCGCTGAAGATAAAGCCAAACAGCGGAAATGCCGCGAAGCCGAACGAGATCAGCATCAGAAGCTTGAGTTCTTTTCGGCCTTTGCGCATAAACAGAATAACAATCACAAACAGAGTGAGCGGCAAAAACCCGAATTTCATCCAGTTGCCCGGAGAATTTCCTGTCGTGATAAACGTCATGAAACAGTCAACCAGCCATTTCGCGTCGTAATAGAACAAGGAAGGCGTCTTGATCAGGACATTTCCGCTGCGCCCGGAGCCAAGGTACACGCCAAAGTTCGTCACGAGAACAACGGAGGCCATCGCTACGCCGAGCAGATAAGATCCGACAATCGTCAGTCCCCTCGACAGAAAATTCCGAAAAGTCCTCCCCTCTTTCTGACAGAAAAACCGTACAAGGAAATAAACGCCCATGGCGATCGTATTCATATACAGATAGTAGTAATTACTGTACAGGGAAACCGCGACAAAAATTGTGCACAGATACCATCGCCTTTTCTGCAGTATCTCCTCCATCGAGAGTATCAGAAGCGGCAGCATAATTAAAGGTATCATAAAGTTTGTGTGCATCGTAGCCCCGTACAGCGGGAAACCGCTGACGACATACACCACACTCGCCAGAAACGCCGCGAAATATCCCTTCCTGAAATACAGACAGAGAATGGACATGGACACTCCCGCCAGATAAAAACGGAGCACTGTGATAAAATCATAGGCAAATTCCATGTGATCTTCGCCAAACAGCGCGAACAGGAAGTACAGCGGTTCCATGCTGTAGTTGACCTCCGCTCCAAGTCCAAGGCGGAAATCATACATCATCAGTTCAAAATTCCCGCTCAGAAGCCCCTTCACCAGATTCCGGATATAGCGGGAAAAATAGATCGCGCGCGGAAAGTACTGGGAGACCCCATCCCCGAGAACAATGAATGTCTTTCCTGTGCGGACATATTCAAAAAACACCAGAAACAACACAAGTGAAAAAGCTGCTGTGTACACAGAAAAATAAAAGGCCGTTCTGCGGCGGACTTTATTCCGGGCAAAATCACTCAGCACCGCACAGCACCGGCTGACCAGTATAAATGCCGGAAACAGAAGAAAGACCGCCGCGATAACAGCAGCCGCCACCGCCAGCACCTGAACCGTTCCAAACCCCGAAAAGGCGCTTCCGCCATACTTGTAAATCCCGAACAGAGCCAGCGAATACAGAAGAAACACCGGTTCGATCATCCGGCAGATCATCGCCGCGCTCCCGGAACGCACCGTGACGCGCGCAAGCAGTTTTGACGCAGTATGCAGAAGGTACACAGGAAGGAACGAGACAGTCACCCGAAACAGAGCCTGCAGCGGCGTCCTGTACAGCAAAAGCGAGCATATGGAAACTGCGGCCGCCGCAGCCGCCGTCTTCCAGTCAAAATCCGGTTCTTTCTCCTGATACCAGATCCCGAGCAGAAAAAACGCGAAAAAGGGAACTCCGGGAACCGCCTGCTGCCCTGTCGCCCCGAAAAATACTGCCACAAGATCGTACATCTCACCTTTCACCTGAAGCAGTGCGGACAGAATACACAGTGCGCCGGCCAGAATCATTTTTTTCTTATTTTCAGCCAGACGGCAGATCTGTTCGTCGAGCATCCTGACGGCGAGAAGCATCAGAGCAAGCGTGAGAAACAAAGCGGAAACTGCCGGGACGCGCAAAAAAGAGAGAACGTCCGTAAAAACAGAAATCGGAATATACTTCCTCTCCGCGGTCAGTACCTCAGACCAGGCCGGAAGCAGCTCATTTACAAATGTAAGAAAGAAAAAATACACATAATAACGTCCTGCATCAATGAGAAGACTCCTCTTCCGGGCATCGGCAGTATCCGCACGCCTGCTTCCATAGCAGTATCCGGCCCGGAAAATAAATCCCGGCACAAACACCACGGAAAACAGAGTACTCAGCCTGCCCGCCATCTCCGCCTTTGTACCATAAATCTGAAATGCCATATAGAAAAAAAAGCACAAAAACAGCAGCAGATTCATCGTTTCGCTGTATCCGCTCCGCTTTATCCCAATTTTCTTCTCCATATTTTCAATATCCTTTCCATATCAGCGGCATCTGTCTGTCGTTTATACATTTTCCAATATCATGCACCTTATTTTATCCTATAACATACGCTTTCGCAAGCATAAAAATCCTGCTTGATTTCCGCATTTATCCACACTATAATAAAGAACTGAACCTGACAAACTAAAATAGCTTACTTCCAACGGAAGGAGGATTCTAATTATGTCATATGGAGATTACAGCAGCGCAAAAAAAGCCGGCAAGAAAGATTACCAGGCCCGCCTGATGCGCGGACAGAAACCTACCCTTGAAGTTCTCGACGATATTCTGGAGTCGCCCGATTCGCTGACTCAGGTTTCACTTGGACTTGTACAGATTCCGATCGATCAGATCGTCGGCACCCGGTACGAAGGGCGCAGCAGTTCCTTCGCGGGCAATTTTATGCCGATTCTGGAAGACACCACAGAATTCGCCCACAAATGGGTGGCGCTGAGCCGGGCGCATGAAAATGAGGGAATCCGGGATCCGATCAAAGCTTATGAATATATGAACAAATATTACGTGGAGGAAGGCAACAAACGCGTCAGCGTTCTGAAATACTATGAAGCCATCTCCATCCCCGGATATGTAACGCGCATCATTCCAAAACGTACCGGAGAAAAAGAAAACAATATTTATTTTGAATTTCTGGACTTTTACAAATTATCGAAAATTAACTACATCTGGTTTTCAAAAGAAGGCAGCTTTGCCAAACTGCAGGAAGCGGTCGGCAAGCGGCCGGATGAGGAATGGAGCGAGGACGACCAGCTCAACTTCAGTTCCATCTTCTCCCGCTTCACGGCGGCCTATGAGGCAAAAGGAGGCAGCAAACTCAAGATCACAACCGGAGACGCGTTTCTCGCTTACATCACGCTCTATGGATATCAGGCGACGGACGCCCAGTCTGCCGCTGAGCTGAAAACGTCTGTCGCAAAAGTCTGGGAAGAATTTGAGCTTCTCGAGCATGATGAAGAAATTGAGCTGAAGATGGATCCGAACACGGAGAAAAAACCTCTTCTGAGCCGTCTCATTCCGCTGGCGCTCGGAGAGCCCAAACTGAACATTGCATTTATATATGAAAAAACTCCTCGTTCCTCCGCATGGACCTACGCCCATGAGCTTGGCCGCATGCATCTGGAGCAGACATTCCCGGATGAGGTTGTCACCCGCAGCTACGAGAATATCACGGCGGACACGGTTGAGAACTGCATCTACAAGGCGATCTACGAAGGCTGCAATATCATTTTCACAACGACGCCGACTTTTGCGCAGGCCAGCGTAAAGGCCGCGATCGCAAACCCTGATGTCCGCATCCTGAACTGTTCGCTGAACACGTCGCACCGATACATAAGGACCTACTATACGAGAATGCACGAGGCCAAATTCCTGATGGGCGCGATTGCCGGAGCCATGGCGGAAAACGACCGCCTTTCCTACGTCGCGGATTATCCGCTGTTCGGCAACATCGCAAATATCAACGCGTTCGCGCTCGGCGCAAAGATGATCAACCCGCGCGCCAAGGTGTACCTCGAATGGTCCACGCTGAAAAATGTGGATATCTGGGAGAACATCCGCAAGGTCGCTCCTTCCTGTATCTCCGGAAGAGACATGGTGATCCCGGAGCAGCCGTCGCGGCTTTTCGGTATCTATCACTATGATGGAGAGCATGTCCGAAACCTGGCGATGCCGCTGTACCACTGGGGCAAATTCTATGAGAATCTGATCCGCACGATCATGAACGGAACCTGGAAGAGCGACGACGATACCACCCGCGCGATCAACTACTGGTGGGGAATGTCGTCCGGCGTAGTAGATATCATCTGCTCGCAGAATCTCCCGGTCGGCACGAAGCGTCTTGTGGAGCTTTTAAAGCACACAATCAGCTCCGGAAAATTCAATCCGTTCGCCGGGGTCCTTTACTCCCAGACAGGCATCATAAAGGGGAGTCCCGACAACATCCTCTCGCCGGAGGAAATCATGGAAATGGACTGGCTCGCTGAGAACGTCATCGGTACGATTCCGGCACGTGAAGAACTTATGGCTCAGGCACAGCCGGTAACCTCTCAGCAGGGTGTGAAAAAATAAAAACGTAATGGATAAAAGTGGGAAAGGAACGTGATGAGATATGCGGATCATGGTAATTGCGGACGAAGAATCCAGATATCTGTGGGATTTTTTCGATAAAAGCAAGCTGGAAGGGATCGATCTGATCATCTCCTGCGGCGACCTGCATCCGTACTATCTCTCCTTTCTCGCCACATTTGCTTCCGCACCCGTCCTCTATGTGCACGGAAATCATGACCAGAAATACGAGCGGATTCCTCCGGAGGGCTGTATCTGCATCGATGACAAAATATATGTCCACAATGGAGTGCGGATCCTCGGTCTGGGCGGTTCCATGCGCTACCGTCCGGGAAGCCATCAGTATACGGAGCATGAGATGCGCCGCCGGATCTTCCGGCTCGGACTTCCGCTTCTCTGGCACCGCGGCTTCGATATCCTTGTCACGCACGCCCCGGCTTATCAGCTCAACGATGGGCGCGATCTGCCGCATCAGGGCTTCAAATCGTTCCTGTGGCTAATGGAGAAATTCAAGCCGAAGTTCTTCCTGCACGGCCATGTACATATGTCCTACGGGCGGCAGCACAAGCGCTGCGATAAATATCAGAATACGCTTGTGATCAACGCATACGAACGGTATGTGTTCGACTTTGAGGATGATGTGCTCAGCCCGCTTATATACGGAAAGACAGTGGCAAAAAAATGAGTCGGCGAGATCCCTGTACAGATGGGATTCCGCCGATTTTGCCTGCAGCATAGCTGAAAAAATCTTAAGGAAAAGTCCCGGAGATTCCTCTCCGGGGTCTTCTATTCTTCTATACTTTTATTTCACTCTGTTGTAATTGATCAGGCAGCCATCCAGTATGATCTGCCTCTCATCGTCGGTCATCTCTCCGAGCTTCAGCGTAAACGGAGCAAGTTTCCCGTCTTTTACGACGTATGCCGGCACTTCTGCAGCCTTCTCCTTCACAGCGGAGCGGATCCCCGGAATATACAGATAATCATGGTTCACGAACGGAAGGTCCTCTCCGTCGATCAAAAACGGAAGCATGCCCCAGTTGATCAGATTGGAGCGGTAACGCTTCGTCGCGTAGCTGTTCGCGATGTTCGCCCAGCCGCCGAGCACCTTCTGGCAGGAAGCCGCCTGCTCGCGCGCGGAGCCGTCGCCCGGCTTCACGGCAAAGATTGTACTTCCGATTCCCGTATTCTCCGCAGATACATCCGCATATACGGCCTGTACAGCCGCAAAGACGTCAGCCAGCTCCGGCAGGGCTTCTGTCATGCTCTCGCCGGCCTCTCTTGCCTTCTCCGCCTTCTGCACCTCTTTTGCGAGGCCTACATACGCCGGGTCCTTCCTTGAGAGCGCGAACTCCGCAAGGCCGAGCGGATTCGAGCGGTAGGAGGAAGTCTCCCCGGACGGAATCAGTTCGTCCGTCGTTGTCACCGGATCGTGAATCTCGGACACTACCTTGAGAATCAGATTCTCCGGAAGCTCACACATCGCCGGCCAGTCCTTGATGTTCGGTCCGAAATGAATCTCGACCGACGGGTCCGCGACGCCCTTGCTGTCAAAGACACGGTTCGCGTAGATGCTCTGATCAAAGAAATATTTCGGATTGCTGAAATTCACATCCACATCCGTCGCCGCTGTCAGATAGCCCTTGTTCGCCGCAGTCGCCGCAATCGAGCGCGCATCCATCAAAGCCACTGAGGAGATCTGGCCGCTCTGCAGCTTGGAGCCTTCGCGGTTCGGGAAGTTGCGCGTTGAATGACGGATACTGAACGCATTGTTCGCCGGCGTATCGCCCGCGCCGAAACACGGTCCGCAGAATGCAGTCTTGACAATCGCGCCGCTCTGAATCAGATCCGCAAGCCTGCCGTTCTTCGCAAGCTCCATGTAAATCGGCGTGCTCGCCGGGTAAACGCTTAAGGTAAACTCGTCGCAGCCGATAAAATTCCCTTTGAGGATGTCGGCCGCCGCACAGATATTCTCAAAACCGCCGCCCGCGCAGCCGGCAATAATGCCCTGATCCACGTACAGTCTGCCGTCCCGCACTTTATTCTTCAGCGTGAAATCAACCGCGCCGTCAAAGCTGACCGCCGCACGCTTCTCCACATCGTCGAGAATATCCATCAGGTTCGCGTTCAGTTCCTCGATCGTGTAAGTGTTGCTCGGATGGAACGGCATCGCGATCATCGGACGGATCTCGCTCAGATCTACGCAGACAACGCCGTCATAATAAGCCACCGCACCCGGAGCCAGTTCTTTGTAATCCCCTGCTCTTCCGTGAATCTCATAGAATTCCTTAATCCGGCTGTCTGTCTGCCAGATGGAAGACAGGCAGGTTGTCTCCGTCGTCATGACGTCGATGCCGATACGGAAATCAGCGCTTAAAGAAGCTACGCCCGGTCCCACAAATTCCATAACTTTATTATTCACATAGCCATTGCCAAACACCGCGCCGATAATTGCCAGCGCGACATCCTGCGGCCCCACGCCCGGGACCGGACTGCCGGTCAGATAGACCGCGACAACGCCCGGCATATTGATATCGTAAGTCTGGTTCAGAAGCTGCTTAACCAGCTCCGGTCCGCCCTCGCCCATCGCCATCGTGCCGAGCGCGCCGTATCTCGTATGAGAATCCGAGCCAAGAATCATGCCGCCGCCGCACGCGAGCATCTCGCGCGCGAACTGATGAATAACTGCCTGATGAGGCGGAACATAGACGCCGCCGTATTTTTTCGCGCAGCTGAGTCCGAACATGTGGTCATCCTCGTTGATCGTGCCGCCCACCGCGCAGAGTGAGTTGTGGCAGTTCGTCAGAACATACGGCACCGGGAACTTCTCAAGTCCGGAAGCCCTCGCCGTCTGAATAATTCCTACAAACGTGATGTCATGGGACGTCAGCTTGTCAAATTTAATCTTCAGCTTGTCCATATTTCCGGAGGTATTGTGGCTTTCCAGAATCGAATACGCGATTGTATTCTTTGCCGCCTCCTCCCTCGCCGGGACATTTCCGCCCAGCTTCGCTGCCAAAGCTGCCTTCGCCTCCTGATTGTCCGGAATCAGCTCCGTCCCGTTCAGAAGATAAGCACCCTTCTCAAACAATTGAATCATTTTTTCATTCCCTCCTCTATTCTTTATACCCCGGCATTTCAGCTTCCCTGTATATTCTGCCGAAGGCTTTTGCCTGTTCCATGGAATATCTTTTTTGTGAATCGAGCAGGAGGCGGCTTTTCCTCCTGCTCGCGGCATTCGTCAAATATCCATGCAAGCATGGCTATTTTCCTCATTGCCCGCGGGAATAAACTGACAGTTCAGACGTCTGCCGCACAGGCTTCCATCTGAACTGTTATATACATCCCTGTATTCCAGTTTGCTGTATCTTTTCAGCGACGATATTCCATGATTCCGCTGTTCTCTGTCTTGTTGTCTCTCATCTTCGTATATTACAATCTGCCGCACCCTGACCACTTTGTCTGATCAGCCGTGCTTCAGCCGAAACTTTCGTACTTCTCTCTCGGTATCCACTTTCTCGATCTCAGCGCCCAGCCCGCGCAGCTTCTCCTCAAAAGCCTCATAGCCTCTCTGGATATATATGATATCATCCAGAATTGTCTCTCCCTCGGCTGCCAGTCCCGCGATTACAAGCGCCGCTCCCGCACGCAGATCCGGCACGCTCATGCGCGCTCCTGTCAGTTTCTCCACTCCTGTGATGATCGCCGTATTGCTCTCCACACGGGCCTCCGCCCCCATGCGGGTAAGCTCGTCCAGATACTTGAAGCGGTTCTCAAAAATGCTCTCCGTCACAATGCTCGTTCCCTGAGCGATCGCAAGCGTAACGCCGATCTGCGGCTGCATATCCGTCGGATATCCCGGATACGGAAGCGTCTTGACATTGGTACTGTGCAGACGCTTTGACGCAACCACGCGGACCGCATCGTCAAACTCCTCGACCTCGCAGCCGATCTCAAGAAGCTTCGCCGTCGTCGCCTCAAGGTGCTTCGGAATCACATGCTTGACCATGACGTCGCCCTTTGTGGCCGCCGCCGCAAACATGAAAGTCCCGGCCTCAATCTGATCCGGAATGATCGAATACTCTGTCTTGTGCAGTCTCTCGACTCCGCGGATACGAATCACATCCGTGCCGGCGCCGCGGATGCTTGCACCCATGCTGTTAAGGAAATTCGCCACATCAACCACATGGGGTTCGCGGGCACAGTTCTCGATGATTGTACGCCCGTCCGCCATCGCGGCCGCCATCATGATATTGATCGTGGCTCCCACGGAAACCGTGTCCAGATAAATGTGGCTCCCTTTCAGGTGATCCGTCTCTGCAATGATAAAACCATTGCGGATGGTCACATGAGCACCCAGCGCCTTAAACCCCTTGATGTGAAGGTCGATTGGGCGGGAACCTATATTACAGCCGCCCGGAAGCGGCACTCTTGCCATCTTATGTTTTCCAAGAAGCGCCCCGATCAGATAATAGGACGCCCGTATTTTCTTGATGTACTCATAGTCAACGCATACCTCCCCGACTTCTGCGCTGTTCAGTAAAACCGCATGACGCGTGAGACGCTCAACTTTGACACCGATGCTTTCCATCGCTTCAAGCAGCACATTGATGTCCCGGACATCCGGAAGATTCTCGATCAGAACCGTCTCGTCCGTCATGATTGCCGCCGCCAGTATGCCAAGCGCCGCATTCTTCGCACCGCTGATTTCCACCTCCCCTACCAGTGGATTACCGCCTTTGATAATATACTGTTCCATAAAATACACCTCTGTTCCGCAATCATCTGCACCCCGCAGAACCCTTCCGGGACTCAGGTCATTGCTTTTTCTTATTTATACTCATAACCCCTGCTGATGAAAAAAGAATCAGATGATACTCTGTTCCCCACTCATTTCCGGACAGAGAACCACCTGCCTTCCAAATTATTACCAGTATACCACATTCTGTGTTTTTGTAAATATGAATTAACGATTTATACTTTTTTTGTACACATTTGCCAGTATTAATTGTCAGAATAAATTTGAATATTTTCCCTTTATTTGCGGATATTTCAGAGAATTATCGGCGTTTTTTCACACTGTATCCAAACTTCCCGATATTTTTTCCCAGTCCAAAATACTCCCCATGGGAATAGACAATCAATCCCGCCTGATTCAGACGGAACTTTCCTTTTTCATCAAGATAGCGGGCATCCACATCCACACCGAGCACTTCCGCGACAAACATATGATGCGAACCCAGCTCCAGAATCTGCGTCGTACGGCACTCAAGATTCACAGGGCTCTCCTCGATGATCGGAGCGCTTACATGAACGGCTTTCCCAGGAGTCAGGTTCATCTGCGCAAACTTGTCCACGTCCCTTCCTGAACGCACCCCGCAAAAATCCGTCGCCCGCGCCAGTTTTTCCGTTGTCAGGTTGATCACGAACTCGCCTGTCTCCTTCAGAATCCCATAGGAGTACCGTTCCGGCTTTACCGAAACCGATACCATCGCGGGGCTGCTGCAGACCGTTCCCGTCCATGCCAGCGTGATGATGTTCGGCTTCTCCCCCGGCCTCTGGCAGCTCACCATCACCGCCGGCAGCGGATACAGCATATTGCCGCCCCGCCAGTGCTCGCGGGGACTGCCGCTCTTTTTTTCTTCCATATATAACCTCCCTGCTCATGTTTTGCGGACCGAAAGGCATGCTTTTCCATGCAGGCATGGAACGCATGCCCTTTCGGCCCTGGGATCACACTGTATTCATCCGGTTAATGGCTTCCATAAATGACGGCACCAGCTGTTTCTTGCGCGACACCACGCCCGGCAGCCGCGTTACCTTATCTGTCACACTTCTGTGGAAAGCCTCCTCCACCAGCGCTCCGGCCTCTTTGCCGTAACAGAGCATCTCAGACGACTCATTGATAATATCCGTCAGCATGAAGAACAGCATATCGAGCTTCGTGCTGCGTTCCTGGAACAGTTTGTCCAGATACGGAATCAGCCGGTCGCGGATCTCCTGAAGCTCCGTCGTGCTCATGGAAGTTACCTGCCCGATTCCGATATCCCAGTCTCCAAACTCAAATTTCTTGAAATCCTGGTAGACGATCTGCTCCGGAGATTTCGTCTTCAGGTCGCTGCCCGCCGCAAACATTTCCCTCGCGTAACTCTGGCACTCAATTCCGGCGATCGCCGCGAGCGCCTGCGCTGCCTGAATATCCATCCAGGTACAGGTCGGAGAACGGAACATCAGCGTGTCCGAAATGATTGCGCTGCACAGAAGTCCCGCAATCTCCTTCGGTATCTCCACATTTTTCTCATTGTAAATCTGATAGATGATTGTACCGGTACAGCCGACCGGCTGATTCCGGAAATAAACAGGAGCGACCGTCTCCAGCGAACCGAGCCTGTGGTGATCAATCACTTCAAGAATCTCTGCATCCAGCACATTGTCGACCGCCTGCGACACCTCATTGTGATCCACAAGGATCAGGGCGCGCTTGCGCACACCGAGAAGATTCCGCCTCGAGATCATCCCGACATAACGCCCTCTGCGGTCCAGAATCGGGAAATCGCGGTAACGCTTCTTCGACATGACTTCGCGGAGACTTTCCGTATAATCCGTCAGACGGAATGTCATCAGATTTTCTTTTTTCATGAAAAATTCCACCGGCATGCTCTGGTTGATCAGCCTTGCCACAGCGTACGTGTCAAGCGGCGTCACGATGATCGTGCAGTTCTTCTCCTGCGCGAGCCTCCGGATCGTGCGCGACACCTTGGCGCCGAGACAGACCACGATACAGCCTGCCGACATCTCGATCGCGCAGAGCTGCGACTCATAACGGTTGCCGAGAATCACCATGTCATGCTCCTCAATATAATCCTCCATGACGTCAGGATTCGCCGCCGCAATCACCACCTTGCCCTTATCAAAATAAGAGTCCGGATCGCCGATAATCATCTCCGCGTCCAGCGTCTCAAGAATATTGCGGTACGGTGTCCGCGCTATGGAGACAATCGCACTGTTATACTCCTCCATGTAGGATTTCGCGATATCGTTGACCGTGATCAGTCCTTTGAGCTGGTTCTGCTCTGTCGTGATCGGAAGTGTAAACACATTCAGGGTCTTCATCAACGTCCATGCCTTTTTTAAAGAGAGATCGCTTCTGACGCCGTCCACCCGGCGGATCTCCATATCCTTGACACGCGTCCCGATATTCTCGACAAAAAGAGGGGCCTCCACCCCAAACCTCTCCAGCACATACTGAGTCTCCGCGCTCACCTGGCCGGCACGGACCGGGACATAATTATACTGACTGCTGGTTTCATCCTGATTTTTCAAGTAAGCGTACGCGATCGCAGAGCAGATTGAATCTGTATCCGGATTTTTATGACCTACGATACAGACTGTCCGCTTCTCCACCTGCTGACCATCGTCCGTTATGTTTCTTTCCTGATGCATTGACTGCTGTTCTTCCATTTCTGTATATCTCATCCTTTACTGGCTTTTCTTTATCATTCTTTCATTTTCCGGCTTCCATCCGCGCGGCATTCCCGGCTCCCAGGACTTCACCTTCATCCGCCCCGGCATCTTCGGCACCAAGGACCCCTCCTTCATCCGCCTCGGCAGTCCCGGCACCAAGACTCCGCCTTCATCCGCGCGGCGTTTTCAGCCGGGCCTGTTGATTGTTTCTTTACTCTGCTGTCTCCAGCGCAATTTTTACCATATCGTTAAAGCTGGACTGCCGTTCCTCGGCCGTCGTCGCCTCTCCTGTGATAATGCTGTCCGAGATTGTACAGATCGCCAGCGCATGTTTTCCAAGGCGCGCCGCGTTCATATAAAGCCCTGCTGCCTCCATCTCCACAGCCAGAACTCCCATCTTGCGCCAGTTTATATCCAGCGTACCCTCACTGTAGAACGTATCGGATGAGAGCAGATTTCCGACTTTATAATCCACATTTCCCATCGCCTCAACGGCCTCCACCGCTCTGCGGAGCAGCTTGTAGGACGCGATCGGAGCAAATGTTCCCGGAAGCTGGTACTGCGCCGCATAATTTGAATTTGTGCAGGCGCCCATTCCAAGCACAACGTCGCGGATCTTCAGATCTGCCGTCAGCGCGCCCGCCGTGCCAATCCGGATAATATTATCTACATCGTAGAATTTGAACAGCTCGTAAGAATAGATCCCTATGGACGGAATCCCCATCCCGCTCGCCATGACGGATACTCTCTTTCCATGATACATGCCAGTGAAGCCGTTGACACCGCGTACATTATTGACCAGCACAGGGTTCTCCAGAAATGTCTCCGCTACATATTTTGCCCGGAGCGGATCCCCAGGCATCAGAACGGTTTTCGCAAAATCTCCTTCTTTTGCTGCGATATGCGGGGTTGGTATATTGCTCATAGTTATTCTCCTTTCTTTCATGAATTTTTTATGGACCTGTTTCATCTGTTTCGCGGCCATGACAATATATTTCATTATACTACAAAATTTCAGTAATATAAACTATTTTTTTCAACATATATGCACCATAACTGTAAATTCTTTATTTTCATGTCATGTGCATTTTACACAATATATTTTTGTGTTTGAATCGGTTTTATGTCAATTTCACCCAATATTCACGCTTTGTTCATATTTTATTCATAAGTAAGTGCTATAGTAAAAACAGTTCTTGAGATAACACTCTCGAATCTATGCTGTAATGTCATTCATTACACATATTGATAAATTTTTTCATAATAGCCTCCGGTGTACCAGACGCCGGGGGCACTCCTCATTTTACGCACAAATTCAGTCAGGGAAACCAGCTGCTGACGCAGCATACGGGTCCTCAGGAGGAAAACCACTTTCTGCTCGATCGCCGTTTTTATCTCACGGCTTTTCTTTTTCAAAATTCCCATGTTCCGTTTCCCATAAAAACAGGCCGCCGCAAAATACAGCAGTCCGCAGGATACGCCGCCGCACTTTTTCTGTGCCGTTACCCTGCTTCAGCCACATTTCACAGCGGCCCTGCAGTCAGACAGGAGACACACGCTCCGGAACCGGAATATCGCCAGTGCAGTCCCGAATCGCGCTCAGAACCCGCAGGAAAATCCCAAATCTCACCTGTCAGCTGTTTGTTTCATGGTGTTGCCTGCAGCGCGAGTATGAAAGTTTAGTTGAAATAAACAAGATCATTTTCCGGTGCGCCTGTCAGCTCATAGCTCTTCGCATAGAGCACCGGTCCCAGCTGTCCGTATTCTTTCATATACTCATACCGAATCTCCGCCGTCAGCCAGATCCACTGACGGGCCTTCAGCAGAGGCTCGAACTCCGCCTTGCAGAGATACCCGAGGAACCGGATATCATCGGCACAGCAGGTCATGACATTGCGTCCCGGTACAAATATCCCTTCCCCAAACCGCTTTGATTTCATCACCTTTGCGCGGAACCGCACCTTTCTCCTGTCATACCGTTCGGGTGTCTCGTTTATATCCAGATACCAGAGCCCGTAATCGATATCCTCGATCTGGATCACCTCCGCGTTCAGATCGTACGGCGGCTCTTCCATCCCCGGATCCACCGGATTCCCGTCGTCATCTTCAAAATAGATCATCGCCGCCTGATTCACACCGCGCACCGCTCTTCGCCAGGAATGCAGCTCCATATCAGGCGTACAGCGGTTGAAGATCACCATCTCCGTATTCAGGAACAGGTTGCTCAGAATCCCTCTCATATTGTTCAGATAAACTCCGAACGTGCTGCCGTCCACGATCGTGATCACCTGCGCAATCTCCAGTCTTCCCGGCAGATCTTTCTCAAACATCCATTTTATATCCCACATGCCGTTCATCTCAATGAACATTTTTTCCGGCCGGTAATGTTTCTGGCAGTTCAGCAGAAACTCGGAAGTAAACTCCTTCTCATCTTCCACTGTAATTATATCAATGTTCATGCCGGCAAGCTGTTTTTCATTATATTCTTCCTCTCCCTCCTCACAGAGGATCAGAAGAGACTTTGCACCTCCGGTAAACTCATCATCCGCCAGAACATCCCGAAGGAACGTCGTCTTGCCGCTCTCCAGAAATCCTGTTATGATATAAACCGGTATTTCCCTGAACATCTTATCACCCCATTCCCTGTCTGGTACCCGATTAATTATAATCCGAACAGTTCTTTCAGCTTATCTTCTTTCAGCTGAGAACCAATCACACAGAAACGGCCTGTATAATCGGCAGCGCCCTCGCGCACCTCGTACTCGCCCGGCACATAATCGAAATGCAGCCATACGCCTTCCGCCGTCGGCAGCATGCCCTTTGCGCGGAGAATCAGGCCGTACGAATCGCCCTCATCCAGCTTTGCAAGGATGCTCTCAATTCCGGCTTTCGTATACTTCTTCGGCGTTTCCTGTCCCCACGACGTAAACACCTCATCCGCATGATGGTGGTGGTGATCATGATGATGATCATGGCATGAATCGCCGTGATCGTGATGGTGGTCATGTCCTTCATGGTCGTGGTGATGATCGTGTCCTTCGTGATCATGATCTTCATGATCGTGATGATGCTCATGGTCATGATCCTCGTGATCGTGGTGGTGATCCTCATGGTCATGATCCTCATGATCATGGTCGCAGCACTCGTGGTCGTGATCCTCATGATCGTGATGATGCTCATGGTCATGGTCACAGCACTCGTGATCATGGTCCTCATGATCGTGGTCGTGATGCTCATGGTCATGATCCTCATGATCATGGTCGCAACATTCGTGGTCGTGATCCCCATGATCGTGATGATGCTCGTGGTCATGATGACCGCCGCACACCGGACACACATCATCCTCACGCGCTTCCGCCATCAGTTCATCTGCGAGGGACAGCGTCTTCTCAATCGCCTGCATGATCTGCGCGCCAGTCAGTTCATCCCACGGCGTCGTGATAATGGTGGCTTTCGGGTTCTTCTCCTGAATCAAAGCGACCGCCGCCATCAGCTTTTCCTCGGTCATCTTCTGGGTTCTGCTCAGAATAATCGTTCCGGCAAATTCTACCTGGTTATTATAAAACTCGCCAAAATTCTTCATATACATTTTGACTTTGGAAGCATCCGCTACCGTCACAAGGCCATTCAGCACAAGCCCCGCTTCCGGCGCCGCGTCCTCCACTGCTTTTCTGACATCAGAGAGCTTTCCCACTCCCGACGGCTCAATGATAACATGATCCGGGGCAAAACGCTCAGTCACTTCCTTCAGTGCCTTCCCGAAATCGCCCACCAGAGAACAGCAGATGCAGCCGGAATTCATCTCTGTAATATTAATTCCCGCATCTTTCAGAAAACCGCCGTCAATTCCGATCTCGCCAAACTCATTCTCGATCAGCACAACCTTCTGTCCCGCGAACACTTCCTGGATCAGTTTCTTGATCAGGGTGGTCTTTCCAGCTCCGAGGAATCCTGAAATAATATCTACTTTTGTCATGTTATTCCTTCTTTCCATAATTGATTTCAATCCACACCCGGTAATTTCATGGAGTATGACTGCATTCAGCAGAGGATACCGGTCACTCTCCGCCCGCTTCTTTCAAGTTTGCGCTATACATTCTAGCACACTTTCCGCAGGTATGCAAACGTTACTGCGCACTCCCTCATTGAATTCGAGGTCTGAGGTTGCAGTTCACACCCCCATCAAGTTTGAGGCGATTTCCGCAAATTTTGTGCGGAAATCCCGAGGTCTGGGGCGCGGACCATGGAATTCTCTCTGTTCATTCCATGGCTGACCGCGGCGTTCGCTGACAGACATACAAGTATTTCTTACAGCTCAGTCCCGCCGCGCAGCGGCAGAAAGTCAGTTCTCCTTCCTTGCCTCAAGCATTTTTTCACGGCGCGCGTTAAAGCGTTCGTAATCTTCATCCCATGACTTGTATTTTTCTTCCTGCCTGTGATCGGTAAGACCGCAGTTCTGAACCATCCATTCGGCAATATGTTTCGTCAGTTTATCCGTCCCATATGTATTCAAATGTTGATCATCATAAAAATCTGTTTCGTAATCAATTCCAAGCTCCTTTGTCTTTTGATAGAAGAAGAAAGGAATTCCTCTTTTCGCCGCATATTTCTCGACGGAAAGATTTATGCGCAGCGCCTTTTTTACCGACCAGTTGTTTGCCATCGGAGCCGCGTACAGAATCAGCTGAATCCCGTTTTCTTCACACAGGTCAATGATCTTTTTCAGATATTTCCTTGTATTTTTCGGAAGCTTTAACGGTTTCTCAGGAAATTCAGGTTCTGTCTGAGGTACCACTCTGAAATCCAGAACGCCGCCTTTCATCCACGCCACCCGGTTAAAATCATAATTCTTAAGCTCGCTCCAACGGTTATGATACACCAGGAACGGAATATAATAGGACAGTTTCTGCTTCCAGGAATAATCCGGAAAAAAGTCTTCCAGCAATTCCGTCTTGACTTTTCCGATATGGATTCCGTCAATCGCGGACCGCAGATATCCCTCCGTATTGTACTGAGTCTCTTCCCTGAAGCTGAATGTCTCAAGCAAAACCACCTTCGGATTCTGATACCGGAGCATTTCCTTCAGCAGATAGTAGGAGCACGCGACAGGCTGGGACGGACTGCTCATAACATAAGAAGGAATACCGTATTCCCCCCACAGGGAACCTGGCTGTATACTGTGATAGGAATGGCTGCTTCCAATACCAAGAACATCCAGAGTATTCTCCTCTATGTCATAAAAAGAATGTACCATATCCGTCTCCTGCCCGACCTTGAGACGCAAAATATCATTCACAACTGCGAAAACAACAAACGCCAGAATGCAAAGAACCAGGATTCCTCCGACCCGCTGAATGGTCTTCCGCATAAACCGTCTCCCTCCTTTCAACATTTCTCAATATTTCTTTCGCCGCCTGCCAGGGCGGGCGCCATCTCACATCTGATGGCGCTATTGCGTAATTTCCACTGTCCAGACAGTTTCCCAGATCCTGCCCGCATCCACGTGCATCAGATCCGCCTGCTGCGCAAAATCTTCCACAATCCCGTCGCGCGACGGCAGAGAGCTCCATGGTTCCACACACACGTAAGGAGCCGTCTTGTACGGTTTATGCCAGAACCCGACATACTGAAAATCCGGATACGATACTTTTACGCTGCGGCTGCCTTTATCGGACTTAATCGTGACCGTTCGGTCCGCATGCTTCAGCACAATGGCGTCATGGTCGAAAAGCTCATGGCGCAGATGGATCCTGCGGCCATCCTCAAGCGGATACAGCTCGTCCTTTCCTGTCAGGAAGCAGTTATCCGTAAATCCTACGCGGTACGGCTTCGCAGGGCTTGAAAATTCAAGGTAATAATCCTCGAACGTCAGACCTTCTTCCATCGGGACATTGAATCCCGGATGTCCGCCGATTCCAAAGAACATCCTTCTGGTGTCCCTGTTCTCCACCGTGCTTGTGATCTTCAGAAGGCTGCCTTCCAGCACATAGGTGATCCGGTAAGTGAACTCATACGGATACTGCGCTTTTGTCTCCTCATTCGCGTCCAGCCGGAATGTGATGCAGTCCTCCTCTTTTTTCTCCACAGCAAGCGTCTGATACCGCACGAGTCCGTGAATCTTCATACGATATTTCGTGCCGTCCAGTGTGAATGTCTCATCCGTCAGCCTTGCCACATACGGAAAAATATTCGGGGCCTGACCGGTCCAGATCTCAGGATCCGGCTGCCAGAGATATTCCGTGCCGTCCGGCATCTGAATAGATTTCAGTTCCGCTCCCCTGTCGCAGATTACAACCTTCAGTCTGTCATTTTTGATTTGATACTCCATAATTTATCCTCCTTATAAAAACCGGAAAACAGCAGTCTGTTTCCGGCCTGAAAACTGTATCCCAAGGCAAAAAATATTCTGCCGCCATGTGCCAGGCTCAAAACTGGAAATAAATGAATGCCTGGGCATCATATCCCGGTCCGTAAACTCCAAAAATCAGTATGCCGAAAATGCCAAACAGGTAGACCAGCCATCTCAGCCAGAGCCCCTGTCTGCAGATTACGTCGATCAGATCAATTTTTCTGTATCTGCACAAATCCGACAGGAACAGAATCAGCAGACTCACGCACAAAAGAATTACTGTCTGATACGTAAGTCCCATAGCCTTCATATTGCCTCCCCAGGTAATCCAGCCGCCCCCGATCCTGACAATCTTTTTGATGACTGAAAGACTCTGCCGAAAATCCGCACGGAAAAATATCCAGCTGAAATCTATAAGACCGAAAGTGATCAGCATCCGCAGAAGTTTGTGGCTGAATACCGTCTCATCCACATGGAACAGTTCCTGTATCTTTTTCCTTGTCGGCTTCAGCCATCTCCCGATTACCTGCCAGGCCCCGTTGATGCAGCCCCATACCACGAAATGCCAGGATGCCCCATGCCAGAGGCCGCTGACAAAAAATACGATCATCAGGTTCAGCTGCCTGCGGAATTCCCCTTTCCTGTTTCCTCCGAGCGGAATATAGAGATAATCCCGGAACCAGCCGGACAAAGAGATATGCCATCTCCTCCAGAAATCGGCCACAGACTCCGCAAAATACGGCGTGTTGAAGTTTTCCATCGTCCTGAAGCCCATGACCCGCGCGGCCCCGATCGCTATATTGGAATAACTGTCGAAGTCGCAGTATATCTGAAAGGCAAACAGAACCGTCGCTACTAGAAGCTGGTACCCGGTCCGCTCTTTATAGCTGTCATACACGCTGTTGACCGCAATCGCCAGATATTCGGACAGCACCACCTTCTGAAAATACCCGTACAGCATCAGAAGAAGGCCGCTTCTCACTCTCTCAAACTCAAATTTGTGTTTCTCATCCAGCTGTGTCAGCAGATTTTTGGAACGCTCGATCGGGCCTGCCGCAATCTGCGGGAAAAACGAAACATACAGCGCGTATTTCAGAAAGTTCCTCTCTGCGCAGATGTCCTTCCGGTACACATCCATGATATAACTGAGAACCTTAAACGTGTAAAAAGAGATTCCTACCGGAAGAACCAGGTCAAAGGCAGGGATTCTTGCCCGGATACCGACCGTCTGCAGCAGCCGGACAATCGTGTCCGCCGCAAATGCATAATATTTAAAGAAAAACAGAATCGCCAGGTTGCTCACAAAAGACAGCGCGACATACAGTTTCTTCCGCCTGGTCCTCTCTGCCTCGTCCTCCATGCGGTCCGCCGAGGCAATCAGCAGGCCGGAGGCATACGTAATGACCGTCGATGTCAGAAGCAGCAGCGCATATCCCGGATTCCAGCACATGTAAAAGAAATAACTGCACACCAGAAGAAACGCACAGCGGAACCGATGCGGAATCAGGTAGTAAAGCAAACAGGCAGTTGGGAAAAATATGAGAAATTCTATTGAATTAAACAGCATTTTCTTTCTCTCCTTTCTCTCTCATCTCAGTCTCTGGCCTCTTCAGCAATCAATTCTTCACGGCGTTCTATATAACGCGCATAATCTTCATCCCATGATTCATAACTTTCTTCCTGTCTGTGATCAGTAAGTTCATAGTTCTGAACCAGCCATTTCGCGAGTTTCTTCGTCAGTTTTTCTGTGCCGTTCGTGTTCAGATGATGATCATCATAAAAATCCGTCTCATAATCAATCCCGATATCCCTGGTTTTCTGATAAAAGAGGAACGGGATATCTCTCTTCGCCGCATACTTCTCGACAAAAAGATTCACACGCAGTACTTCTTCCGCTACATCGACCTCCGCGAACGGGGCCGCAAAAAAAATCAGCCGGATATCATTCTTTTTACACAGCCTGATAATTTTCTTCAGATATTTTCTGTTCACTTTCGGGATTTTCAGCGGCTTTTTCGGAAGAGACGGCTCTGTCTGAGGTTCCTGCCTGAAATCCAGAACGCCTCCGTTCAGCCATTCATGCTGTATAAAATCATAACTTTCAAGCTCATCCCAGCGGTTGTGATACATCAGAAATGGGATATAATAAGACATTTTCTCTTTCCAGGAATATTCCGGCAGGAGATCATTCAGAGCTTCTATCTTTACCTCCCCAAATCTCATGCCGTCAATCGCCTGTCTCAGATAACTGTCATTTTTAAACTTATATTCCCGCGGAAAACAATACGTTTCCAGCAGAACCAGTTTCGGTTTCTGATATTTGAGCGCCTCCTTAAGCAGATAATAAGAGCAGGGAACCGTCTGCCCGGGACTGCCCAGAACATAGGAGGGTATCCCATATTCTCCCCACAGCAGATCGGGCTGTACGCTGTGATAAGCGTGGCTGCTTCCGATACAGAGAACATCCAGGGTGTTCTCCTCCACTTCATAAAACGGATGTATCATATCCGCTTTATCGACCACTTTAAAACGCAGGATATCATTCGCAGCTCCGAAAACGGAAAACGCCAGAATGCAAAAACCCAGGATCCCCGCGATCCATTGAATGTTTTTCTGCATAAACCGTTTTTCTCCTTTCAATATCTTAAATCGCGCTGCGGGCGCCACTATGAATGAAAGCCCACAGGTCGCTTCGTGCTTTCGCACTCCCGCGGTCTACGCTCCGCTTCGGTCGGTGCTAAACGAACGTCCACTGGACGTTCAGCACCCCTGCCCATATTCGCAAATCGTGCTGCTCACATTCGTTCGCATCACTGTTTTGCTCATACGGGTTAGCGTCTCTCATACAGAACCAGTCTGGCAAGCAAGCTTGCCGCCTGTTTCTGTATGGAGACTGGGCTTTCACAGTAAAAGGACAGACCTCCGGGAAAGTTATTTTCCTCCTCCAGAGATCTGTCCTTTATCTTATTCTTATACTTTTATACCAGCTCCAGAACAACTTCCATAGCCGCGTCACCGCGTCTTAAACCAATCTTCACGATTCTGGTGTAACCGCCGTTGCGGCTTGCATACTTCGGTGCGATCTCATCAAACAATTTCGCCGGAAGGTCAATTTTCTTTGTATTTTTCTTCCTGCCTGCTGCCTCTGCCGGAACTTCCGTCACCGGATAGAGAACCTTCAGCATCTGGCGTCTTGCATGCAGTCTGCTCGGCATGTCTTTTTTGATCTGCTTCTGTACTTCGTCGTACACGGTAACTTTCTTGCCGTTTACCACTTCCTTCACGCGCTTGCCGTCCTTGTCCTTGCGGGGAACCTTCGCGGTAACGGTGACTGTCTCATAGTTGTCTTTCTCTCTGACTGCCAGAGCAATCAGACCCTCCGCGATCCTGCGGACTTCTTTTGCTCTTGCCTCTGTCGTAACAATCTTACCTTTATAAATAAGAGCAGTTACCTGATTGCGGAGCAGAGCCTTCCTCTGACTGGAAGTTCTGCCGAGTTTTCTATAACCTGCCATTTTTATTGTCCTCCATTCTGGAACACGCGGCCACACTCTTCGGGCTTACTGACCGTGTGCGTTAATCTCCATCGTGTTATATTCAGTCTCTGTCTCCACGCGCGGACGGACGGCAAATCCGTCTGCCGGTCCAAACAGGCATGAGAGACATTTTATTCCTCGCTCGGATTCAGCGACAATCCAAGCTCTTTCAGCTTCGCGAGAACTTCCTCAAGGGATTTGCGGCCCAGGTTGCGGACTTTCATCATATCCTCCGGAGTCCGGTTGCAAAGCTCTTCCACCGTATTGATACCTGCCCTCTTCAGACAATTGAAGGAACGAACCGAAAGCTCAAGTTCATCGATGTTCATTTCCAGAACCTTTTCCTTCTCATTGTCCTCCTTTTCAATCATGACCTCCGCCGACTTCGCATTCTCGGAAAGGTCAATGAAAAGACCAAGATGAGCGCTCAAAACTTTAGCCGCAAGGCTGACAGCCTCATCCGGCTCCAGCGTTGCGTTTGTATATACATCCAACGTCAGTTTATCGTAATCCGTAATCTGTCCTACACGCGTGTTCTCAACTGTCAGATTCACCCGCTCCACAGGCGTATAGATCGCGTCCACCGCAATAACACCGATCGGCATGTCCTCTGCCTTGCCCTTCTCAGCGCTCACATAACCGCGGCCCTTCGTGATCGTAAGCTCCATATAGAGCTTGCTGTCGGCGCCGCCGTTCAAAGTCGCGATAACCTGATCAGGGTTCATGATCTCGATATCCTGGTCTACCTGGATATCCGCGCCGGTCACTACGCCCTCGCCCTCGAACTCAATGTAAGCCACCTTGGCCTCGTTCGTCTCACTGGTGTTTTTGATGGCCAGCGACTTGAGATTCATGATGATCTCTGTGACATCTTCCTTGACGCCCGGGATGGAGCTGAATTCGTGGAGTACGCCTTCGATTTTGACCTGGCTGACTGCGGCACCCGGCAGAGAAGAAAGCATGATTCTTCTCAGGGAATTGCCCAGAGTCGTGCCATAGCCGCGCTCGAGCGGCTCTACCACAAATCTTCCAAATCTCTTATCTTCTGACATCTCAGCTATTTCAATTCTGGGTTTGTTGAAATCGAACATTTACGCCCCTCCTTTAGCCTTTGGGTTACTGATTGCAGAGTGGCTTTGGATTACTTGGAATACAACTCGACGATAAGCATCTCGTCCACCGGGACATCGATCGCTTCTCTCGTCGGAAGCTCCTTTACTGTACCTTTCAGGTTCTCCTGGTCTGACTCAAGCCATTCCGGAACCAGCCTGCCGCCGGTCACTTCCAGAATGTCCTTGTATCTCTGGGAACCTTTGCACTTTTCTTTAATCTCGACGGTGTCGCCTGCCTTTACAAGGTAGGACGGAATCTGCACCGGCTTGCCGTTTACAAGCACATGCTTGTGGTCAACGATCTGTCTTGCCTCTTTACGGGTTCTCGCAAAACCAAGGCGGAAGATGACATTGTCAAGTCTGGTCTCGAGCATGACCATCAGGTTTGTACCTGTCATACCCTGCATCTTGACAGCTTTCTTATAATAATTGCGGAACGGCTTCTCAAGCACGCCGTAGATAAATTTCGCTTTCTGCTTCTCGCGCAGCTGCAGGCCGTACTCACTCATCTTACGGTTCGCGCGCTTCAGCTCTCTCGTTGATTTTTTGTCAATTCCCAGATAAATCGGATCAAGACCAAGTGATCTGCATCTCTTAAGAACAGGAACTCTGTTAACTGCCATCTCTATAGACCTCCCTGATTATACTCTTCTGCGTTTTGGCGGACGGCATCCGTTATGCGGAACCGCAGTCACGTCGCGGATACTGGTTACTTCAAGACCGTTTGCGGAGAGCGCGCGGATCGCCGCCTCTCTTCCTGAACCCGGTCCCTTAACGAATACGTCTACTGTCTTCAGACCATGAATCAGTGCTGCCTTTGTAGCAGTCTCTGCAGCCATCTGCGCTGCATACGGAGTGGATTTCCTGGAACCTCTGAAACCGAGGCCGCCGGCGCTTGCCCATGACAGGGCATTTCCCTGTGCATCTGTCAGCGTTACGATCGTATTATTGAAAGATGCCTGAATATGTGCCTGTCCGCGTTCGACATTCTTCTTTACACGCTTTTTTGTCACTTTCTTAGCCGTAACTTTTTTAGCCATATCTGAATTACCTGCTTTCTCGTTATTTGATCAACCTATGGGTACGCAACCATAAAGCACACAAACATAAATGTTATAAACGCTTTACCAATTACTTCTTCTTGTTCGCAACAGTCCTCTTCGGACCCTTTCTGGTCCTTGCGTTGTTCTTCGTATTCTGACCACGAACCGGGAGACCTCTTCTGTGACGGATTCCTCTGTAGCATCCGATCTCCTGGAGTCTCTTGATATTGAGGGCGACATCTCTTCTGAGATCGCCTTCCACCATGTAATGTTCGTCAATGACGTCACGAATCCTTGATACTTCCTCATCGGTTAAATCTCTGACACGAGTATCCGGATTTACATTCGCTGCTGCAAGAATCTTGTTTGAACTTGTTCTGCCGATTCCGTAGATATAGGTCAGACCGATCTCTACGCGTTTTTCTCTTGGTAAGTCTACACCAGCAATACGAGCCATGTATTTGTTCCTCCATTTTCTTTGTGCGCAGCCTGCCGGACGGCATGACTGCTTATTGTCTCTAACTGGGGCAGGCATAGCTGCCCAGCCGCAGTACCGCGGCCTTTCCGGCCCATTAAGCTGTGGTCAGAATTACGCGCCGATGTCCGCTTTCCGCAAAACAGCACGGAACAGCAAAGCGGTTCTGATGCGTCATCCTACCTTGCGCGGCATGCTCATCCCCTACGGGCGGTTCTCATACGGGATCGTGGACTGCCATATCCTGCGCCGGTATTAAAAGCCAATATCGCAACGAAATAAAATCCCATAATCTATGCTGAAAGAAATATGTTCTTGATTATTCCATCGTATATTGTAAGTGCCTCGGGCATTGCCCGGAGGAGGGCTTTCCTCTTTCCGCCTGGGTCTTACTAGCCCTGTCTCTGTTTGTGCTTGGGATTCTCACAGATGATCATGATATTGCCTTTCCTCTTGATCACCTTGCACTTGTCACAGATGGGCTTCACTGATGATCTAACCTTCATGGTTAAACCTCCTTTCATCAGTTGAATGTGATCTGTTTCCGGATAGGGCCGACCGGAGCCGGTCCCGGACCAGGCCGCTTCCCCGCTTCCCGCGTCTGAACGCAAAAAAAGCACAGAAAAAAAGCCTTCCTGAAAAGTCCGTTTTGTATTATATCATCTCATGGTAAAAATTGCAAGCATTATTTATCTCTCCAGATAATTCTTCCCTTGGTCAGATCGTACGGAGACAGCTCGATCGTCACCTTATCCCCCGGAAGGATGCGGATAAAATTCATGCGGAGCTTGCCGCTTATATGCGCGAGCACTACATGCTTGTTGATCAGCTCTACCTTGAACATCGCGTTGGGAAGTTTCTCAAGTACGGTTCCTTCTACTTCAATGACATCTGCTTTTGACATATATACATACACCTCCTGTATTCCTTCAATATCCTGCGGACATCCGCATCCGTGCTGATCCCCTCCATAAGGAGGCGCAGCTCCTCCGGAACTTTCCGGATGACCTGCAGATGCATAAACTTCTTTTTCTTGGGAGATTCCAGAAGTTTCCGCCTGCCGTCGCACAGCTGACAGTACAGGCCATCATCCTCTATTACCACATACAACTCACCTTTG
The DNA here is from genome assembly GCA_947626965.1 of uncultured Lachnospiraceae bacterium. Classification (GTDB taxonomy): domain Bacteria; phylum Bacillota; class Clostridia; order Lachnospirales; family Lachnospiraceae; genus Choladousia. Next base: position 52,484 of record CANQUH010000006.1, read on the forward strand.
TCATGTCCCGCCATCGAGACGGCCAGCATTCTGGCATTCCAAACTTTCATCCTGTCGTCCCTCCGATCAATGAGTCCGGGATGGTACTGTCCGCCCGCAGCCTGCCGCACTCCCGTCCCGCAGAAAATCCTCCGCTTCAATCCGCATGCCTTTGTCACATTTTCGCGCCGCGTCCGCCAAAGCCCTGCTCACCGGACACAATTCCCCACGAAAAATCCGGCAGTCATCAGCAGCTCAGCGTCAGAATCTCCGGTTCTCCATCCGTGATCAGAACAGTATTTTCGTAGTGCGCGGACAGGCTTCCGTCCTCCGTGACAACCGTCCAGTCGTCATCCAGCCATACGACGTCCGCTCCTCCCGCGTTGATCATCGGCTCAATCGCGAGAGTCATTCCGGCGATCAGCCGGATCCCTCTGGACTTCTGCCGGAAATTCGGGATCTGAGGATCCTCATGCAGCGCCTTGCCGATCCCATGGCCTACCAGATCCCGGACTACTCCGTATCCGAATGAATCCGCGTAATCATTGATCGCCGTGGAAATCTCATGCAGCCTGTGTCCCGGCTTTGCATACTGAATCCCTCTGAAAAAGCACTCCCGCGTCACGTCGATAAGCTGCTGCGCCTCCGGTGTAATCTGTCCGACGCCATAGGTGCGCGCCGCATCCGAATGCATTCCTCGATAGATCAGGCCGGCATCGATGCTGACGATGTCCCCTTCCTTCAGAATCCTCTGTTTACTCGGAATACCGTGCACCACCTCATCATTTACCGAGATACAAAATGATTTCGGAAATCCATTGTAATTAAGAAAATTCGGCGTGCATCCAAATCCCCGGATCACTTTTTCCCCGATCCGGTCAAGCTCCAGCGTGGAAATTCCCGGCCGGATCGCATCTTTCAATTCATTGTGTACAATTTCAAGCAGCCTTCCGGCCTCGCGCATCAGCTCTATCTCATGCGCGGATTTGATTGTTACTGACATTATTTTCCTCCTGCAGCGCATCTGCGCTGGTTTTCTGCGGCAGTCCGGATGCCTGGTTCCGGCTGCCGCAGTGCACAAGTTCTATGCTTCCAGGATTCCTGTGATTGCCGCAAAAACATCGTCCATGCTCTGCGTGCCGTCCACCGTTTTCAGAATTCCCTGCTTTGCATAATAGTCAATCAGCGGCTGTGTCTGATCATGGTACACACCCAGTCTCTTCTGCACGGTCTCAGGTTTGTCATCGTCGCGCAGCACCAGCTTGTCGCCGCAGACCTCGCAGACATCCCCTTTGGAAGAAGGATTGAATACAACATGATAGGTAGCGCCGCATTTTAAGCAGGCTCTTCTTCCCGACATTCTGTTTACAATGTTCTCATCCGGTACATCGACGTTTACCGCATAGTCCAGTTTGTCGGAAAGCTTCGCGAGCGCGCCGTCAAGCGCCTCGGCCTGCGGAATTGTTCTCGGAAAACCGTCAAGGATATAGCCCTTTTTGCAGTCATCCTGAGCAAGGCGGTCAATAACAAGATCCACCGTCAGCTCATCCGGAACGAGAAGTCCCTGATCCATGTATTCCTTTGCTTTCCGGCCCAGCTCCGTGCCGTTCTTGATGTTGGAGCGGAAGATGTCGCCTGTCGAGATATGGGGGATCTCATACTTTGCCGCGATCATCTTTGCCTGTGTTCCTTTTCCTGCTCCGGGAGCTCCCAGCATAACTATCTTCATATTATATTACCGCCTTTCTTTGAATATTAAAGTAACGTGCCCGCAGTATCCTTACAGATACGGCGGGCACGGAGTAGTACAACCGTACTGCTGTCTATTTTCACTGCCCGCTTCGCGGACAGCAGTGCTTTATTCTGATAAAAATCCCCTGTAGTTGCGTACAAGCATCTGTGACTCAATCTGCTGCAGCGTCTCAAGGATAACTCCTACAATAATGATGATGGACGTACCGCCGAACGAAACTCTGGCTCCGAACCAGCCGTTGAAGAAGATCGGCACAAGCACTACGATTGTAAGACCGACAGCGCCTATGAACACGATGTTTCCAAGTACTTTGTTCAGGTAGTCCGTGGTCGGCTTGCCCGGACGGATGCCGGGGATGAAACCGCCCTGTTTCTTCATATTATCAGCAACTTCAATCGGGTTGAAGGTGATTGAGGTATAGAAATATGCGAAGAAAATGATCATTGCGATGTAGAGAACCAGACCAATCGAATAAATCGGACGGTTCGGATTGAACCAGTTGTTCTGACTCAGCACGCCAATGACTGTCGCCGCGGCCCCGGTCGGATTCTTTCCCGTGAAGGAGATAATGATCTGCGGGATGGACATCAGCGAGGAAGCAAAGATGACAGGGATAACGCCCGCGGTATTGACTTTGAGCGGAATGAAGGAAGACTGGCCTCCGACCATTTTCCTTCCCTGCATCTTCTTGGCATACTGTACCGGAATCTTTCGCGTCGCGTCATTCAGAACAATGACAAGGATAACCGTGACAAGCACAACGGCGAGAATGACAAGCGCCGCCAGCGCGCCCTGCGCGATCGTCTTGCCCTGTACAAACAGTCCGAACAGCGTCGTGAAATCTGACGGGATACTCGAGAGAATGTTGATCATCAGGACGATGGAGATACCATTGCCCACTCCGTTCTCCGTAATTCTCTCACCAATCCACATCAACAGCGCCGAGCCTGCGGTGAGCGTAACTACAACCGTGATCCCCTTGAAAACATTCATATCCGGGATCATACCGCTTCTTCCAAAACCGATCGTCATTGCGGTACTCTCAATCAGAGAGAGCGCCACCGTCACATAACGGGTAATGGAAATGATCTTCTTTCTTCCTTCCTCACCGTCTCTGTGCATCTCCTCGAGCGCCGGGATGGCGATCGTGAGCAGCTGCATGATGATGGAAGAAGTGATGTACGGTGTAATACTGAGCGCAAAAACTGAGAAATTCTCAAATGAGCCACCGGTGAATGCGGAGAAGAAATTAAACGCGTCGTTCGACTGGTTCGCAAACCAGTCCGCGAAATAATCCCTGTTCACTCCGGGAACCGGAAGCTGTGAGCCAAGACGGATCACAAGCATCATGAGAAAAGTAAAAAACAGTTTTTTGCGGATCTCCTTTACTCGGAACGCATTCTTCAGTGTCTCTAACATCTTAAATCACCTCTGCTTTTCCGCCGAGCTCTTCGATTTTAGCCTTCGCACCTTCACTGAAAGCATTCACCTTGACGGTAAGCTTCTTTGTCAGTGTTCCGTTTCCAAGAACCTTTACTCCATCTTTGGGGCTCTTAATGATCTT
>CANQUH010000007.1 GCA_947626965.1 uncultured Lachnospiraceae bacterium
TTAGCACTCACTTGGTTTGAGTGCTAACCAGCATCCTTATATTAGTTAAAATATGTAAATTATGCAACTTCTATTACTCATGTATATCTCTGTATATCTTTCGTTTATTAATTTTTTCTCGTTTTTTCTCTGTTTATCTTAATTTTTCTTATTCTTTCAAATAAAAATGCCGCACCTTTTCCGGTACGGCATTTTTCCTGACTCTGTTTTTCGCAAACTGACTGTCAGCCGATATTCTTTTCTTTCCGCAGATGCTCAAGCTCATCGAACACTACGTCATTCAGCACTTTTATGTAAGTCCCTTTCATTCCGGAGGACCGCGATTCAATCACGCCTGCGCTCTCAAACTTGCGCAGGGCATTGACAATCACTGATCTTGTGATACCGACGCGGTCCGCAATCTTGCTCGCCACAAGAATTCCCTCCGACCCGTTTAATTCATCAAATATATGGATTACGGCCGCCAGCTCAGAGAAGGACAATGTGCTGATCGCCGACTTGACGATCTGAACCTTCCGGTTCTCCTCCGCATTTTCCTCATTCACTGAGCGCATCATCTCAAGTCCGACCACCGTCGTTCCATATTCACTTAGTATAATATCATCGATCTCATACTGGCTTCCGTTTTTATACATGAACACAGTTCCAAGGCGCTCTCCGGCGATGTCAATCGGATTGATAATCGCCTGATACTGCCGGATATTCTCGCCTTCAAACCCGAGTGTCTGAAGATTTACATTTTCCTTTGTGGAAAGAACGCCAAGAAGTCTTTCATTCAGCAGCGGGTCAATATGACCTCCCACATTATCGGAAATCAGTTCTCTGATTTCCTCCACGCCATCGCATAAGCCAACACCAAGCACTTTCCCCTTGCGGCTGATTACGAGAATATTCGAATTCAGAATGCCCGTCAACACGTCGCAGATGTCATTAAACACCACTTTGCTGGTATTGTTGTTATGCAGAAGCTGATTTATTTTCCTCGTTTTGTCCAGCAACTGTACACTCATCACAAAACCTCCTATACGCATCACGCTGCAACTGTCCATCCATCCGCCCAGTCACAAAATCACGCGCATGGGCTCCGTAATAAACATCCTCACAGATTTCTTTCTTATCTTAGCATACTGTTTTCAGAAAATCAATGAATATTACGCCATATTATATTATATAAAACACATATTTTCCGTTGGAAATCCCTATAACGTACTTTTTTATGCTTTTCCTTCTGCAGATTTTTTACTTTCAGGCCGGTTCATTTTTGACCATCACATATCCGCAGGATGCGTCAGGACAGACAACCCGGTTGCCTTTTTCCACCATATAGCCGCCGCACTGCGGACATTTCCGGGCCACCGGTTTCTGCCAGGACATGAAGCCGCAGTCCGGCGCGGCCTCGCAGCCATAATACTTCCTTCCCTTTTTTGTCTTGCGGATCACCAGATCCCTGCCGCACAGCGGACAGGAAACTCCGATCTTTTCCAGATATGGTTTTGTGTTCCTGCATTCCGGAAATCCGGGGCAGGCAAGAAACTTTCCGTGCGGTCCGTACTTGATTACCATATTTCTGCCGCATTCTTCGCAGATGACATCCGTCTTTTCATCCTCAATCTTGACTTTCTCCAGAGTCTTCTCCGCTTCATCCACAGCCTGAACCAGATCCGGATAAAAATTCTCAACGACTGTCTTCCACGGGATTACGCCTTCCTCAATTGAATCAAGAAGCGACTCCATATTCGCGGTAAAAGTGACATCCACAATACTCGGAAATGCTTCCTTCATGATATTGTTGACAACTTCCCCCAGTTCCGTCATGTACAGATTTCGGTTTTCCTTTGCCACATAGCGTCTCGCTATGATCGTCGTAATCGTCGGCGCGTAAGTACTGGGACGGCCGATTCCCTGCTCCTCAAGAGCTTTTACAAGAGATGCCTCTGTAAAATGAGCGGGAGGCTGTGTAAAATGCTGTCTGCTGTCAAAATCGCTCAGCTTTAGTTCCATACCCTTCTCAAGCAGAACACCTGGTACATCGGCCTCCTCTTTTTCCTCACCGCTTTCTGTATAAACGGACATAAAACCATCAAATATGATATGAGACGCAGATATCTGAAAATGGTATTCGCCGGCTTTGATTCGGACCGTCATTGTCTCATAGCGCGCCGGAGCCATCTGACTTGCCGTAAATCTTCTCCAGATCAGCTGATACAGTTTGAACTGCTCCCGGGTCAGAGAATCCTTCACAAGCGCCGGCAGCCTCCTGATATCAGAAGGACGGATCGCCTCATGCGCATCCTGAATCTTCTTTCCGTCCTCTTTTTTCCGGCTGTTTCCCCCGGTAAGATACTTTTCCCCGTACTGTTCGGTGATATATGCGGCCGCGGCCTCCTGCGCTTCCTCTGAGATACGTGTGGAATCGGTACGCAGATACGTGATCAGACCGACGGTTCCTCCTTCTTTCAGCTCCACGCCCTCATACAGCTGCTGTGCAATCCGCATCGTCTTCTGCGTGGAAAAATTCAGCACGTTCGCGGCTTCCTGCTGTAAGGTGCTCGTTGTGAACGGCAGCGGCTGCTTTTTCTGCCGCTCTCCTTTTTTTACATCATCTACAACAAAGGTTTCCCCGGAAAGTTCCTGTATGATCTGATCCACCTGCTCCCTGGAAGTGATGGTAATCTTTTTGTCTTTCCCGTAAAATCTGGCCGTCAGCGGTTTCTTCTCTCCGGCCGGACAAAGAAAGGCATCCAGTGTCCAGTATTCCTGCGGAATGAACGCGCTGATTTCCTCTTCGCGGTCGCCAATCATCCGGAGAGCGACCGACTGCACGCGCCCGGCACTCAGTCCACGCTTCACTTTCTCCCAGAGAAGAGGACTGATCTTATATCCCACCATGCGGTCCAGAATTCTTCTGGTCTGCTGCGCATCAACAAGATTCATGTCAATCTGGCGCGCATGCTTCAGGGACTCCTTGACCGCACTTTTTGTGATCTCATTGAATGTGATCCGTTTCTGCTTCTCGGGTTCAAGTTTCAGCGCCTCCGCAAGATGCCAGGATATCGCCTCTCCTTCACGGTCGGGGTCTGTCGCCAGATAGACTCTGTCCGCTTTTTTTCCTGCTTTCCGCAGTGCTGCCAGAATATCCCCTTTCCCTCTTATCGTGATATATTTAGGTTCATATCCGTGCTCTATGTCGATTCCCATGCGGCTCTTCGGCAAATCCCGCACATGCCCGTTTGAAGCAAGTACTTCATAGTTGGAGCCGAGGAATTTTTTAATTGTTTTGACTTTTGCAGGTGATTCAACAATAACTAAATACTTTGACATAACTGTACCCTCCCGTGAAAGGCACGGCAAAAATTCCGTGTCATTTCACTTTCGCGTAATAATTCTTTGCCGTCTCCCTTACAAGTCCGTCAAGCTCCAGTCTAAGAAGGATTTCTCCAAGCTCGGAGAAGGACAATCCTGTCCTCGACCGGAGGTCAGTCAGACTGCGGGCATGCAAATCGAGTTTACTATACACCAATTTTTCGGAGGGTGCAAGTGCCAGACCGATCGAATTTTCCGCTTTTTCTTTCCATGATTCGCCAAAAATACTCTCTCTGAGCTGTTCTACAGACAAAAAGATGCCGGCTCCCTGGAAAATCAGTTCATTGCAGCCTTCGCTTAATTCATCTCCGGCCCTTCCCGGGACAGCGTAAACTTCCCTGTTTTGTTCTGCCGCATAGTCAGCCGTAATCAGAGAACCGCTTCTCTTTTTAGCCTCAACCACAATTACCACATCCGCAAGTCCGCTGATCAGACGGTTTCTTACAGGAAAATGCGTTCTCAGAGGGGCGGCGTCCGGAGGAAACTCTGAAATAATGCCTCCCTGCTGTTCCAGGCGTTCAAAAAGCAGTCTGTTTCCGGATGGATATATCTTTCCGGCTCCGCACCCGAGCACAGCAAAACTGAGTCCTCCGCTTTCAAGCGCCTTCATCTGTGCAGTTCCGTCAATTCCATATGCCGCTCCGCTGACGAGCTGCCCGCCGCAGAGTGCCGTCATGCGCGCGATCTGCTCCGCGGTTTCCCTGCCATAGCGTGTACACATCCGCGCACCCACCACCGCAACCGAACGTCTGTTCTCTTCCGGAAGCTTCCCTTTATAAAAAAGACCGTTCGGAGCGTTCTCTATTGTCAGAAGGCGCTGAGGATATCTGCTGTTCATCCGGCTGACAAACTGTATGTTTCTTTCCCGCAGTTCCTCCTCAAACTGCTCCGGAGATCTGCTTTTTTTAAACTGTCTTATTCTGCCGACCCACTGGAATCCCTGCTTTTCCAGCACATTCAGACTCTGGTCGGACGCCTCCCATACCTCGCGCGGATTCTGATACTGCTTCAGCAGTACGGTCTGATGCGGCAGATACAATCCCGGAATCCCGCAGAACCATGCCCAGTACCGTTCGCCGCAGTCTCTTTCCTCTGTTGTTTTGTCTGTTATTTTATCCGTTGCTCCATTCACCTTTCCCTTCCTTTTTCTTCCCTGGTCCATGCCTGTTTTCGGATCTCAGGCAGATTTTTCCTGCCGTTCTGTTTGTTATCCGCTTCGCAGCCGGAAACAACCCTTCGCAGCCAGACTCGGAATTCTATTCTTCCGGACGGTAACAGACAGCCTCGCTCAGATGCCGCGTCTGTATCTCTTCCTCTCCTTCCAGATCCGCGATTGTCCGGGCCACCTTCAGAACTCTGTGATATGTCCGGGCCGTAAGGCGCTTTCTCGTAAATACTGACTGCATCAGTTTTCCGCCTTTCTCGTCTGTCCGGCAGTATCTGGATACAGCCTCCGCCGGCAGTTCCCCGTTAAACCGGAATCTGCAGCCTGCGTAGCGCCTTGTCTGTATCTCATGTGCCTGAAGTACGCGTCTCCGGATATCTTCTGAACTTTCTCCTTCTGCTTCACCCTGCAGGTCCTCATAGGTCACAGGCCTCGCACAGACATGAAGATCAATCCGGTCAAGCAGAGGGCGGCTGATTCTGCGCAGATATCTGCGCACCTCGCCGTCTGAACAGTGACATCTTGTTCTGTCCGGATAATAGCCGCATTTACAGGGATTTCGGGATGCCACAAGAATAAAATCAGACGGAAAAACGTAGGAACCGCTGTTCCGCGTAATGATTACTTCCCGATCTTCCAGCGGCTGCCGCAGAATCTCCAGAGTCTCTTTCTGAAACTCCGGCAGCTCATCCAGATACAGTACTCCTCTGTGGGCAAGACTGATCTCCCCGGGCCTCGGAACGGTTCCTCCGCCTGCCAGACCCACCGCGGAAACTGTATGGTGCGGCATCCGGAAAGGCCGCTCGCAGAGAATTCCTTCTTCCGGAAGAATACCCGCCACACTGTGGATCATGGACACTTCCAGAGATTCGTCCAGAGTCATCGGCGGCAGGATGGACGGAATGCGTCTGGCGATCATGGATTTTCCGGTTCCCGGCGGTCCGCTGATCAGAAGATTATGCCTTCCCGCAGCAGCAATCTCGGCGGCGCGCCGCACAATTTCCTGTCCTTTTATGTCGGCAAAGTCCTCCTGATGAACCTTCCGGCCATTTTGAAAAGTTTCTTCTATATTAATAACACACGGTGTCAGCGCTTTTTTTCCCTGAAGATGTGCGACAACCTCACTCAGGCTCCTGGCGCCGTACACACGTATTCCCTGAATCACGGCGCCTTCCCGCACATTCGCCTCCGGAATGATACAGGAATGACATCCTGCAGCCTTCGCTTCGCCGACCATCCCCAGTATTCCATGGATTCCCCTCAGCTTCCCATTCAGGCTCAGCTCTCCGGCAAAGAATATTTCCCGCACCATTTCATCCGGAATATACCCGTATGCCGTCAGCATTGCCACGGCGACCGGCAGATCAAATCCGGACCCTGCTTTTCTGATATCCGCAGGAGAAAGATTGACCGTGATTTTTCTCGGCTCCAGATTAATCCCTGAATTGTGCAGCGCGGCCCTCACACGCTCCTGTGCCTCCTTCACCTCAGAAGAAAGGTATCCCACCATTGAAAATCCCGGAAGTCCATTGGAAATATCGACCTCCACAGAAATCAGCCTGCTCTCAATTCCGCAGACTGCCCCTGAAACAACTGATGCAAACAACAAATCATGCCCCCTTTCCAGCAGGTCAGACACTTCATGGATCTGAACCACTGTAATCAAAAATTTGAACACTCAAAAGGATAAAAAGAAAATTGCCCGACTAAAGGGCAGAATGACTGAAAACACAGAGTTCTGTGTTTTCAGTCTCAAGAATATAATAAGAAGTCAGAAAATAAGAATGTTTTAACTGGTTTACAGATATTTCCGTACCATATTATTTATTATATCGTTCTTATGCTATAGTAATACCTTTTTGTATTTATGTCAAGTTTTTTGATTCTATTTTCCAATCATTCCGCGACCACCTTGAAAGCTTCCTCCAGATCCTCGAGGATGTCATCGATATGCTCCGCACCGATGGAAAGACGGATTGTGTTTGGCTTAATTCCCTGATCCTCAAGCTCCTCTTCGCTGCACTGGCTGTGCGTTGTCGTTGCCGGATGAATCACCAGCGATTTAACATCGGCTACATTCGCGAGCAGGGAAAACAGTTCGAGATTGTCAATAAAATCTTTTGCTTTCTGTGCGTCTCCCTTGATTTCAAATGTAAAGATGGAGCCTCCTCCGTTCGGGAAATATTTCTTATACAGTCTCTGCTGTTCCGGGTCATCGCTCACGGAAGGATGATGCACTTTTTCCACCTGCGGATGCTGATTCAGATACTGCACTACCTTCAATGCGTTTTCCACCTGACGCTCTACACGCAGAGAAAGCGTCTCAAGACCCTGCAGGAAGAAAAACGCGTGAAACGGCGAAAGCGTCGCTCCCGTGTCGCGCAGCAGAATCGCACGGATCTTTGTCACAAATGCCGCGGCGCCGACCGCTTTCGTAAAGCTGACTCCGTGATAGCTGGGATTCGGCTCGGTCAGGGATGCAAATTTTCCGGATGCCTCCCAGTCAAATTTGCCGCTGTCCACAATCACTCCCCCGATGGTCGTCCCATGTCCGCCGATAAACTTGGTCGCGGAGTGCACCACAATATCCGCGCCATATTCGATCGGACGCACCAGATAAGGCGTCGCAAACGTATTGTCAACGACAAGCGGGATTCCGTTTTCGTGGGCCACCTCTGCAACCGCCTCAATATCCACAACATCGGAATTTGGATTGCCAAGTGTCTCGATAAACACCGCCTTCGTGTTTTCCTGAATTGCTGCTTTCACCGCGTCGAGATCAAAAATATCGACAAAGGTTGTCTCTATGCCGTACTGCGGAAGTGTGTGCGCCAGCAGATTGAATGTACCGCCGTAAATATTTTTTGCGGAAACAATATGGTCGCCCGCCTGCGCCAGATTCTGGAATGTATAGGTGATTGCCGCCGCGCCGGAGGCGACTGCGAGAGCCGCGACACCTCCTTCAAGGGCCGCCATTCTCTGCTCAAATACATCTTCCGTCGGATTTGTCAGACGCCCGTAGATATTTCCCGCATCTGTAAGGCCGAATCTTGCCGCTGCGTGATCGCAGTTTCTGAACACATAGGAAGAAGTCTGGTAGATCGGTACTGCCCTGGCATCCGTCACCGGATCGGGGGATTCCTGTCCTACATGAAGCTGCAGTGTCTCAAATTTCAGTGTTCTCTCTGCTCTTGTCTTTTTGCTCATAATTATAATCTCCTGTCCTGCTGTTTTTAATACCTTTAATATCTATGTGATTAATAGGCATTATACAACTTCTTTTTCTGTTTGTCCAGTACAATTTACAGAAATTTATCTTCCTTTCTTTGGGCAATTCTGCTAGAATAACGGTGCAGTCAAAAACCGCAAGCGAGTTTTGAAAAAATCCGAGGTGCCTTCATGAAAAAATTAAAACGCATATTTGCTCTTGCCGGTGTCGTGATCCTCATCGGACTGTATCTGATCACTTTTATTCTGGGACTGACCGCCAGTCCGGCCACTAATGACATGCTTATGGCGGCCATCGCCTGCACAGTGATCATTCCCTGCCTGCTCTATGGAATGATACTGATTGCGAACGTGCTCGGCAGTCGCAGAGAAACCTTTCACGAAGAGGAAGAAGATTCCGAAAAATGAAAATGGAATCGTAAATCGAGTAGGAGGCTGTTTATCTCACAGGACGAAATTTCCTGTGAGATAAAAAACGCCTCAAAAGGAGATCCTTCCTGAAAATCTCCGATGAGGCGTTTATCCGTCTGAAACAATATCACGGCCGCTGTTCACACTCTATCTGCCGCAGCCGCCATACCCCTCTTACCGGTAAATAATATCTTTTCTTCCCGGTCCATTTGATACCATCGTGATTGGGAAGCCAATCTGCTGTTCGATAAATTCGATATAATTTCTGCAGTTCTCCGGCAGCTCCTCATATTTACGAATTCCGCGGATATCGGTCTTCCAGCCAGGAAGAACCTTAAGTACCGGCTTTGCCTTTTCCAGCTTCGCAGTGGTCGGGAAGTCGGTCGTCACCTCGCCGTCAATCTCGTATCCCACACAGACCGGAATTTCATCCAGATATCCAAGAACGTCAAGAACCGTGAACGCCACATCGGTCGTTCCCTGAATACGGCAGCCGTACCTGGAAGCCACACAGTCAAACCAGCCCATGCGCCTTGGCCTTCCGGTCGTCGCGCCGTACTCTCCGCCGTCGCCGCCGCGTTTTCTCAGCTCATCCGCTTCGTCTCCAAAAATCTCACTGACAAACGCCCCCGCGCCGACAGCGCTGGAGTATGCCTTGCAGACCGTAATGATCTTTTTGATCTCATACGGAGGAATTCCTGCCCCGATTGCGCCATAGGCCGCAAGTGTGGAAGATGACGTAACCATCGGATAAATTCCGTGATCCGGATCTTTCAGCGAACCGAGCTGGCCTTCAAGAAGAATATTCTTTCCTGCCTGGATCGCCTCGTACAGATAAGCGGACGTATCACAGACAAACGGCTCCACCATCTCCCGATAACGTTTCAGTTCCGCGAGAATCTCTTCCGGAACAAGCGTCGGCTTGTGGTACAGATGCTCCAGCTGTACATTTTTGATCTCACAGACACGCTGCACCTTCTCCACAAGACGCTCCTCATCGAAAAGTTCGCTTACCTGAAAACCGATCTTTGCGTACTTATCAGAATAAAACGGAGCAATTCCGGATTTTGTTGAACCAAATGACTTCCCTGCAAGGCGCTCTTCCTCATACTGATCAAACAGAATATGATACGACATAACTATCTGTGCGCGGTCGGAGATAAGGATTTTCGGCATCGGAACGCTGCGGTCTGTGAGTCCCCTGATCTCACTGAACAGTACCGGTATATTCAGGGCAACCCCGTTTCCTATAATACTGGTCGTATGGCCATAAAACACGCCGGATGGAAGCGTGTGAAGCGCAAATTTGCCGTAGTTGTTTACAATTGTATGCCCTGCATTCGCACCTCCCTGAAACCGCACGACAATATCCGCCTTCTCGGCGAGCATATCCGTGATTTTTCCCTTTCCTTCATCGCCCCAATTGGCTCCAACGACTGCCTGTACCATAGACAATTCCTCCTAAAATCTTTCATTTATAGTATGCACCATCAGACATTAATCTCAGCCCTGATCCCGAGAAGCTCCTGATTTTTCTCAAGTACCGGACGGACCACACTGCAAAGGAACGCTTCCACCTGCTCTTTTGAGCGGCCGACGTATCTGGCCGGCTGCATGGAGGCTTCGAGATCTTCCAGTGTCATATGGAAAGACGGGTCCGCCGCAATCAGCTCCAGCAGATTGTTCTCCCGGCCTTCTTCCTTGACATTCCTTCCGGCCTCCATCGAGAGCTCGCGGATCTTTTCATGAAGCTCCTGACGGTCGCCGCCGGCCTTGACGGCATCCATCATGATATTCTCCGTCGCCATAAACGGAAGCTCCGCCATCAGGTGCTTCTCAATCACCTTCGGATATACCTTCAGACCGTCCGTCACATTCAGACACAGATCAAGAATACCATCCACGGTCAAAAAGCCCTCCGCAATCGAAAGTCTCTTGTTCGCGGAATCATCCAGCGTCCGCTCAAACCACTGACACGCGGACGTGATTGCCGGATTCAGCGCATCACAGATTACATATCTCGAAAGGGAAGCGATACGCTCGCTGCGCATCGGATTTCTCTTGTATGCCATCGCAGAAGATCCAATCTGCGTTTTTTCAAACGGCTCCTCCACTTCCTTCAGATGCTGCAACAGACGAATGTCGTTCGACATTTTGTGCGCGCTCGCCGCGATCCCCGCGAGAACATTCAGCACTCTCGTATCCGTCTTTCTGGAATACGTCTGTCCCGACACGGGAACACAGGAAGAAAATCCCATCTTCTGCGCGATCATCGGATCGATCCTGTCAATTTTTTCCTGATCTCCGTCAAACAGCTCCAGAAAACTCGCCTGCGTTCCGGTGGTTCCTTTTGAGCCCAGCAGTTTCATTGTGGAGAGCACATACTCGAGATCCTCCAGATCCATCAGGAATTCCTGCGCCCAGAGCGTCGCTCTCTTGCCGACCGTCGTCGGCTGCGCCGGCTGAAAATGCGTAAACGCCAGCGTCGGCTGATCCTTGTACTTGTCCGCAAAATTTCCCAGCTGGGCAATGACGTTGACAAGTTTCTTTTTCACAAGCCGGAGCGCTTCCGTCATAATAATGATATCCGTATTGTCTCCGACATAACAGGAAGTCGCCCCGAGGTGAATGATCGGTTTTGCCTTTGGACACTGGATTCCATACGCATAGACATGCGACATCACATCATGGCGCACAATCTTCTCTCTTTCCCTGGCCACTTCATAATTAATATCATCGCTGTGAGCTTTCAGCTCCGCAATCTGTTCATCCGTGATCGGAAGTCCGAGCTCCTGTTCTGTCTCGGCAAGCGCGATCCAGAGCTTTCTCCAGGTGCGGAATTTCATATCCGGTGAAAAGATGTACTGCATTTCCTTGCTCGCATACCGCTCTGAAAGCGGACTCTGATATCTGTCTGTGCTCATAAGATTCCCCTTTCGCAAAATCGGAACAAACTATGTTTTGCAAATCTCACCCGTCAGTCCCATATCTACCGGTCATATTCTCCCCGGATATCCTCCGTCGGAGGCGCCACCGGATAATTCCCTGTAAAACAGCCCTTGCAGATGGAAAGACCTCCGACCATCTGCTCCAGACGGTCCATCTCCAGATAGGCAAGCGAATCAGCTCCGATGATCTGCCGGATCTCCTCGACCGAACGGTTCCACGCGATCAGCTGGTCGCTCGCCGGCACATCCGTACCAAAATAACAGGGGTACAAAAACGGCGGAGAACTGACGCGCATGTGAACTTCCTTCGCTCCTGCCTCCCGCAGCATACGCACAATCCGGTCGCTCGTCGTTCCGCGGACAATCGAATCGTCGATCATAATCACACGTTTGCCTTCCACGGCGTCCCGGAGCACATTCAGTTTCACGCGGACGCTCGACTCACGGCTGCTCTGTTTTGGCTTGATAAACGTGCGTCCCACATACCCGTTTTTTACAAAGGCAGTTCCGTACGGAATTCCTGACTCCAGCGAATACCCGAGCGCCGCGACATTCCCGGATTCCGGAACCCCGACCACAAGATCCGCCTCCACAGGCGAATCCATCGCAAGATATTTTCCGGCGAGAAGTCTGGAATTGTAAACGCTGACTCCGTCCATCCGGCTGTCCGGCCTTCCAAAATAAATATATTCAAAGATGCAGCGCGCGGCCTTCTCCCCGCTTTTCTCGTCGAGACACATGCTGCAGTCGGAGACAACCCCCTGATCCGGCGTGATCGTCACAATCTCACCCGGTTTGACATCCCGCACAAACTCAGCGCCGATCGTGTCAAGCGCACACGTTTCCGATGCAAGAATCCACGCGTTATCGCGCTTTCCAATGCAGAGAGGTCTGAATCCGTAAGGATCCCGCGCCCCGATCAGTTTTCGCGGAGACATGACAATCAGCGAGTACGACCCGGCAAGTCTTCGCATCGCGGAGGCAACTGCCTGCTCAACACTCGCTGTTCTTGTCCTTGCGCGCGCAATATGATACGCAATAACCTCCGTATCAATCGTTGTCTGGAAAATTGCTCCGTCATATTCCAGCTCCCGGCGAAGTTCCGGCGCATTGACCAGATTGCCGTTGTGTGCAAGTCCAAGCGTTCCCTTTACATAATTCAGCACAAGCGGCTGCGCATTCTCACGTGTGCTCCCTCCGGCCGTCGAATAACGGACATGTCCGACTCCGATATCTCCCTTGAGCTTTGCGAGATGCTTTCCTGAAAAAACTTCATTGACCAGCCCCATTCCTTTATGGGACAAAACTTTCCTTTGCGGACCCTTTGTATCACTGACCGCAATTCCGCAGCTTTCCTGTCCGCGGTGCTGCAGTGCAAACAGTCCGTAATAAATCGTTGAAGCGACATCTTCTCCGGAAAAATCATAAATTCCAAAGACGCCGCACTCCTCTTTTAATTTGTCCGTGGAGTCAGTCTGCTCATAGATTTCACTCTTCATCTGTCTCTACTCTCCTGTCAATTCCATATATGAGCGATACAGATTACCGTTCACATCCCGGCTGTGAAGCGCCGCCGCTGACCATGGCAGCAGGAGAGTAAACAGTAACCGGTGCAGCAGGAGACCCGAGCGTTCAGACCCGGACCGTCTTCCCGCTCTGCGAGGCAGTTCCTGATCTTTTAAAGTCCCAGGCGTCTGAATACCTCGTTGTACGCTTCCTCCACATTTCCGAGATCTCTGCGGAAGCGGTCTTTATCCAGCTTCTCATGGGTATCTGCATCCCACAGTCTGCAGGTATCCGGTGATGTCTCATCCGCGAGAAGAATCTGTCCCTTGTAGCGTCCGAACTCGATCTTGAAGTCGACCAGCTCGATATTTGCCTGAAGGAAATACTTTTTCAGGACATCATTCACCTTAAACGCATACTTTGTGATGGTTTCAATCTCTTCTCTGGTAGCAAGGCCAAGGGCAATCGCAAAGTAATCATTGATCAGCGGATCTCCAAGTTCATCATTTTTGTAGCTGAACTCCAGCGTCGGCTCCTTAAACGGCGTACCTTCCGGCACTCCAAGGCGCTTGGAAAAGCTTCCTGCCGCAATATTCCTGACGATAACTTCAAGCGGCACAATCTCCACCTTGCGGACTGCCGTCTCGCGGTCGCTCAGCTCTTCGATCAGGTGAGTCGGAACCCCTTCTGCCTCAAGAATTTTGAACACATGGTTCGTCATGCGGTTGTTTATCACACCCTTGCCAGCGATCGTTCCCTTTTTCAGCCCGTTAAACGCAGTCGCATCATCCTTGTAGTCTACAATAACGACATCCTCGACATCCGTACTGTACACTTTCTTGGCCTTTCCTTCATAAAGCAATTCTCTTTTTTCCATAAATTCACCTGTCCTCTTTTCCTATGTCGTTTGTCTCATGGAAGTCCCGGACGGACCCCGGGCTTTCTCATCCGGCCCTGCCCGGCAATGCCGCGGCGGCCACCTGCAAATTATATCCTATCTGTTTCCAGAAAGCAAGAGATAAGTAAAGGAGTTCGCAGATTTCCATCGGCAGTTTTTACAGCTTTGCGCTCCTGCGGTACTGGCGTTTCAGTTCATCGAGATACTCGTCCACATCCCCGGAAAGTATCTCCTCCACCTTTTTCTGCGCGTCCGCCTTCCTGCAAAGTTCCGCATTGTACTCCTGAATTCTCTGGACAAGATAGGAGTCGGCATCCAGTTCCCTGAGTTTTTCCCTGTATTCCTGCTCGGACAGATACAAAGGCAGGGCGCTGACATATTTGCGGAAGGTCTCTTTTGTTTTTCCCAGTTTCCATGATTCAAGAAAACATTCCGCCGCTTTGTCGTACCGGAACAGTCCCGCATACGCGGCGCCCAGATTATTCCAGATGGAAGAATAAAACTGCACGCCAAGTCTGCCAGGGCCTTTTTTTTCGAGAATCCTTCGGTACACGCTGACAGCCCTCGCAAACATTTTTTCTTTTACCAGGTAATCTCCTCTCATCTTCTGTCTGACTTCTTCCGACTGAACTTCGAGACGGGAAAGTTTTTCCTGAAATTCTCTTCCTTCCTGGACATTCAGATACCCTGCCTCCCGGAAAATCGGGAATACAAAGAAGGCTGCCCCCTCCTTTTTCTCCAGCTGAGCGTACAGCTGCCGGTACAGCCTGGTCAGTCCCAGTTCATCGCGGATCCAGTCACACAAACCTTCATTTATAATAGTCTCATCTATTAGATAAATATTGTGATACAGATAATAGCACAATTCTTCAAGAGAATAGATATCTGTGCGTATACTCTCAATAAAATAAGGCTTTTTCGCCTGTTCTGTCAGACACAGATCATAGCTCACGTTCTCTACCCGCTTTCTTCAGAACATAATATCTCTCTCCCAGCGCATGCCGGAAGACTTAAACAATCCTCCAAATCCCATATCCTCAAGCTCCACATGACAGCAGCTCACAGATGTAAAATACAGGGTCAGCCTGAGCCGCAGCGTGCGGTCCGGGCGATCCTTCAGCCCGCCAAACCGCAGGATATGCGTCACCATATCTCCCGGCGTCATAGGCCGCGACAGAATCCTTATCTCGCGTTCTCCAGACGGAATAAACTCACAGACATGATGGGCCTCGTACCAATTTACTCCGGCCGTCACAAGAGGATAGTACGTTTCTTTTCCGCGGATTCTCATCTCCATTCCAAGATTAACGGACACCATATCGCCTCCGCTGAAGATGATCCCCCGGTCCGCAATGATTCCGGCCCGCTCCATCGCGGCATAGCACGCGCCGCGGGAATAAAGATTCTGCCCCTGATAGGCACGCCGCCTGTAACACATGTACTGTATGGAACGCACAGCCCAGCTTTTATCATAAAAATCGCCAATCATATAGCTGACTGTAATGTTCCTGCGCTCGAACACCTTCTTGAGGAGCTCGAAAAACAGCCGGTCTTTCTCCGCATCCCATTCCTTATCGTTCCTGTCCCCGCGAATCTCACTTCCAACCGGCTGTCTGGCTACCTTATCAACCGTGGCAATCGCGGGACGGGTGGAACGGTTGATATGGAGAACGTAGCCGACCATCGCCTCTTCCTCATATTCAAGGAGCGCGACATCCTGTTTCCAGAATTCCTTTTTCTGATTTACCGTATAATAATAGAAAGAAGAAAGATAATCCTGGATAAAAATATATTTGCGCTCAATTCCAAGTCCTTCCAGCGCCTCTGCAGTCACGCTGCTCCAAGGCTTCGTCAGTTTCCTGACAGTTACCATAATCTGAAATCTTGTCTGTTTTGTAACAAATTTTAAAAGCTCCATACAGCATGAAAAATAAATGCCGAGAATTTTTGCGGGAGGCATCTTCTCCCCGCAGACAAGCGTATCTTCCCCGCTCTCGACCAGTTCATAGATCCCTGTAACCCGGCACTTATCTTTCTCATTTTTTTCATCCTGGAGACCGTCCCAGAAATGCCAGTTTCCGTCCTCATCCATCCGGAGAGCCATAGGGAGAAAAGGATCCTCCTCCCCCTGTGTCCCGCCGGCCGTCACCGGCTCTCTGAAAGACTGGTGATAGTAACTCACCTGCGAATGCTCACTTCTCAGATCAATCCCGAGAATCAGTTCATTTACCGCCTGTATCATATTCTTCACCCTATATCAGTGTAAACAGCTCTTTTGCCAGATACTCCTGGATTACAAACGTCTCCAGTCCTTCGCGCAGAGCTTTTTCATCCCCCTGACCTTTCGCCTGTATCAGATCATTCAAAATTTCATATTTTGTAAAAACATTCCCTTCGCGGCTGCCCGCCGACAGAGATCTTGTATCAGAACGCTTCACCGTTCCTTCCGATACTTCTTCCAGATAGCACTCCAGCTCCTCTCCGTAAAACAAAGTGAACTCCCTGACAAATATTCCCTCAAAACAGTTCTTCATTATTTCTTTTCTGTAATCTTCATTTTTATTTTTGCGAAAACAGAGTGTCACCGTGCTCCTGGGATCGGCGGCATATTCTATATAGACCTTGCCGTCCATCTGATACGGAGCCAGAAGTTTTTCGTCAAATTTTGTCCAGAAGGCAAATCTCATGTTCTTTGCATTGTATTCCTCCAGAAGTTTCTCCGCAAATGACTCCTGAAGTTCATCCAGAGAAGGACAGTTCGCATAATACTGCAGCAGCGCAAGCCTGCACACATCTTCCTGTTCATTCAGTCTGCCTCTCTCGAAAAGTTCCTCATAATCATGCTCGATATACCGGAATACGGAAGCCGCGACGGGCATTCCTTTCACAAAATACTCGTAAGCCTTCATATTCACATAGGCCAGGCACAGCTTCCTGCGTCCCATTTTTTTCCGGTATGACTCAAAAACCGGCTCTGTTCCCTGTGTGTGGCACCGCGTAAAAAGCAGCATTGTTATGATCTTTTCCTCAATCAGCATCGTGTCAAGCTCAAATTCCATTCCGGCCTGCCAGACCTGTTCCATATCCCGCACAGGACCTTCATAGTAAAGGAGCAGATAGCGCAGAAGCTTGTCGTCATATTTGCCGCTGGAAAAGCAGTAGCGGCACAGCGCAAGCAGCATGCGGTTCTCCTCGAACTCACAGGCAAGCACCATACGGCTGCAGACACGGACGAGCTGAATCAGAGGAATTCCCTCCACTCCGAAGCGGTCCAGCAGGTCAAAGGCCAGCTCGCACAGCCCTTCCTCTGCGAGCAGCGTGATCAGCGCTGCCTTATCCACCTTTACGTATTCCTGAACCGGAATTTTTCTCACAAATTCCGGCATGGTCTCATCCAGCGGATGCGCCGCATAGTACGAAAGGACGTACGCTCTGAGCCGGTCTCTGTATCTCCCGGTAAAATATTCCTTCCCGCATGCGTTTGTCAGATACCAGAGGTCATCCGGCCCCGGCTCGTCCTGGAACAGTGCACGGCTGCTGACATACAGCATCGCGCCCGGCAGCTCCGTCCTTTTCCGGATGCACCAGTCAAGCAGCGTCTCATTTTCAAAAATCCGCCGGATATTGCATAACAGGAAGGCCGGATACCGGCTTCCCTCCTGATCTGTCACCATTACCGCGGAATCCGGTTCATATACCTGAATCACCGCTTTTCCGTTTACGAACGGAGTCACTTCCTCCTGCGTCATATAAGGAGAATAGACCACCGCCTGTTTCATCTGAGGAGACTCGCAGATTATCTCATAGCTCTCCAGCATGCGGAACAGCTTTTCCACACAGGAGCGGCTCAAAGTCTCCGGTCTGAGCAGTTCCTGATAAAGCACGGCAAGATCATCTGTCAGATGTCCCATCTCAAGCTGTTCCAGCGCAAATTTCTGCATCGCGGCCCGATGGGTCCGGTAAGTCTGCGGGTCCGATTCTTTATTTGCGAGAACGTTGCGGTACACAACCGCCCGTTTCTCATAGCCAAGCGACGTATCATAGGAAAAATACATGCGGATAATCTGAGGCATGTCATTCATATCCGTGAATTCCATCGCTCCCATATAGTATTCATAAAGTCCCGTAATACGAAGCCCGCGCTCCACGCCCAGTTCGTACCACTTAAAGTACTCCGGCGCTTTCTTCCGTCCTTTCATAAGAAGCGTACAGACCGCCTTGATCAGCTCATCTGACGGAAAAGCCTCGTAAGCGGCCGCAAGAATCTCGTACAGAATCCGGCTGTACGTTTCATGGTGAAGCGCAATCTCAGAGATCTGAAGCGCGATCTCCTCCGTAAGCACTTTTTCTCTCGCGGCAAAACGAAGCAGATGGAGTTCAAAATCACCGGAGCGGCGCAGCATAAACGGACTGCGCTTCAGAATCTGCCATGCCTCGAGATACATGATTCTGCTGCGGCATCCGCAGTCAAACTGGTGGGATACCGCCTTATATTTCGCCTCATCATCCGAGAGCAGCTCCTCCTGCAGGTAAAGCAGAATCCACTGCAGCACCCAGCTTGTCCCGTTTTCCTCAAACAGCTGCCTGATCTCACTCTCCATCTGGTCCACGTAAGAGGCGTCCTGACAGAAAAACGTTGTCAGATACAGATAAAACCCATACTGCTCCACGGTTTTAAGCCGGCCGGGGTCCTCCTCTATCTCCTTTAAAAGGCGGACCGCCTTCTGTTTTTTATTATCTGCGTAGTACAGTTGAATAAGGAACAGATCCGCAAATACATCCGTCCCGCCCGATCTTTTATAATTCCCTATGAGCTTTACCGACCGCGAAATCCACGTCTCGGCCTTCTGTTTCTGCAGACGAAAACTCACATAATGATTTTCCAGCTTGCACTGCATCCTTTTGCGGATACGGCCCGCGTGAATCCTGGAAGCATCTCCTGCTTTCTTCAGGATAAACCGCACATAGATTGTCTGATAGACCGTGTCAATCTGTATCTGCGCATAATTGTTTCCCTCATGCATGAGCGCATAGTCGATCACATACCCCACATCGCAGGTACTTCCTGCAAATTCATCTGTCGTAAGCAGAGTTTTCTCAAGTCTCACAAACGGAGCGTCCGACTTAAGAGAAATTTTTGTAAATCCCCAGCCGTGTCTGGTTATGCGGAAAGATTCCCGCACACTCTCCTTTACTCCATAATGCACAATCTGGTCGGCATCCACAGAAATCTCGACCGGCTCCTTCACGCCGGCGCCGTTCAAAAATTCTTCGAAGCTCTGATAATTAAACGAAGATTTCCGGATCGCCTCATACACGCCGAAAAGCCTTGGCCAGTCCTTTTCCAGCAGCTTTCCGAAATTCTCAGAAATAAAACAGCGGTACGCCTTCTGGAAATCCTGCCTGGCAAGCGCGGCAAGTTCTCTGACATCCGAAATTTCATCTCCGCTTTCTTCCGGCGGCTCTTCTTCCACAATAATCGTGTACGGAAGCGTATGCTCACCCAGTTCCGAGCAGATTGTAAAAGAGCCTTCCTCTTTCATGCCGCTGCTCATCCCGACCGTATCCGCCTGATAGCGTATCTCATTTGTTGTCCCTGAAAATTCCGCCGGATCAAACAGCATACGCAGATTTGAGGAAAAAAGGAATCCTTTGAATCTCACTCCCGAGTCAGCCGACAGGGAAAAGCTTCCCTGTACACGTTCTCCGGGGCGCATATGCAGCGTCAGCGACTCCGGCTCTATCAAAAGACGCGGAGGTTTGTATTCAAATTTACCATTTAATAACTGCTCTATTCTTTTTCTCAAATTAATCACCGATTCTCAGCTGAATCATGAAGTATCTGCACGCGCAGACAATTCATTCCAGAATTTTTTTCAGTTCATCCATAAACGTATTAATATCCCTGAATTCCCGGTAGACCGACGCAAATCTGACGTATGCCACCGCGTCCAGCTCTTTCAGTTTATCCATGACAATCTCCCCGATCACATTGCTTGAGATCTCTTTTTCTTCCAGATTGAATATCTCAAGCTCAATGCGGTCGATCATCTCGCGTATCTCATCAATGGGGAGCGGCCGCTTGTAGCACGCGCGCATAACTCCCGCTTCGATCTTGCTTCTGTCGTATTCCTGACGTGTCTGATCTTTCTTGATGACAATCATCGGAATTGTCTCCACCTTCTCGTAGGTGGTAAAACGTCTCCCGCAGTCGTCGCACAGTCTTCTTCTGCGGATCGCACAGTTGTCATCCGCAGGCCTGGAATCCACCACATGCGTATTATCTTTATTGCAAAACGGGCATTTCACGAAAACTCCCCTCCTTATCTTTCATGACAGGCGTTCACTTCCATGATTTTTCATATCTGAGTATAACGGAATCCGCGAATACTGTCAATCATTTCAAAACAGGTTGTCTTTTCCTGTCGGATAAGCTATACTGAACTGACATTTCAGAATCATAAAAATTTAAGGAGAAACTACCATGACAAGAAAAAACTATACCGCATTCTCCGTGCGGAATCTGCAGCTCGGAGCGGGACAGCCCGCAGTCTGCGTACCGCTTGTGGGAAAAAACAGAGAAGACATAAAAGAACAGCTTGACCAGATAAAAGCAGGACCTCACGATCTCGTCGAGTGGCGCGCGGATTACCTGGACGGCGGAACCAGGCCGGATAACGTTCTGAACATGCTTCAGAGTATCCGCGGCAGTCTCGGCGATACGGCGCTGCTGTTCACATTCCGCACGAAACCGGAAGGCGGAAATATGGAAATAACCCTGGAAGCTTACCGGACGCTCTGCCTTTCTGCCGCAAATTCCGGCCTGATCGATCTGATCGACGTAGAGTATCATATAGGGGAGGAAATCCTGGCAGATCTGATTCCGGCAATACAAAGCACCGGCACCGGCGTGATCTGCTCCTGTCATGATTTCCAGAAGACGCCCGGACATGAGGAGATTCTGCAGACGCTCTGCCGGATGCAGTCTCTCGGTGCGGATATCACCAAGATGGCCGTGATGCCGCAAAGCCGCTCAGACGTTCTGGAACTTCTGCTCGCTTCCGTCGCGATGGAAGAACAGTATGCCGACCGCCCGTTTATCACGATGTCCATGGGGCAGCTTGGCGCGCTCAGCCGCCTTGCTGGATATCTCGACGGTTCCGCCGTGACGTTCGCCGCGGCGGGCAGGGCCTCCGCTCCCGGCCAGATGAGCGCGGACGGTGTAAGCAGCGCCCTGAAGCTTCTGGCCTGAAGATATTTTCCGCGGGATGAAAGAGGCTGTCTTCGCAGCCTCATACAACACGAAATCCTGATTCCATGTCAGAAAATGTCGACAGAAAATGGGAAAAGCTTCCCCTGTTTTGACAAAAGAACACCTTTCTGTGGAGTATACTGTAATCACGCAGCAGCCACAGGAGGTGTTCTTTTCTTTTGTGTATTTTGAAGTTTACATAGATCAGTTTTTTGCAGAACAGCTTTTATTCGGATATCTGCTGCTGAATCTGACCATGCTGGTACTCGGAGAAAAAAATACCGTATGGAAGATTCTTACAGCCGATTTCATCTTTGCCGTCTTCCAGTGCGGATATCTTTTTACAGAAAACGGATGGCTGTCGGCGGCAGGACTGTTTCTGTCAGCAGCCGCGGCATTTGAACGGGGCCGAAGAATCCACGGAATCTTTTTCCTGTTTTTCATTATGTTCTGTTTCGGCGGAGCGATTCAGGCGGTTCTGTCCCTGTTTCCGGTGCCGGCTGCCGCCGGCGGACTGGCAGCATTTTTTCTTCTTCGTTTTTTGTGGAAGAAAATTAAAATCTGCCGGCAGATAAAGGAACAGGAAGTCAGCGTCTCGCTGTTCTGGGAAAATAAAAGCATGACTTTTCGTGCTCTGGTGGACACCGGAAACCGCTTGAGAGAGCCTCTCACCCGGCAGCCTGTGAGCATTCTGGACGCAAAGAGCGCGCAGGAATTCCTCGGGGATGGCTGGGACCAGAAAAAAGGATTCTTCCTGATTCCCTATCACAGCATCGGCAGGGAACACGGATGGATGCGCGCGGTTATCCTGGACAAAATGTATGTAAGCACTTCATCTGGAAAAAGTGAGATTGAAAGGCCTCTCTTCGCAGTCAGCAATGAAAGAATAAGCCTGCGGGATGCCTACCAGGTCATATTAAATCCGGAACATATTAAAATCTGACAGAAAAAGGAGGATGTGTGATGATAGTAAAGATTGCAGTGCCGCAGCGTTTCCAGATCAAAATGGCGGCGGGATTCGGAGATATGCTGTTTGGAAAGACGAATGACACCCATTATATCGGAGGGACGGAAGTACTTCCTCCGCCTCTGGAACCGGAAGAAGAACAGGCTCTTCTCGCCATGCTCAGCCGCGGAGAAGAAGGAAAAGCAAAAAGCGAATTAATCGAAAGAAACCTTCGCCTGGTCGTCTACATAGCCAAAAAATTTGACAATACCGGTGTCGGCGTGGAAGACCTGATCTCCATCGGCACAATCGGCCTGATCAAAGCGATCAATACCTTTAAGACAGACAAAAAAATCAAGCTTGCCACCTACGCTTCCCGATGTATTGAGAATGAAATCCTGATGTACCTGAGAAGAAACAGCAAGACACGGATGGAAGTCTCGATCGATGAACCGCTGAACGTAGACTGGGACGGGAATGAACTCCTGCTCTCCGATATCCTTGGAACCGATGAGGATGTTATCTGCCGGGATATCGAGACAGAGGCGGAATATCATGTGCTGAACAAGGCGATTGATCATCTCTCGGAACGTGAGCGTACAATCGTTCATCTGCGGTTTGGCTTTACCACGCGCGACGGAGAAGAAAAGACCCAGAAAGAAGTTGCGGATCTGCTCGGCATTTCGCAGTCCTACATCTCCAGGCTGGAAAAACGCATTATAAAAAGACTTAAGAGGGAAATCGTCAGATTCGAATAGCCGCATCTGTCAAGGGCCAAAACTTTTTTTATTTCGGCCGGAAACGAATATCACAGCCTCATAAGGTGAATCATTTTACTGAACCTTACGTTTAGGAGGATGATCACATGGCGTTGAATAAGGTAGAAATATGCGGTGTCAACACATCCAGGCTTCCGGTGCTGACTGCCCAGGAGAAAGAAGATCTTTTTGCAAGGATCAAGTCCGGTGACGATGAAGCGCGCGAGCTGTATATCAAGGGGAATCTGCGGCTGGTTCTCAGCGTAATCCGGCGTTTCTCCGCAAGCAATGAGAATGTGGACGATCTGTTTCAGATCGGATGTATCGGGCTGATGAAGGCAATCGACAATTTCGATACAAACCTGAATGTGAAATTCTCAACCTATGCGGTTCCGATGATCATCGGCGAGATACGTCGTTATCTCAGAGACAACAATTCCATTCGTGTCAGCCGCTCGCTGCGCGATACGGCATACAAGGCAATCTACGCGAAAGAAAACTATACAAAGACACATCAGAAAGAACCTACAATACATGAAATTGCTGAAGAAATCGGTGTTTCCAGGGAGGATATCGTCTATGCGATGGACGCAATCCAGAGCCCCGTCAGCCTGTATGAACCAGTATACACAGAAGGAGGCGATACTCTGTATGTGATGGATCAGATCAGCGACAAAAAAAATAAAGAGGAAAACTGGGTGGAATCCATCTCCCTGGGAGAAGCAATCAAGAGACTCGACGCAAGAGAACGTCATATCATCGAGATGCGTTTTTTTGAGGGAAGAACTCAGATGGAAGTGGCCTCGGAGATTGGGATTTCCCAGGCTCAGGTTTCAAGACTTGAAAAAAATGCTCTGAAAAGCATGCGAAATTATCTGCGGGTGTAAAGTCACCCGCATTTTTTCAGGACTTTTTCTTCGTCAATATCGACCAGTATAATATCCGGGCCAGTCTGCACAACACACCTCCAGGGAATAATATACTCCGTGTCGCGTCCGAAAAACCAGCAGAATTTTCCTGGTCCCGGAACTACCAGAGCATTGACGCAGCCTGTCTGACAGTCAATGTCGATATCGCTGACGCAGCCGATCGAACAGCAGGTGCGGGTGTTGATCACTTCTTTTCGTCTCAGTTCAAACAAACGCATTGCATCGCATCCTTCTGCTTCCTTTTCTCCAAATACTTCTCTGCATTTATTATATGCACGGTATTTTTTTCAGTGCCGGAATCTGTATTTTTATTATTTTTTTGTATCCCATCCGATTGACATCACTCTGCCAAACCAGTATAGTTATTACAGACAGGCGGATCATCCGCTGTCCGCGCAAATCAGAACCTTACAGAAATTTCACGAAAGACGAGGTATTTATCATGTCAATTCAGATTACCGGACACACAAGACTTGGAGGTCTGCTTGGCTCTCCAATTGGTCACAGCCTTTCCCCTCTTATGTATAATGAGACATTCCAGCTTCTGGGAATCGACTGGATCTACCTGTGTTTTGATACCAGCCAGGCTGACCTGAAAAATCTGGTCCGGGGATTCAGAGAAATGAATGTGTTCGGCTTTAATATTACAATGCCCGACAAGGAGCGGATCATGGAGCATCTGGATGGTTTCTCTGAGGCGGCCGCGATGATCGGAGCCGTCAATACCGTGAAAAATGAAAACGGCCGGCTGATCGGGCACAATACAGACGGAATCGGATACATGCGTTCTGCCCAGGAACAGGGATATGACATCCACAGCGGTCCCATGACGCTGCTCGGAGCCGGAGGAGCAGCTTCCTCCATTGCCGTGCAGGCGGCCCTCGACGGAGTTCCTGTTCTCCACATCGTAAACCGGAAAGGGCGTTCCTGGAACCACGCGCAGAAAATTGTGGACCTGATCAACCGCAATACCTCCTGCCGCGCCGATCTGACCGATCTGGCAGATCAGCAGGCTTTTGGCCGGTGCCTGGAGGAAAGCACGCTTCTGACGAACGCAACTTCCATCGGGATGGCTCCTGCCACAGACGTCTCCCCGATTCCTGACGTTTCCATGCTCCATCCCGGACTGATGGTTTCCGACATCATATACAATCCGGCGCGCACGAAGCTTCTGAATGACGCAGGGCAGGCGGGATGCCGGACATTCAACGGAATGTATATGCTGCTTCACCAGGGGGCTGCGGCGTTCCAGATCTGGACCGGCCTTGAAATGCCTGTGGAAAAGATCCGTGGAAAATACTTTACTGAGAAAGCCTCGGACGGCGGCCATCGACGGGCATGCTCGCATGCGCCGGCGAATGGACATCGGACGGGCAAGACGGTATGAGCAATACAGCAGCATGAGCAGAGCGAATGATGCGAATTGCGAATACCGGCGGCGATGACGAGGTGCTGAACGTCCAGTGGACGTTCGTTTAGCACCGACCGAAGCGGAGCGGAGACCGCTGAAAGCACGGAGTCATCGGCTTTCACTCGTCGCGATGCCCGCAGCGCGGGCATAAAAGTTTAATTGAACAGAGGCGTGAGCTCCATCCGGAGTCCACGCCTCTGACCTGTCCATAATCACTGTATATTAATTTCTGCGCAGGAAATCCGGTATCTGGATATCCTTCTCCTGCACCTTCCGCTCCGGCATCCGCATTGTTCCAAACTGTGTCGTCGTCTGGCGCGGCTGCTGCGCTGCCGTACCTGCTGACGGCGTCTGGCTTCTCTGGAACGGAAGCGGCCCGGAAGACGTCTCCTTCCGGTAGCTGAACTCAGAGGCATTATTTCTCTGATTCCTCATACCGCCCGTCTGTCTGGCGGGAGCCTGATTTACATCCTCAAGACCTGTCGCTATGACGGTAACACTTGCCTCATCTGCATATGTATCGTCATACAGCGCACCAAAAATAATATTTGCATTGTCTCCGGCCAGCTCCTGAACGTAACTTGCCGCATCATTTGCATCCATTAGGGAAATATCTCCGGAAATATTGATGATCACATGGGATGCACCTTCGATCGTCGTCTCAAGCAGAGGACTCGCCACTGCCTGCTTGACCGCTTCAAGAGCTTTGTCATCTCCTTTTGCCTGCCCGATTCCAATGTGGGCGATTCCCTTGTCGATCATGACTGTCTGCACATCCGCAAAGTCAAGATTGATCAGAGCCGGAAGATTGATCAGATCCGTGATTCCCTGTACCGCCTGCTGAAGCACCTCATCCGCCTTTTTCAGGGATTCCGGCATCGTAGTCCTGCGGTCCACAATCTCAAGAAGCTTATCATTCGGAATCACGATCAGGGTATCCACACTGTCCTTCAGTTTCTCGATACCTGCAAGCGCATTGTTCATGCGGGTTCTTCCCTCAAACCGGAACGGTTTCGTGACAACTCCGACCGTCAGAATTCCAAGCTCCTTCGCAATGCCCGCAACAACGGGAGCCGCTCCGGTACCCGTGCCGCCGCCCATTCCGCAGGTGACAAATACCATGTCCGCGCCCTGTACCGCCTGACGGATCTCTTCCGTACTTTCCTCAGCTGCCTGCTGGCCTACTTCAGGCTTCGCGCCCGCACCAAGTCCTTTGGTAACCTTCTCGCCGATCTGAATCGTCGTCGGAGCCTTACAGAGCAGAAGCGCCTGCTTGTCCGTATTTACTCCAATAAATTCCACTCCGCAGATCGTGTCTTCGACCATTCTGTTTACCGCATTATTTCCAGCACCGCCGACACCTATGACCAATATCTTCGCAGCGGACTCTGATTCATTTGACATAATCTCTAACACCGTGTTTCCTCCTTCTTGTAGCTGACGGGACACCGTCTGACTCTTTTCCTCGAAAACCAGTCTCGCATTCCTTTGGTCCCATATCTCTACGGCGCCGCATCTTTGGGCTGCACTTGCCCCAGTATCACCGTACTCTTTCTCTATAATACTGGTATTCTAAAAAATTATCAAGTCCCATTTTTAAAAACTTTCACTGAGCAAGCTGGCCTGTATCGGGATCAATGACATTCCAGTAAGCATCTTTTATATTTCCGTCTTCTGTCACGCTGCAGCCGTCAATCGGAGTTCCGTTTGCGTCCACAACCACCCCATCCACAATATGCGCGTCATAACGAAGCGTCCCGGAAGAATCAAACGCCATAACGTATGTGGAAGTATTCTGCGAATCTTCGTCTCCTTCTTCATCGTCTCCTTCCTCCCCGGAGGAATCCCCGTCCTCCTGTTCCGGGCCTGTCCCGTCTTCATTCTCCGGCACAGTTCCGTCCGGCGCATCTGCATTTTCATCCGCTCCGTCCGGTACGCCGCCTTCGTTCTCATCTTCGCCTCCGGCCAGGGTATCTTCTCCTCCTTCCTCCTGCGCGCCGTTTTCATCTTCGTTTCCATTTTCCATCGCCTCATCATCTCCCGGAGCCGCATCAGAAGTCCCGCTTTCCTCTTCCGTCTGCTGTTCGTCTTCTGTGCTTCTTTCTCCGTTTACTGCCTCCGGTATATCCCCTTCCGCGAAAGACACCGGTTCGTTTTTACCGGTAAAATTCTCCATATGAAGCGTTCCCTGATTTCCCTTCATCACATTCAGAATCGCGCGCAGATTTGCGATCTTTTCCTCAAGATACTCGTCCTGCCCCAATATCGCGTCCACACTCCCGATCCGAACCGTGATATCCATATTCTCGGAAAAGCGGATTTCCTGCGCGGTAAGCTCCTGGTACCGCAGAAGCTGCGTAATGCTCAGAATTGTGCGCAGCTGCGCGCTGCTCTCCGTCGGCACCTTCTGATACAGCACCGGTTCTCCCATCTTCACACCGGTGACCACCGGAATCCCGTCATATATCTCATCCGAAATTTCCAGTATGACGCCTTCCTCATCAAAATACAGATTCCTGTCATTGTACAGCACATACCCCAGCAGTTCCTTCTCTGTCACTGTAACGGTGATCTTGCCGGGAGAATCCAGTTTGATTCTGAGGGACGAAAGATAAGGCAGTCTCTCCGGCACTTCGCCATTCCTGTGCTTCCAGGTCAGAAACAGCGTATTCTGAGTCAGAAAATCATAGGAAAGGCCTTCCGCAATTTCCTGGCCCGACCAGCGTCTGTTTCCGTTTACCACAACGGTTTGTACCCGAAATGCCAGTATTATAATCAGAACGGCCGCTGCCAGTAATAATAAGCTCACAAGACGGATCGCTCTCTGCCTTTTCTTTCTAATTCGTCCCATCCTCTCACCTGTACCTTTTCATCGTGTTCAATTCCTGTTTATCTTATGCTTTCCGGGGATTTTCCTTTCGGCTTCCGTCAGAAAGCGAAATATCCGCTCCAAGCTGTCTCAGATCACGGCAGATATTTTCATAGCCGCGTTCGATATACGCAAGTCCGCCCACCTTTGTGGTTCCGGGCGCCGCAAGTCCGGCAGCGACGAGCGCCGCGCCGCTTCTTAAATCCGTCGCCATGACATCTGCTCCGTGCATATGCCTGTTTCCGTATATCTTCACACAGTCTTTCTCTGTTTTTATTTCCGCTCCCATCTTCACAAGTTCCGGGACGACGCGGAAACGATTTTCAAATATTTTTTCCCGGATCAGACTTTCTCCGGCGGCGCCTGCAAGTACCGCGAGCAGAGGGGACTGCAGATCTGTCGGGAATCCCGGGTAGGGGGCTGTTTCCAGATAGGGAAGCGCCTGAATCCGGCCGTCTGAGGCAAGCTCGCAGCTCCCGTTCCCCTCTCTTATCTGAACACCAATCCTCTGCAGCACCGCGGCCAGGCTTTCCAGCCCCGATAAGGACACTCCCTGCAGCCGGATCCTTCCTCCCGCCGCGGCCGCCGCGAGCAGATAAGTCCCCGCGACAATCCGGTCCGGTTTCATCGAGTAGCTCACCGGTCTCAGCTTCCTGACACCTTCAATCCGGATACTCCCGTCCTTCCTTCTCGTTGTTTTTGCCCCGCGAAGATTTAAAAATCCGCACAGCTCATCAATTTCCGGCTCACGGGCGGCATTTTGGATCAGAGTTTCCCCAGGCGCGAGCACCGATGCAAGTATAATGTTTTCTGTCGCCCCCACACTTGGAAACGGCAGAGTTACTTTTGCTCCGCAGAGTTCTCTTCCGTCCGCTTCAATCCTTCTGTTCCCTTCAAAACGTACCCCCAGCTTCTCAAACGAGGCGACATGGAGATCCACCGGCCTTGCGCCGATTGCGCAGCCGCCCGGAAACGGAAGACTGGCGGTCCGGCATCTGCCGGTCAGAGCTCCCAGAAAAAGTATGGAAGAGCGGATGCAGGACGCTTCCCTCTCCGGTATTCTGCAGCAGGTAATCTGCGATGCGTCGACAGCCACCATGTTTTCTCTGCGGATGACCCTGCACCCGACTGATTCCAGAAGTCTCAGAGTAACCTCCACGTCACTGATGCGGGGACAATTTTCAATCCTGCAGATTCCTTCTCCCAGAATGCAGGACGTCAGAACGGGCAGAACCGCGTTCTTGGACCCCTGAATTTTTATCTGTCCGTAAAGCGGCCTCCCGCCTGCTATCGTTATATGCCTCAAGCCCATCCCCCGGTTCTTTGCTGATAAACACCCTCATGCAGCTTCAAGACTGCAAAAGTCATATATTACAGTATATGCACCGAGAGTGTCCGGGGTTCCACTGTACAGGGATTGAAAATATCTGCTGACGCAGACCAGAATCCCCCGGAGGGTTTATAGCAAACGGCAAATATTTTTGTCGTTTGCTGTAAATTCCAGATATCATCTGCTCCACCGGCTTACCGAAAGCGCAAGCCCCATCTCCGAGAGCAGAAAAAGAACAGAAGTCCCTCCATAGCTGATAAAGGGAAGCGTAATCCCGGTATTCGGGATTGTATTGGTGACTACCGCAATGTTCAGAATCACCTGAATCGCGATATGGCCCATGATCCCCGCGGCAATCAGCGATCCAAACAGATCAGACGCATGAGTCGCGATAACCATGAACCGCCACAGAAGCAGCAGAAACAGGAACATCAGCAGCCACGCGCCGAACATGCCAAACTCTTCGCAGATTACCGAGAAGATCATATCGTTCTGTGCTTCCGGGACAAAACCAAGCTTCTGCAGACTGTTGCCAAATCCGCGGCCGAACAGTCCGCCCGAACCAATTGCGTACAGTCCCTGCATGGTCTGGTACCCTTTTTCGTACAGTTCCGGATGTCTCCAGATAGCGAGACGTTCCAGACGGTACTGCTCCAGACTCAGAAAAATTCCCATCAGTCCGCTGCCGCAGAGCACAATCCAGACAAATGGCAGATAGCGGGGATTGGATATGAAAATCATGATCACGGCAATCCCCAGGATAATGATCGCGGTACTTAAATTATTTGTACCAACCAGCGCCACAATCGGAAGCACCGGCAGCGTAACATGCGCGATCATGGCCAGGCTCTTCTTTTTCTGCATACGGCTGACAATCCCCGCAAGAAGCAGGATCACAGCCGGTTTTGCAAACTCGGACGGCTGAAAAGACAGAGGTCCAAGAGAAAGCCACCGCTTTGATCCATTGTATGTGTCTCCGACCAGAAGGACTGCCCCCGAAAGCGCCAGGGAAATCAGATAGGCGGGAACCGAAAAACGGCTCAGCGCATGATAATCCACGGAAGAAATTATACACATCAGCACAAGGCCGAGGGCCATCGCAAAAAACTGTTTTTTAAAGTAATAGGCAGAGTCGCCGAAACGGACCTGCCCATTATATGAACTCATACTGTATAAAACCAGAAGTCCGAATCCAGTCAAAAACAGGACAATAACCAGCAGAAATCCATCTGGTTTGCCAGGTCGAAAATGCAAACTACCACTTCCTAGGGCAATCGATGTACCAGTTCTTTAAACTGCCGTCCCCTGACTTCATAATTCGGGAACATTCCCCAGCTCGCACAGGCCGGAGAAAGAAGCACCGCGTCGCCTTCTTCTGCCCTGGATGCGCAGATGGCAACGGCTTCCTCGAGTGACTCCGCAAACAGAATATTATAAAATCCGCAGCTCCTGGCTGCCTCGGCAATTTTCTCTCTTGTCTGTCCGATCAGCACCAGATATTTTACTTTCCCATCAAAGGCGCGAATCCACTCCTCATAGGAAGAGTTTTTGTCATACCCTCCCCCGATCAGCAGCGTCGGGCGCTCCATCGCCTGGATTCCCTTGATCGCCGCATCCGGATTTGTTCCTTTGGAATCATTGTAATACACGACGCCGTGTTTCTCAGTGACGTACTCTATCCTGTGCTCCACCGCCTGAAACGCGCGAAGAACAGGCCGCATCTCCTCCACGGTAACTCCATAGGCCAGCGCCGCTGCCGCTGCCGCCATGATATTTTCATAATTATGTACGCCGAGCAGATTCACCTCTTTCACGGAACAGATATCCGTGATTCCTGTCTCTGACGCATAGCGGATCATGTCCCCCTCGAGATAGACTCCCCGCGCAAGCACATGTCTGCTGCTGAACCAGAGTACTTTCACTGAGAGTTTCCCGCCGAAATCTCTGAGAATCTCATCTTCATAATTCAGGACGCAGGTATCCTCCGGACCCTGATGCGCCGCGATCAGCTCTTTCACCCGGATATACTCCTCCATCGTGTGATGGCGGTTCAGATGATCCGGCGTAATATTCAGAATTGCGCTGACTTTTGGCGCAAACTTCTCCGTCGTCTCCAGCTGAAAACTGCTGATCTCAGCGACCGTCACCGCCTTTTCCGTCATATGCTGCACGGCTTCCGTATAGGAAAAGCCGATATTTCCAACAACATGTACTTCTTCCCTCACATGCTTCATGATCTCGCCGAGAAGGCTGGTCGTTGTCGTCTTTCCGTTCGTTCCCGTAACAGCGAGAACATCTCCCTTTCCGCACCGGAACGCCAGCTCAACCTCTCCCCAGATCGGAAGTCCCTTTTCTCTGAGCCGGTTTACAAGCGGCAGATCGCACGGAACCCCCGGACTGAGAACGACCAGAGTGAGACGTTCTGCCTCCTCATCAGAGATTTCTCCAAGCAGTACTTTCGCCTTTCCTCCCTGCGGAAGCTTCGCAAGCACCTCTTTTGTATCAGCCGCCGTATTTTCATCGAACAAAACAACCTCGGCATGCAGGCCAAGCAGCAGCCTGGCAGCCCCGATTCCGCTGATGCCGGTACCAAAAACCAGTACGGTTTCTCCTGTCCATTCCATTTCAAGTTCCTCCATTGTTTCAATCATACCCGGTAATTTCATAAAATGATACTGGGGTCAAAAGGTATTTTGCTCCCCATTTCATCCAACCGCCACAAGTCCGAGCACACACAAAAATGTTGTGACCACGGTAAACACCGTGACAATCCTGGTCTCCGGCCAGCCGCATTTTTCAAAATGATGGTGAATCGGAGCCATTTTAAAGATACGCTTTCCGCCTGTCTTTTTAAAATAGGTGACCTGTATGATCACTGAGAGGACTTCCACACAGTAAATCAGTCCAACAAGCGGAAGGAACAGCGGCATCCTCATAAGATAAGCGGAACCGGCGACAAATCCTCCGAGCGCAAGCGAACCTGTGTCCCCCATAAATACTTTGGCCGGATATGTGTTAAACAGCAGAAATCCCAGCAGCGCGCCGGCAACTGCCGCAGTAATCGGCTCAATCCCGCCTTTCATGCTGACAGAGACCACCGTGAAAAAGACCGCGACAATCGTTGTCACACCCGTCGCAAGACCGTCCAGACCATCCGTGAAATTTACGCCGTTCACTGTGCCGATAATCGCAAAATAGGCAAGAGGAATGGCAATTATCCTCACGGTCATCCCGGACAGCACTTTTCCTCCTGAAAACGGAAGCAGCAGATCCAGGCAGGATTTATCCATGATCCAGAGATATACAACAAAAATCGTCGTGACAAGCAGCTGGCCCGCCATTTTCTGCTTCGGATACAGTCCGTCCGAACGTCTGAGCACCACCTTCAGATAGTCATCGAGAAATCCTATGATCCCGAACCCCAGTATCAGAAACAGTACGGGAATGATTCTCGGATATTTCCCGATGAACAGCATCGAAGTCGCCGCAGTACTGATCAGTATGATCAGCCCTCCCATTGTCGGCGTCCCCGCTTTCTTTAAATGAGATTCCACCCCTTCCTTTCGTTCAGTCTGACTGACCTTCAGCCGCTGAAGAAACGGAATTATAATCGGACTTAACAGCACGCTGACCAGAAACGCCGCAAATAATGGAATCAATATTTCCTGACTTATTATCATCTCACACCTCTTCTTTTGATCTTCTGTTTCAGATAACCCGCATACCTCCTACCTGCCAGGCCAGGCAGAAAGCGCACGGCTATCATACCCTACAAGTATAAAAGGTTTCCGGGGATTATTCAACCTGTTTTCACATTTTTTTAAGAGAACAGGGCGAAATGGCTTTCATTTACTCCTTTTCAATCCCCAGATAGGGCAGAATATTCTGGAATATTTCTCTCATCACTGGCGCCGCTATGGTTCCCCCGTAGTAAACTCCCTGCGGATTGTTGATCACGCACATGCCGATCACCTGCGGGTCATCGGCAGGAGCGAAGCCGACAAACGAAGATATGTACTTGTTGGCGCTGCGCGGAAGCGTCTCGGAGGTGGCCGTCTTCCCGCCAATCCGGTATCCTTCTATATAAGCGTTTTTGCCGCCTCCTCCATCCACCACCTGCTCAAGAAGATAGCGCATCGTCGCCGAAGTCTCCTCCGAGAGGATACGGCGCGTCAGAGGATATTCATAGACTTTGACAAGGGCTCCGTCTTCCGCCCTCGCCTGAACGCCAAAATGCGGCGTAATCCGCATACCGCCATTGATAATGGAACTGACCGTCGTGATCAGCTGAATCGGCGTGATCTGAAACGACTGTCCGAAAGAGATTGTGGCAAGCTCCACCTGTCCGACATTTTCCTGTTTGTGCATGATCGTCGCCGCCTCTCCGGGAAGATCGATTCCGGTCTTTTCATCGAGCGCGAACTGATGAAAATACTGAAAATACTGCTCAACTCCAAGCCGCAGCCCCACCTCGATAAATACCGGATTGCAGGAATTCTGCGTGGCCTGCACAAAAGTCTCCCCTCCATGTCCGCTCACCTTGTGGCATCGGATTCTCCGGTCCTCCACAATCTTAAAACCCGGACAGGAAAACTGATCGGAGGGGGTGACGACTCCCGCTTCCAGCCCCGCGGCTGCCGTGACAGTCTTGAAGGTGGAACCTGGCTCATAGGTGTCATTGATACAGCCATTGCGCCACATATGATTCAGCGCATTCTGCAGTTCTTCCCCTGAAACATTTTCCTCCCCGGCAGAAAGCGTATACGGCTTATTCAGATCAAACTCCGGGACATTTGTCATCGCGTAAATTTCTCCGTTCTTCGGGTTCATGACAATGATGGAAACACTGTCGGCTTCCTTCTGTTCCATGGCCTTGTACGCGGCCTGTTCCACAAACTCCTGAATGTTCGCGTCAAGACTGATGTAAAGATCATTCCCGTTCACGGGTTCCTCGCGGCTTTCACCGGTATCGGACAGCTCAACGCCCCGCGCGTCAGTCAGAGTCAGAATCCTTCCCGGCGTCCCCTGAAGAATCTCCTCATATTTTACCTCGAGTCCGATAATTCCCTGATTGTCTCCTCCCGTAAATCCAAGAACCTTTGAGGCAAGACTCCCGAGCGGATAATACCGTTTGTAATCCTCATCAACCTTCACTCCCGCCAGCTCATAGTTTCGGATTCTGTCTCCTTTCTCCTTCTCCACATTCTTTGCCACACGTTCAATCGAACTGACCTTTCCCACTCTTTTTCTGACTTCTTCCCGGGAAAGCTCCAGTTCCCGGCTCAGAACCTCAATCACCTGGTCCGGATCTTCAATCTGGCTGTGGATCACCGATACTGTACAGACTGTACGGTTGTCGGCCAGAACTTTCCCCGTCCGGTCAATAATCCTGCCCCGCGCCGCTTTGATCGACCGTTCTCTCTCGTGAAGATCCTGCGCAAGATTCGCATAGTACTCCGAATCAACAACCATCAGACTGACCAGTCTCACCGCCAGTCCGATCATTGCCAGAAAACAGAACAGGAACACAACTACCGTTTTTTTGCGGTGAAAACTTTTTGTTTTCTGAATGGCAGACTGCATGAAAAACCTCGTCTCAGCTTTAGTATAGTTTATTAGAGCAAAATCTCCGTTATGTATATATTTTACAGAGGAAAAAGAATATGCCCTGCGATGCAGGGCATTTTTTCATTCCTCTTCCTCGGGCAGATCTGAAGGATCCCACATGGAAGAAACGTCCTGTGCCGCCGCATCCTCGGATGGCGGTACCGCCATATCAGGATTGTCCGCTTTCTCTTCCGGCTCCATTTCTTCCGTTATTTCAAGATCTGCAACATGGTTCATGACGCCGTCGTAAACCGCTCCGTCCTCATCCACATAGGCTCCTTCAATCGGAGATCCCTCCGCTGTCACGACAATGTTGGCGTCATTGACATAAGCGCCCTTGTAGTAATTCCCGTATACGTCCATCGCGTCAAACGTCTGTTTTTCTTTTTCTTCCTTTGTCAGGTCTTCTCTGCTGAGCCCAAGCTGGGCAAGAAGCGCATCCGTCACTTCCTCTGTCGGATATATATTCAGATACGGAAGCACCTCGATTGCAATCTTGCGGAATACAACCTGCGCATATGTACTGACCGCCTGTTCCGCCACATTCGGCTCATCGACGATTACGTACATCACGATTTCCGGATCGTTGATCGGAGCGGCCCCGATAAACGATACAAGATAATGCCCCTCCCAGCGCTTTCCTGTCTCAGGATTAATTTTCTCCGCCGTACCGGTTTTCCCTCCGGTCAGATAACCCGGAACCTGGGAATTGCGCCCTGTACCTTCCTGAACGGCAGTTTTCAGATAGTCCTTTATGATCTCGGATACCTCCGTCGATATGGTCTGTTTCAGCAGCAGATTATCCATACTTTTGACTACTTTTCCGTCATCGTCAAGTATCTTGTCGACCACATGGGGCTGATAATAATAGCCGCCGTTTACAATGGAACAGAACGCCGAGATTTCCTGCACCATCGTGCAGGTAAAGCCCTGTCCAAAAGAACAGGTGGCAAGCTCCACCTCATTCATTCTCTCACGCGTGTAGACTGCCCCGGACGCCTCATTCGGAAGATCAATCCCGGTTTTCTTTCCAAAATTAAACATGGACTGCATTTCAATAAACTGGGCGACACCCATCTTCCTTCCGATCGCCATCAGACCGTCATTGCAGGAATTCTTGATGACCTCGCCGAGCGTTTCCACACCGTGCCCGTATATATTATCGCACTTGATCTCCGTATCTGTTACAAATTCACCGCCGTCGCAGATAAAAGTGTCCGACGGCGTGACATCTCCATTTTCAAGCGCGGCCGACACATGAATCGGCTTCACAACAGAACCCGGCTCATAGCCGTCCGTCACGCAGAAATTCTTCCACATTGTGTTCAGGGCGTCAACAAACTCCTCCGGCGACATCCCCCGCTGTTCGGTCGGCGTGTACCATGCCGAAATATCCTGCGGATCATTCAGATTATAACTTGAATTTGTCGCCATCGCGAGAACTGCCCCGCTGTTTGGATCCATCACGACAACGCCGAGATTCTTCGCGCCGTGTTTGGCTGTGCCATCATCCTTCGCATCGCCGTATTCATCGTCGAATTCCGCAATGTACTTCTCCACGATCTGCTGAATGTTAATGTCTATCGTTGATTTCAGCGTATATCCGTTTTCCGGAGGAATCGTGCGGCGCTGGTATTCCTGATTCTCATTCAGATACCCGAACACCCTCCCGTCCGTGCCTTTGAGCATATCGTCGTAATAAGCCTCAAGACCGGAGATGCCGTCCCCGATTTCATTGGAAAATCCGACAACCGTGCTTGCGACGCTGTTCATCGGATATTTGCGCACATATTTGTCTTCAAACCAGATTCCGGTCACCTTTTCAAGCTTCGCGCGTTCATCTTTCGAAAGATTCCTGCTCTCATCAAGCGATGTGTACTCTTCATACGCATCTTTCTGATCTTCCGTCGCATTCATCAGAATAATCTGATACTGACTGTTCCGTGTCTTTTCATCCTTGATCAGATGCTCCATCTCATCGGGGTCCAGATCAAACACGTCCTCAAGCGCATCCACGGTGGCATCCACATATTCCTCATAATGCTCGCTGTCGTTTTCTTTATAATAATTGACCGCATAACAATCCAGGATCACATTATACTGCCGCTCGCTGTAAGCAAGAACCCTCCCGTTCGAGTCCTGAATCTCTCCACGTCTGCTGTACAGTGTGCGGCTGTCGTAATTTTCCTGCGAAAGAACCTGTTTTGCATAGCGCTGTCCCTTACTGACATTGATAAAAGCGATCCTCAAAAGCAAAATAATCAGGAATAATAAAATGAATGCAAATACAGCTGAAAGCTTTATTTGCATTTTTCTCGTGAACCTTTGTTCTTTTTTTGTTTTATATCCTTTTGCCAACTGCTCACCTGCTTACTCTTCGGGTACATCCGTATACTGACGCACATAATCACTGTCAATTCCGCTGTAAGTCACAATCTGGCCTTTTTTTGCATAGCCCATGCCAAGTTTGTTCATGGCGACGTCCTTTACGTGCTCCATGTCCACATTTGCCATGATCCTGTTGTAGTCAGCGTCATTTTCAAGCTTTGCCTCATCCAGGCTCACCTCGAGCGACGTAACTTCCCGGCGCAGCTTTGTGTTCTGGGCCTGAAGCTTCAGATAATTTACACACATAAAAACTGTGATAACTCCCGCCGCCGCCAGAAACAGAACGAAACCGAAGTTCATCTGCAGAGCACGCTCCCTGTTCTTTCTGGTCTCACGACTGGTTTTCTGGCGTTTTTTTGTCTGATTCTTTCCGGTCTGCCCGCCAGACTGCTCCGGCTGCAGCTTGCGGACAACGCTGCCGTCCACATACTCATAGGAATCTCTTCGTCTCCCGGTTTCTCTTTTATTCTCAGCTCCGGCCATTCTCTCACTCCTCTACACTCTGTAATTTTCGTTCAAAGACTCTCAGCTTCGAACTTTTCGCTCTCGGATTGACTGCCAGCTCTTCCTCCTTCGGAGTCACCGGTTTTCGTGTGACTACATGCCCTTTCGGCACTTTTCCACATACGCAGACAGGAAACTCCTTCGGACAGGTACACGGATTTTCACACCGCCGGAAGATATTCTTGACAATTCGATCCTCAAGAGAATGAAAAGTGATCACGCAGATCCTTCCCCCCTCATTCAGTAAGTCTATCATATCTTCCAGTGAATTTTCAAGAACTTCCAGTTCCCTGTTTAACTCAATTCGAATCGCCTGGAACGTCCTTTTGGCCGGGTGTCCTCCAACTGCCCGCATTTTCATTGGTATCGCCGCTTTGATCACCTGAATTAACTCCCCAGTTGTCTCCAGTGTTTTCTCTTTACGTACATTCACGATATGACGGGCGATATTTTTCGCGAACCGTTCCTCCCCATAGTCTCTGATGATGCGGTAGAGCTCCATCTCA
Source organism: uncultured Lachnospiraceae bacterium (assembly GCA_947626965.1). GTDB lineage: Bacteria > Bacillota > Clostridia > Lachnospirales > Lachnospiraceae > Choladousia. Next base: position 38,020 of record CANQUH010000007.1, read on the forward strand.
CTGTAACCGTTCACAATATCCTTTGCCGTCATCTCCTGCCGCTGATCCATCCTCATGTCCAGCGGCGCATCTTCTCTGTAAGTAAATCCGCGGTCTGCCGTATCAAGCTGATAGGAGGAAACCCCCAGATCCAAAATGACTCCATCTACAGATGTAATACCAAGTCTTCTGAGCTCCTGTCTCATCTCGCAGTAGTTGCTGCGAACAATGGTAACTATATTTTCAAACTCCCCCAGGCGTCTGGCCGCAGCCTCGATCGCCGCCGCATCCTGATCTATCCCGACAAGCCGCCCTTTTGGCGACAATCGCCTGCATATCTCGTAGGAATGGCCACCGCCTCCAAGCGTGCCATCCACATAGATGCCGTCCGGTCTGATTCTCAGCGCGTCAATGCTCTCCTCCAAAAGTACAGATTTGTGTCTGAATTCCATACAAACCTCCTGCTGTGCGGAAATATCTCCTCCCTTCTCTGAATATCCCCGCCCAAAGTCATATGTTTAATCCGAAATCTGTCATCTGTTCTGCGATATCATCCATATCATCATAAGCACTGTTTTCTTCCCAGTTCGCCCTGCTCCAGATTTCAATACGATTTAAGTTTCCTGCCAGCACCACATCCTTCTCCAGACCCGCAAATTCTCTCAGCGTCTGCGGCAAGAGAATTCTCCCCTGCTTGTCCGGTTCGCACATGTATGCTCCCGACACGAAAAACCGTGTGAATTTTCTGGCGCTCTTTTGTGTCAGCGGCAGTTTTCGCAGCTTTTCTTCGAAGATATGCCACTCATCTTCGGAAAACACAAACAGACATCCATCCAGTCCCTTCGTCACGATGAATTCACTGCCCAGCTGTTCTCTGAATCTGGAAGGGATGATCAGTCTGCCTTTGGAATCAATCGTATGATTATACTCTCCCATAAACATAATGACACACCTGCTTCCGGCGTTACAGGACAGATACCGCTCCCCAGCATACGTCTGAACCCTGATAATCTTCTACTGCAATCGGGTGCTCACGCCGGCCGTTTTAGAAAACGGGAATTTTACTCCCCCTTTTTCCACCACAACCCACCACTTTCTACCACTTGGTTCCTATATTACAGGAATTTTTAATGAAATACAAGGGGACGCAGGAAAAAAAATATTACATTTTTGTTAACTAAAAAAGGGTCCGCAGGCTTCTGTAAGCCCTGGACCTGTCAGCAGTATCTGTTTGTCTGTCGTGACAAACGGCAGATATTTTTGCCGTTTGTCACAAATAATATCTTCTTTTTCCGTCACATTGCCAGATATTCCTCAATCAGTTCATCGACAACCAGGCTCTGCACATACGCGTTTTCAGCATCGCCCGAATCAAGAACCGCGTCCAGTTTTCTGCGTTCCTCCTCGATCTTCTCCATCAGTATCTCTTTCGTTTTCATAATCCTTTGTTCCTTTCATTGCTGCTGTGTTTCCTGATATTTCCGTTTCCGCGGACAGCGGGCCGTCATACGCCTGCGGCACTGCAGGTCTGGTCCTCCTTTTCAGAATGCCGGAACTTTTTATTCCCAGACAGACCGCAGCGGCAAGAACCAGCACCGCCGAGAGAAGCTGTGAAACCGGGACAGCCGTCCCCGTCAGAAGGAGCTGATCCGTCCGAAGCCCTTCAATCCAGAAACGTCCGGTTCCGTACAAAAGCAGATACGAGAGCGTGACTGTTCCCCGGGATACGGGCTTTTTTCTGAAGGTCAGAATCAGCAGAACCAAAAACACTCCCAGATTCCAGAGCGACTCATAGAGAAAGGTCGGGTGCACCTGCACATAGCGGATGCCCTCAATTTCCAGGATATGTTCTTCCATCTCCTGCGTGATCTCCGAAGCCCTCACATCGGCAGCCGGAATCTGCATGGCAAACAGGTTGTCCGTATAAGTTCCAAAAGCTTCCCTGTTGAAGAAATTTCCCCAGCGCCCGATCATCTGCCCCCAGGCCAGAGCGGGAACCGCAGTATCCGCTGCCCGCAGAAAATTCATCCTTCGTACTTTGCAGAAAACAGCCGCGGCTGCAGCCCCTCCTGCGATTCCTCCGTAAATTGCGAGACCTCCTCCCCGCAGGTTGAAAATCTCTCCCGGATGCGCGCTGTAATAATCCCAGGAAAATACCACGTAGTAGATTCTCGCGCAGACAACCGCCGTCAGGATGGCAATCATGCCGAAATCAAAATAATCATCCTGGTTCTGTCCCGTTCGTCCGGCAAGCTTCATCATCAGCAGAATTCCCGTCACCATCGCCGCCGCCAGCACCATGCCGTAACAGGCAATCTCAACCCCGAACACATGCACGGATTTAATCACATGCGGCAGCGTAATTCCCAGATGAGGAAACCGAATTGTTCCAACCATAGAAAACCTCTCATCACACATTAAAGCGGAACAGAATTACATCGCCGTCTTTTACCACATAATCCTTTCCTTCGAGTCCCACCAGACCTTTTTCCTTGGCCGCGGCATAGGAGCCGCAGTCCAGAAGATCCTTGTAGTTGACAACCTCCGCGCGGATAAAGCCCCGTTCAAAATCCGAATGGATCTTCCCCGCTGCCTGCGGAGCCTTCATGCCCTTCTTAATCGTCCAGGCTCTGGTCTCTTTCTCTCCTGCCGTGAGATAACTGAGCAGGCCAAGCAGACTGTAGCTCGCCTTTATCAGTTTCTCCAGTCCGGACTCTTTTAGTCCGAGATCTTCAAGAAACATCTGTTTTTCATCGTCGTCGAGCTCCGCGATCTCCTGCTCGATCTTCGCGCAGATCACAAACACCTCGCTGCCGCTTTCTTTCGCGATCTCGCGCACCTGTGCGACATACGGGTTCGATGCGCCGTCATCCGCCAGGTCATCCTCTCCGACATTTGCAGCAAAGATGACCGGCTTGGCTGTCAGAAGATTATATTCCGGCAGCCAGCCCTGCTCATCCTCATCTTCTGTCTCGTACGTGATCGCAAGTCTGCCCTCTTCAAGATGCGCCTTAAGCTTCTGCAGAAGCGCAAGCTCTTTCGCCTGATTTTTGTCGTTCCTTGCAGCCCTTGAAGTTTTCGCGATCCTTCTCTCAAGTATTTCCAGATCAGAAAAAATCAGTTCAAGATTGATCGTCTCAATATCTCTCTGCGGATTCACATCTCCATCCACATGGATTACATTGGAATCCTCAAAGCAGCGGACCACATGCACCACGGCATCCACCTCACGGATATTTGCCAGGAACTGATTGCCCAGCCCTTCCCCTTTGGAAGCGCCCTTCACAAGTCCCGCAATATCCACAAATTCGATAACCGCCGGCGTCACCTTCGCGGAATTATAAAGATCCGCAAGCAGTTTCAGCCTGAAATCCGGAACAGCGACGACCCCGACATTCGGATCGATCGTGCAGAACGGATAGTTCGCAGATTCTGCTCCCGCCTTCGTCAGAGAATTGAACAGTGTGCTTTTGCCTACATTCGGCAGTCCAACGATACCCAGTTTCATGATTTTTTCTCTCCTGTCTTATCTGAATGTTTTCTGTATTTTTATCTTCCGCGGTTTCGCCTTCCGGCTTCTTCTGTCTTCTGTGATTCTTTTGTATTTCGACAGTATTTTTTCTTTTTGTACTTCATTTTACAATCTTCTGTAGCAAGTCACAGTTTAGCACAGAAACCGACAGGTGACAAGACCGCGGGCAAAAAACTTGTCGACACATTTCGCCAAAAAACACCGGCATTCACAGCCGGTGCCTTTCAGTTTTCCTGAAAATCAGCCTGTCGCTTTGCAAAAATACTGTTTTCTGCAAAAATTTTGTCGAAAACTTTTATCCTGCGCAAATCATAAAGCATCAGATCCAGTCCGGATATTCCTTCATAATCTCAAGGAATCTTTCTGTTTTCCCCTTGATATCCTCTCCAAATACCGCGGACCCGGCAACGCACACATTGGCGCCCGCCTCGAGAACAGAGCGGATCGTATTTGTCTTGATCCCGCCGTCCACCTCTATGTCAAGCGAAGGCTTCACAGTCATCGCGCGCTGGCGGAGCGTTCTTATCTTTTCCGTCATCTGCGGTATATAGCTCTGTCCGCCGAACCCTGGATTGACCGTCATGACCAGCACCATGTCCAGATCTTCCAGCACATAATCCAGCACGTTCAGGGGTGTGGACGGATTCAGAGCGACTCCGGCGCGCACTCCGCAGCTTTTGATCTGCTGGACGGCCTTGTGAAGGTGATTTGTAGCCTCCGCGTGCACCGTAATGCTGTCCGCCCCGCATTTCACAAAATTCTCAATATAGCGCTCCGGAGCGTCGATCATCAGATGCACGTCAAACAGGCAGTCCGTCGACTTGCGGATGCATTCGATCACTGGCATTCCAAAGGAAATGCTCGGAACAAACATTCCGTCCATAACGTCAATATGCAGATACTCCGCTCCGGCCCCCACCGCCTCAAGTACATCCTGTTCCAGATGTCTGAAATCTGCCGACAGAATCGACGGCGCCAAAATATTCTTTCTCATTTTTTCTTCCTCCTCAGACAACATTTGTCTTTAATACCTTCTGATGTTTTTCAGTTCAGCGGCGAGCAGCATATAATTCTCATACCGGGATCTGTGAATTTTCCCTTCCGACACTGCCGTTTTCACCGCGCAGTCCGGTTCATGGATATGCATGCATCCCTGAAATCTGCAGTATGGCTCATACGGGAGAAATTCCGGAAAGTAATCCCGGAGTTCTTCTGCCTCGATTCCCTGAAGATACAGGGAAGAAAATCCCGGCGTATCAAGAAAATAAGTCTCATGGCCAAGCGCGATCAGTTCCGTATGACGTGTCGTGTGACGCCCGCGGTCGATCTTCCGGCTGACTTCCCCGACCTCCATCTTGACATTCCCCTGCAGAATGTTGGTCAGGGAGGATTTCCCCACCCCGGACGGACCGGCCACCACAGTCGTCTTTCCATTCAGGGCTTCGCGCAGTTCTTCTATGCCCTGATCTTTCGCTACACTCAGGAAATGAACTGCGCAGCCGCAGCGCTCATACGTCTTTCGCAGCATCTCCATCTCTTCCTGGCCGACAAGATCCATCTTGTTGAACGCAATTCTGACCGGTATTTCCTGTCTGGCCATCATGATCAGGAAACGGTCCAGCAAATTCAGGTTTGGTTTCGGGCTTGCGGCGGCGAACACAACCAGCGCCTGATCCACATTCGCGGCCGCCGGCCGGAACAGCATATTTTTCCTTGGAAGGATGCGGTCTATGTTTCCTTCCATATCTTCCACACAGGTAACCGATATCTCCACGTTATCCCCGACAAGCGGTTTGACCTTCTCCCTGCGGAAAATTCCTTTTGCCCTGCACTCATAAACGGAACCATCCGGCACATGAACGTAATAAAATCCCCCGACTCCTCTTATGATCTTTCCCTGCATGCTCAACCGCCTGTTCTTGAAAATGTGATTCCAGGATATTCAATCGTCCTGATGGCCTCTCCTGCCTCATTCAGCAGATAGACATAGGCCGTTCCCGTCTCCACGCCGTCCGCTCCCTGTACGCTGAGCTGGTATGGGAACGTTGTCTGCCCCGTGAAAATCGTCTTCACGACGCCGTCCTGCTCCAGATCGATCCGGACATTTTCTCCTGCATATCCTTCCGGTGTGGACAGAGAAGCATTGCATTTCCATATCTCGCCCGAACCAGTATTTATGGAGATATCATCCTGACTCGCGGAAGGTCCTGTACTGACAACGAAGGTCACGACCGTCCCTTCCGGCACGCTGGTCCCGGCAGCGGGATCCTGACGGATGACAAACCCTTTGTTGACGGCATTGCTCGCCTCATATTCAAAATTCGGAACTCCGAGTCCGTACAGCTCGCAGCGCTGCGTCGTGATATCCTCGTCACAGTAATAGCAGTCCGGGACATCCACCTGCGGAGCGTCCGCTCCCTTTCCCTGGCTCACGTACAGCGTCACCATATCGTTGGGCTGCAGCACCGTTCCCGCTTCCGGATCCGTGGAAATTACATAGCCGGCCGCAACCGTATCGCTGTATCTGGTCTCATCGATTACACACTGCAGTCCCTGCGTCAGAAGATACGCCTGCGCAGTGCTCTTCTCCTCATTCGCAAGACTCTGGAGAACAATTCCCTGGTAGCTGTTGACTATGTAACTGACTTTGCTGCCCGGGGCCACCCCGGTTCCCGCCGCGGGATCCTGGCGGATTATCGTACCCGCTTCCTGCTCCTGTGATTCCTCCTCCCCGGATTTCTCTCCGGAAAGTCCCTGATCCTGCAGAAGCTTCTGGGCCTCGCTCTCTGTCCTTCCCGTCAGCTGCGGTACCTCGACTGTCTCTGCATCCGCCGGTTCATCCGCCGTTTTCTCTTCTGTTTTCTCCGTCACACGTTTTTCCGTGACGCGCTCCGACTGCTTTCTCTCCCTGTCTCTCCGTGCAAAATTAAACAGGCCGAACGCATTCGCGAGCAGAGAAAGAAAGACACAGCCGATAATCACAGCGACGATAATCCCTCCGACCGTGACAGCCTTCTCAAGCTTCGGGTTGATTCCGATATCATTGTCCCTGTCCTCGCGCGCTTTTCTGCGCCGGGAAAAATTATCCTCTTCCAGCTTATAGTCGTTTTCCTGGAATCCATAATCCTGCGGATCGTCATATGCGTCGTAATAGGGATCATAATTCCGCCCCGGACTCTCCGGAAACTCATATTCTGAATCCCATCTCCCGTCATCCTCGTCCAGAGGAGGCTGCATTACCTCCTGATAACCTGTTTTCTGGTAATAGCTGCCTGGCTGATACGCGCGGCTTCTGTCATTTCCGTAAGTCTGACCCTGCAGTCTGGCAGCCGCTCCGACGTCCAGGGATTCATCGTAGGAAGGCATGGTGCGTTCCGCATTGATCTGGCTGACCTCCTCCTTCGACATGATCCGCGTCTTTGACTTGTGATCCACCGTCTGCTGTGTCACAAAATTCCCGTCCGGATTCACAAGCGACTCCCTCAGATCCCGGATCAGCTCCGACATGTTGGCATACCGCCGGTCCGGACTCTTCTGTGTACATTTTATTACAATCTGGTTCGTGCTGACCGGAATCTCCGGAACAAGCTCCTTCGGCCCCCGCAGCTCTTCCTGCAGGTGCTTGATGGCAACCGATACGGCAGTATCCCCGTCAAAGGGAACCCGGCCTGTCAGCATCTCATACATGGTGATTCCCAGAGAATAGATATCGCTCTTGGCATCGCTGTAGCCGCCGCGCGACTGCTCCGGCGAACTGTAATGAACAGAACCCATAACGCTGGAATTGATCGTATTGGAAGTGGAAGCGCGCGCGATCCCGAAATCAGCCACTTTCACCTTCCCGTCTGTGGAAATCATAATGTTCTGAGGCTTGACATCGCGGTGAATAATCCCATTATTGTGCGCCGCTTCAAGTCCCGCTGAAATCTGGAGGGCAATGCTGGTCGCCTCTCTGACGGAAAGCCTCCCCTTCTTCTCGATGTATTCTTTCAGCGTGATCCCGTCCACAAGCTCCATCACAATATAATAGATTCCGTTCTCCTCACCTGTGTCATAAATATTTACGATATTCGCGTGCGCAAGTCCGGCCGCGGACTGCGCTTCCACCCTGAATTTTGAGATGAACGCCTTGTCATCCCGAAATTCCTTTTTCAGTACCTTGACCGCCACGAACCGATTCAGCTTATGATCCTTGGCTTTGTATACATCAGCCATTCCGCCGGAACCGATCCTGGAAATAATTTCATATCTGTTCTGTATAAATACTCCGACCTTCAGCATGATAATCCTCCATCATTTCAGAACTCGGCAAGAACAACTGAAATATTATCCCTGCCCCCGTTTTTGTTCGCCTCATTTACCAGCTTATTCGCCGCTTCTTTCAGCGAACCGCTCTTTCTGACAATACGCAGAATATCATAGTCCTCCACCATATTCGTCAGTCCGTCGGAACAAAGCAGAATTTTGTCTCCCCGTTCCAGCTTCATGTCAAAAAAATCTATCTTTACCGGGGCGCGCACCCCGATTGCTCTCGTGATCACATTCCGGTCAGGATGGCTGCGCGCATCCTCCCGTCTCAGTTCCCCGACACGTATCATCTCTTCCACAAGAGAATGATCTCTCGTAATCTGCTCAATTTCTCCGTCAATCAGATACAGTCTGCTGTCTCCCACATTGGCCACGTACAAATATTCGCCGCACACGGAGGCGGCGACAACGGTCGTTCCCATCCCTTCCAGACTGGCGTCCGTTTTCGACTTTTTGATCACTTCTTCATTTGCCGTATGTATCGCCTGGCCGAGCAGAGCTATCGGCCTTTCTTCCTCTGCATTTTCGATATACCGGACCATGGTTTCAACGGTACACCGCGAAGCCAGATCCCCTGCATTATGTCCCCCCATGCCATCTGCCACGATCAGCAGACTTGCAAGCTTCCCCACCGGCCGGTCGGAGGCGAACACATAATCCTGGTTCGTGTCACGTCTCTTCCCGATATCGGTAATACTATACACATTCATAGTGCCGCATCCCCTCCTTCTGCATGCACCCCCGGTTCCATATAACTTTTCCTGAGCTGGCCGCATGCCCCGTTGATATCGCGGCCCATCTCTCTTCTAATAGTAACATTAATCCCATATTTTTCAAGCCTGTTTTTGAATGCCTCCACTTCCCGGGTCCGCGACTGCACATAGCTGCGCTCTTTTACCGGATTCACAGGAATCAGATTGACATGTCCTCCGAAACCGCCGATCAGTGCCGCCAGCAGATCCGCGTCGGCCAGGGAGTCATTGACGCCTCCCACAAGACTGTATTCAAACGTCACTCTGCGGCCTGTCCGCTGAAAATAATAACGGCAGGCGTCCAGCACATCGCTCAGCTCATACCGGAACGCAACCGGCATCAGTTCCTTCCTCTTTTCCTGCGTAGGAGCGTGCAGCGACAGAGCGAGCGTGATCTGCAGCTTTTCATCCGCGAGACGCCGGATGTTCTCAACGATCCCGCAGGTGGACACCGTAATATTCCTCTGACTGATGTTAAGTCCTTTTTCGTCCGTCAGAAGCCGGATAAATTTCAGAAAGTTATCATAATTATCCAGAGGTTCCCCGGTCCCCATCGCTACCAGATGCGACACACGCTCCCCTGTGATTTTCTGGATCTGATAAACCTGTCCAAGCATCTCTGACGCGGACAGATTTCTGGAAAGTCCGCCCAGCGTGGACGCACAGAAACGGCAGCCCATCCGGCAGCCTGCCTGTGTGGAAATGCAGACGGAATTTCCATGGTGATACCGCATCAGCACGCTCTCAATCACGTTGCCGTCCGACAGGCGGAACAGATATTTCTCTGTGCCGTCGATGACAGATTTCAGGCGTCTGACCGGTTCCGGCAGTGTACACTGATACATTTCTCCAAGACGCGCACGAAGAGAAGCCGGGAGATTTGTCATCTCATCAAAGCTCCCCGCAAGTTTCTGATGCAGCCACTGATAAATCTGCGCCGCGCGGAATTTCTTTTCCCCGAGCCTCTCAATTTCTGTCTGCAGACCGGCAAAATCCATGGACCGGATATCCTTTTTTCCCATATCGTACTCTCTCTGACCTTCGAGTCTGCCGATACCTGTTTTTTCCATATTGTATTCTCTCCCGTTTTTCAGATTCCGCCGACATACAGGCTGTTTTCTGCCGCACACCGCTGTTCTCATACTCCGCCGTAGACATTTCCCGCATCCTCAAGCCTGCGGAATCTTGCGATAAAAAATCCGTCCGACTGATGAACTCCCGGAAGAAGCTGAATATATCCGCCCTGCGTCGTTCTGGATCTGAGTTCCTCACATATGTACGGATCGATGCTTTCAAGACAGAACGGATAATTCTCCAGAAACCATTTCACATTATACTGATTCTCATCCGCGCCGATCGTGCAGGTACTGAAAATCAGCGTACCGCCCGGACGCACATAATCCTGTACGGTATTCAGTATCCTGCGCTGCAGCCGTATGATATCCTGCTGTTTCTTTTCCGACATCTTGTATTTGATGTCCTGCTTTCTCCCGATCACGCCAAGGCCGGAACACGGGAGATCCGCAAGCACAATATCTGCCCTCTGATGAGACTCTGCATCCGGAATGGTCGCATCCTTTACAACCGCGCGTATGTTGAGCGCCCCGCTCTCCTCGATTCGGCGCTGCATCCAGTTTACTTTCATCTCCGATATGTCCCGCGCCTCAACGTAGCCGCTGTCCATCAGCTTTTCAGAAAGATGCATGCTCTTTCCGCCGGGAGCCGCACAGACATCGATGCAGTAATCTCCCCAGTTCGGAGCCGCGATCTCCGCGACAAGCATGGAGCTGACATCCTGTATCGATATCCACCCTTTCTTGAATGCCGAGACTGCGTTTATGTAGTTGTATCCTGAAATCTCCAGCGCATAGTCCAGGTACGGATGCTGCCTGACCGTGATTCCCTGCTGTTCGAGCTCCCGGATGATTTCCTCCTTCGAGGCTTTCCCGAACCTGCAGCGCACCACTGTTTTCTTTTCCATATGAGAATCCCTGCAGATGCGTTCCGTCGCCTCATAGCCAAACTGTTTTACCCATTTGTCGACTATCCATACCGGAAATGAGTATTTTACGGAGAGATACTGCAGCGGATCCCGCGCCTGATCCGGATACTGTACCTGACTTAAGCGGCGCGCGACATTGCGCAGAACCCCGTTTACAAAGCCCTTCAGATTGTAAAAGCCTCTGCGCTGCGCAATCCTGACCGCCTCATTGCAGGAGGCGGAATCCGGCACGCTGTCCATATATTTCATCTGATACACTGACATGCGCAGAAGATTCCGGATCAGGGGCTTCATATTGTAGACAGGAACGTTGGAAAACTGCTCGATAATATAATCCAGCTGCAGCATATGCTCCAGCGTTCCCTCTGTCACGCGCGTGATAAACGCACGGTCACGTTTCTCAAGATACTGATATTTTTCCAGCACAGCGCGCAGTACAATATGACTGTAAGCCTCCTCCTCCGTGATCTCAATCAGCGCATCCAGAATAATTTCCCTGAGATTTGCCTGTCTAGTCACGATCTCTTCCTCCTGCCAGAATAATCAGACGCAGAAGCTGCAGAATGGATGCGGCAAGTCCTGCCACATAGGTCATCGCGGCCGCGCGCAGCACCTTTCTTCCTCCCGTCAGCTCCTGATCTCCCAGAATGTGTCCGTCCTCAAGCACCCGCATCGCCCGTTTTGACGCATTCAGTTCGACCGGAAGCGTCACAAGCTGAAAGAGCACCGCCAGAGAAAAGAGAAGAATCCCCAGCATCAGCAGCGGGCGCATGGAAAAAATCAGTCCCATAAGAAAGATCGGCCATGAAATCGTCGAACCAAAATTCGCCGCGGGCACCAGCGTGCTGCGCAGAACCAGGGGAGCGTAATGCACCTGATGCTGGATCGCGTGTCCGCACTCATGAGCGGCAACGCAGACGGCAGCCACGGAATTGGACCCGTAGGTGCTGTCTGAAAGACGAAGCGTCTTCGTCCTTGGATCATAGTGATCTGTCAGGGAGCCGCCAATATGCTCGATCGCCACATCATAGATTCCGGCGGCATGCAGAACCCGCTGAGCCGCCGCCGCTCCGGTAAGTCCCGCCGCGCTCCGCACCTTCGAGTATCTGCCGAACGTGCTTTTAACCATGGCGGAAGCCGCCATGGAAAGAATCAGTCCCGCCAGGACCAGAAGCATAGTCGGATCAAACATATACCGGCCGTAGCCGTAACCTCCATAACCGTAACCATAATAGGACAGTAAAAACATAATATCACTCCTTATTGCATATCCTGCGAAAGCCCGCCGCAAGGCACAGAGCGGTCCACAGATTTTTATTTCCTGATAGTTTCCAGCCGCTCTCCCTCTGCTGCCGGATAGCCGCGCAGAAACGCGTCGACCGGCATTCGCTTTTTCCCCTCCAGCTGAAGTTCAAGAACAGACAAAACGCCGTCTCCTGTCTGAATCTTCAGCGTCCTCTTCGTCACTTCCACGATCGTGCCGGGCAGAACAGACGGATCGGCGGCATGTTCTGATTTACACGAAAACAGTATGCCGTCATCATTATCCGTGCGATCCGGCCGGATTCCGGAAGATATTTCATCAGCCGCAGACGGCTGCACGGAAGCGGAATGGATCTTCAGTGTCCTCCCATTGTACCGCGTATACGCTCCCGGCCACGGATTCATTCCGCGGATAAGACGCTCGATCTCACAGGCGCTTCTGCTCCAGTCAATCCTTCCCTGCTCTTTTCTCAGCATCGACGCATACATGGTCGGACTCTCGGCCGGCTGCTTTTCGTAAACCGCCGTCCCGTCTCCGAGCGCGTCCAGTGTCCGAAGCAGCAGATCCGCCCCTTCCCGCGCCAGCCGGTCAAACAGACTTCCTCCCGTCTCCTTCGGGTCAAGACGGACGACCGTCCTCATGATCATATCGCCCGTGTCAAGACCTTCATCCATGCGCATCGTCGTGACGCCGGACTCCTCCTCCCCATTCAGAACCGCCCACTGGATCGGGGCGGCCCCGCGGTATTTCGGGAGCAGGGAAGCATGTACATTGATGCATCCATACGGTGGAAGATCCAGAATCCGCTTCGGAATCATCTGTCCAAAAGCTACGACAATAATCGCATCCGGCCGCAGTTCCTCAAGAATCCGCATGGATTCCTCATCCCGGATGCGAAGCGGCTGGTAAACGGGAATCCCGGCAGATACCGCTGTTTCCTTGACCGGAGTCATCTGCAGCGCCTTGCCGCGTCCTTTTGGTTTGTCCGGCTGCGTAAACACAGCCTGCACCTGGTAGCGCGGAGAATCGATCAGCGCCTGCAGCGTCCCGACCGCAAAATCCGGCGTTCCCATAAACACAACATTTTTAATCATCCTCTTCTCCTTCTGCCGTCACATCAAAGAGATCTCCCTCGACAAGGTTTACGTACATATTGCCCTCAAGATGGTCGCACTCATGGCAGATGGCCCGTGCGAGCAGCTCTGTTCCTTCAACTTCAATCTCTTCCATATCCGTATTCTGTGCACGCACTTTCACATAATTCGGGCGCGTCACAATCCCGGCCTGTCCCGGCAGAGAAAGACACCCTTCCTGTCCGGTCTGCTCCCCGGAAGTCTCAAGGATCACCGGATTGATCAGAATCACCGGCCCCTCTCCTATATCAATTACCACAATTCTCTTTAATATACCTACCTGCGGCGCGGCAAGCCCCACACCGTTTGCATCGTACATCGTCTCAAGCATATCATCGATCAGTGTCTTCGTCCGCGGTGTCATCTCCTTGACAGGACGGCACACCTTTTCAAGTATGGCATCTCCCATAATCCGAATCTGACGCAGCGCCATAATAAACTCCTCCTCACTTTTTCCGGTTATCAGTTCATCTCAAACTGTATCAGAATATTCTGATACCCTTCATTCATCTCAATATACTGCTCCAGCTTGTTTTTAAACGCGGTAAGCTTCCTCTCATCCGCCTGTTTTGCGTAAATCACTTTCCTGTACACATCATTAATCCGGGCTACCGGCTCATCCGACGGCCCGAGGATTGTTGTCTGATACCGGGCCGATGCCCTGCGCGCAAACTCTCCCAGATACGAAACTGCCGTCTCCAGCTTCTCCCTATCTGCGCAGCTGCAGTGAATCGCGAGCATCCCGCCCACCGGAGGATAGCCGGACATCCTTCTGTACGCGATCTCTTTCTGGTAAAATGGCTCATATTCCTGCGCGGCGGCACAGACGACGGCATAATGTTCCGGAGCGTACGTCTGAATCACGACCTCCCCCGGAAGCATTCCCCGGCCTGCCCGGCCTGCCGCCTGAGTGAGCAACTGATAAGTCCGTTCCGCCGCCCGGAAATCACTGACATTCAGAGACAAATCCGCCGCAAGGATTCCGACCAGCGTCACATCCGGGAAATCATGTCCTTTCACAATCATCTGTGTCCCGATCAGAATATCCGCTTCCTTTTTGGAAAACGCATGAAGGATTGCGGCGTGCCCGTCCTTCCCGCGCGTCGTGTCCGCATCCATCCGCAGAATCCTGGCCTGCGGAAAAGCCTCCGCGACAATCTCCTCGATCTGCTGCGTTCCGATCCCAAAGCCTCCGATATATCTGGAACCGCAGGAAGGACATTCCCGAACACTCTCCCGCCGATAGCCGCAGTAATGGCAGATCATCTGGCCGTTCCTGTGCAGGGAAAGAGAAACGTCGCAGTGCGGACATTTTATCACATGACCGCACGCCCTGCACACAACAGAACCGGAATATCCCCTCCGGTTCAGAAACAGCATCATCTGCTGATGATCAGCAAGGCATCTCTCCATCTTTTCACGGAGAAGGCGGCTTAAAATCGAACGATTTCCCGCGCGCAGCTCTTCTCTGAGATCCGCTGTGCAGACCGTCGGAAGACACCCGCCCGACGCTCTTGAAGAAAGGCGGATCAAATGATAATCCCCCTGCTGTGCCCTGTAATACGCCTCCAGAGACGGCGTCGCAGAGCCAAGTACCAGCTTTGCGCCCTCCAGGGCTGCTCTCCTGGCCGCCGTTTCCCTCGCATGGTAGCGCGGAACACTCTCACTTCGATAGGAAGGCTCATGCTCTTCATCGATAATAATAATTCCAAGCTTTGGGAACGGTGTAAACAGTGCAGAACGCGGTCCGATCATAATGTCAATATCTCCGTTTCTCGCCCGCTCAAACTGATCATACCGCTCATTCGGCGTGAGCCTTGAATGAAGAATCGAGATCCTGTCCCCAAACCGTTTATAGAAACGCATCACATTCTGATACGTCAGAGAAATCTCCGGGATCAGAAGAATCGCCTGCTCTCCCTGTGCCAGAGCATACGCAATCAGTTCCATGTAGACCTCTGTCTTCCCGCTCCCGGTCACGCCGTGGATCAGATATTTTCCTGACGGTTCTGCCTGCCAGTTCCGGCAGATTTCATCGACTGCCAGACGCTGTTCCTCGTTCAATGTCAGAATCTGCTGCTTGGCTCTGCTGTCCTCGGATTTCCGGTCCCCGTGCAGCTCCCGGCATCCGGCGTCATCCCGGCCGGAGCATCTCCCTCCGCCTGGGGATAAAGCCGGTCGGGATATCTCCCCGTCCGCTCTCTGTCCGCCGGCCGACAGCATGCTTTCCTGCTCTGTGTGGTTCCCGCCATGCAAAAAAACCGCACCGTCTTCCTGTTCCTGCAGAAGCAGCCCCCGGATCAGCTGAGGCGTGCGGTAGACATGTTCACTCTCAAATTCCAGAATCCCTTTTTCTTCCATTGCGCGGACCACGGGCATGGTAATTTTCAGCGCTCCGCCCGCAATCTCCCATGGGAGAACCGGCTGATCAATCAATGCCTCAAGCAGCCGTGCCCTGGCCTTCTGGTTTTTCTTTCTCAGACCGGCAAGTACTTCCAGGGCCTCCTCCCGTGACAGACAAAGCACAATCTTTTTCTTCTCTTTCGGCGCCGCTTTTTCGCGCAGCGGGAGCACCGTCCGAAGCGCCTGCACCGTTGTGGATCCGTAAAAATCCCGCATCCACAATGCCAGAGCAACCAGCTTTGTATCCCCCCCGACAAGATCAGTCACAAGGCGGCTGACGAATTTCATTTTTCCTTTCTCATAAGACGGCTGATCCGCCAGCCGGAGCACATATCCCCGAATCATGCGGTTTCCTCTCCCGAACGGAATCTCCACCACGTTTCCCGGCTCCAGCTTACCGGCAAGTTCCTCCGGTATTATGTATTGAAATACTTTGTCAAGCTCACTGTGTGAGATATCGACAATAATATCCGCATACTGTTCAGTCAATTAATCTAACTCCCCGCAATCTGTTTTTTAATTTTTTCCGCCTCTTTCTCAGAGCCTGCGCTCCTTTGGGCTGAATTTTCCGGTTCGGGCCTTTTCTTCCCGGATTCCTCATCTGATTCCCGTCTTTTTCAGATTCCGGATGGATTTCTACCTTCCTTCCAGAATCTCCCGGATCAGCACCCTCTCATCCATCGGATATTTTTTTCCCTGAATCTCCTGATAATCCTCATGTCCTTTTCCTGCAAGCACGATAATATCTCCCGGCTCGCCGTGATGAATCGTGTAGGCGATCGCCTCCTTGCGGTTTGTGATCGTCACATATTTTCCGTCCGTCTTCTTGATGCCTGTCACAATGTCCGCGATGATATCCTCCGGTTCCTCAAAACGCGGATTGTCCGACGTGATCACCGTCAGATCCGCAAGTCTGCCGGAAACCTCTCCCATCTCGTACCGCCGCAGCTTCGAGCGGTTGCCCCCGCAGCCGAACATGCAGACAAGACGATGCGGATGATATTCCCGCAGCGTCTCAAGCAGACTCTCAAGCGCCATCGC
>CANQUH010000008.1 GCA_947626965.1 uncultured Lachnospiraceae bacterium
CTTGGCGTGCAGGGCGAGAGCAGTCTTGTCTTTGTAATCGGAGGCTCACTCGGACTCTCCGAGAAGGTGCTGCGGCGTGCCGACTGGAAGCTGAGTTTTTCCAGAATGACGTTTCCGCACCAGATGATGCGAATGATCCTTCTGGAGCAGATCTACCGAAGTTTTCGGATTATACATCATGAACCTTACCATAAATAAATACGTGAAAGCTTTACGGATTATGCCTCTGTTTTTTGACAGAGTTTTCATGTGGAATCACATTATAATTATAGAAGTAAAGTATTCCCATAACAGAGATATGAAAGATCGCAGTCGGAAGACCTTGGGACAGATTGTCCAGATGTAAAGTGTGATTCCTGGGGAAGGAGGTGATGAAAATGAGATTACACGGAAGGAAAATGATCGCGCCGATTCTGATTTCCGTTATCCTGGTACTTTATTACATTGCTTATTTCTGTCTTTTGATCACGATATTTGACGGTGTATGGAAGTACGCGCTGGGCATAATTCCTCTTGCTCTGGCGGCAGTGATGATTAAAGTTTGCATGGAAAGAATAAACGAGATAAAGAAAGGAGAAGAAGATGATCTTAGTAAATACTGATTATATCAGCGGCAAAGAACTTGAAATGCTGACCATTGTTAAAGGCAGCACGATCCAGACCAAAAACATTGGAAAAGATATTACACAGGGCTTCAAGAATCTGGTAGGCGGCGAATTAAAAGCATACAATGAGATGATGAACGATGCAAGAGCGCTCGCGACCAAGAGGATGGTCGAGGAAGCTGAAGCGCTGGGAGCGGATGCCATAGTAAATATTCGTTATGCGTCATCTTCCGTAATGCAGGGCGCCGCAGAGGTGATTGTATACGGAACGGCTGTTAAATTTGTTTGATGAATAACTACTTTGAATTTTACGGACGCGTAGACGAGCAGGAGGTGAAACCGCCTCCTGCTCGATTTCTCATACGAGATGGAATACAGCCGCCGCAATACAGACAGCAGCGATCAAAAATGATATAACAATCCTTGAAACTGAGAAATGATACAATTTCTCCGGATTCTGCGTGTCATAACGCACGGTAACGACCGATCCGATCTGCGCCGCCATTGACACCTGTATCCGATTCTGGGACTGATAGGTTTTTCCATTCACTTTATAAGAAACAGCCGCCCATTTTGCATTGCGGAACTTCGTCCTCTCCGGAAGCGTTGTTTTGATGGAAGTAACTGTGCCGGTCGTCTTTGCCGTCCTGTTCTTTTTCAAAAGAAACTGGATACCGTTTGCCAGACCAAAGCACAATGCCGCTCCGGCAATGATATAGAGAAAAATAGTGTTGCTGTCCATAGTCCCTCCTTCTTTTATGCCAGGTCTGCTTTATCATAAATTTTCATGGACAAAAATGCCGATGCCGCTAAAAATGCAGCTCCAATTAGGACAATACCGCCACTGATCAGCCAAGGAGAAATCATGGAAAGGAAATCCAGGTTAAAACTTTCCATTCTCAAAAGCAGCGGCAAAATGACAGGAGAAGCCATGATAATTACCATAAAAGCAATTTTTGTCTTCTCATACCCAAGTTTGTACTGTACGGGCAGATACAGGCCAATAAAAACAGCGGTTACAAGAAACATCAGTGCAAACATTTTTATGTCTGCTGTCCCCAATCCAGGAATAAGCAGAGTCTCAATTTTAAAAACAATGCAGCAGATCACATAAACTGCCATACAGAAAAGGTATTTCGATAAGACCATCTCTTTCCGGGAGAACGGCGCAGCACATAACAATGCCGCGGCTTTGGGAAACTGGTACTCTTTCAGGGACACATACTGCAGCAACATAAAAACAGCAAAGACCACAGAGAGGATAAATCCTAAAACTCCTGTAAACTCCGGCGTTCGCCACCGCATGAACGGCGGAATAAGAACAATAACAAACAACATGATCAGCACATATTTCTTAACGATCAGGAAATCTTTTTTCAGTAAAGATAGTACCATCATTTCGCACCTCCGATATTCCCAAGCATAATATCTTCAATCGTTGGACGCTCTGTGATCACATCAGGGATATAAGACCGAACTTCAGATATCTGCTTTGTAATTCCTGTAAATCCAAATTCTGTTTCTGATACAGATAAAAAGAGTTTGCGCACATTCTCTGTTAAATATCGACTGTCTCCTTTTACAATCCGGTACGTGTCAAGCAGGGTATCTTTTTCCTCCTGAAATACGATACGCCCGTTATCAATCATGATAAGCATATCAGCCGCTTTCTCAAGGTCAGAAGTAATATGCGTAGAAAAGAAGACGCCTTTGCCCCCGTTTTTCATATATTCGATCAGGGTTTTTAAAAGCTGGCCCCTGACCAGAGGATCAAGCCCGCTCGTCGGCTCATCCATAATCAAAAGCTCAGCATTATGAGAAAGAGCCAGGGCAAGAGCATATTTCATTCGCATGCCTTTGGAGAGCATATTGATCTTTTGTTTCGGGTCAAGCGAAAACAGATCCATGTAACGTTTAAAATCCTGCTCGGACCATGACGTGTACGCAGATGAAAGGATACTCTTCATTTCCGATAAAGTAAGCTCTTCATAAAAACACCCGTCGTCCAGGACAATACCGATGCGGTTTTTAATCTGCCTTTCATGCTTATCAAAGTCAAGGCCAAAAAACCGGACATTGCCGGACAGCTTACCTGTCAGACCTAAAATTGTACGCAGTGTTGTTGTCTTGCCAGCCCCATTGACGCCAATGAAGCCCGTAATGCACCCCTCCGGCAATGAGAAGGTTACATCTCTTAAAGAAAAATCACCATACGACTTGTTCAAGCCGTTGACTGTAAGAATATCGTTCATTTCAACTTAATCCTCCTCGTAAAGAATATCCATCATGGCATTAAGTTCTTCCTTACTGATTTTTAACGATTTTGCTGTCTTTATCATATCCGTCATTTTTTGTTCCACGAGTCGTCGTTTGGAATCGCGGAGCAATTCAAGGTTGCTCATAGATACAAACGTTCCGATTCCTACCTGGCTTACGATAAATCCCTCATTCTCCAGTTCCTCATATACCCGCCGGATTGTCAGGACGCTGACCTTCAGATTTTCGGCAAAAGCGCGGATCGAGGGAAGTGCATCCCCCTCAACCAGTTCTTCCTTTAGTATGGCATCCTTGATCTGTTCTTTAATCTGCTGGTACAGAGGAGTGTCAGAAGTATTTGAGATCAGTATTTTCACAAAGCTTCTTTCTCCTTTCTTTTAGTGTGATGTACTAACATACACATTATAATCAATTAGCACACTGTTGTCAATATGGTTTTTTGAATTTCAGAAACCAGACACTTTGTCCACAATGAATTAGTGAAGTATTTCGCAGGGATGAGATATGGTTTGGGGTAAAAAACAGGGATGGAAATGTAGAAGGGAAAGAAAAAGCGAAAACGAGATGAAACGCGCTTCGCGGGTTTCACTCGTTATCGCGGTATTCGCCAAATTGACAAGCAAGCTTGTCAGCTTGGCTCATTACTCGCGTAAATAAAAATGCCTATCCTGTCTGGTCCACAGGATAGGCAGTGTCCGTAAGGACAACGGCTTAACCGGGAACATCCACATTGGAGTGGGTGCTTTCCTTTTCTGATAATACTATATCACACTTTTCATATATATTCAACAAAAATTTTTATAACAGGGCAAAAAACAGGAAATTACTGGCAGTAATACTTTCATGTCCTCCGGCACATCCGCCCGGAAGTCAAGCTGTTCTTGCGTGATCGGATGGACAAAAGCCAGACGGCAGGAGTGCAGCGCCTGCCGTCTTATTCTGCAGTCCGGGCGCTCCAGATACTCCGGATAGTAGAGAAAATCTCCGAGCAGTGGATATCCGATGTGTTTCATATGGACACGGATCTGATGCGTTCTTCCGGTTTCGAGGCAGACGAGAGCCGCGGAAATACTGCCGTCGCAGAAGATTCTCTTATAGTGAGTAATCGCACGCTCACCATTTTCATAATCTACCTGCCGCATAATCGCGGAATTACAGACCCGCGCGATCGGCGCGTCGATCGTGCCTGATTCCGGGAGGATGCCGTCGACGACGGCCAGATATTCCCGGTGGATTTCGCGCTTTACAGCCATGGCGGAGAGCAGGGAAGCGCTCACCATGTGCTTCGCGAGGATCAGCAGTCCGCTTGTGTCACGGTCGAGGCGGTTCAGACAGCGGTAGGTATAGGGGATTCCCTGGGAAGAGAAGTAGTACAGAACGCCGTTTGCCAGTGTATTCTCGTGATTGTTGATGGATGGGTGGACTGGCATGTCGGCAGGCTTGTCGATGACTAGAAGATCCTCGTCCTCATATACAATTTTAAGATCCATGGGAACGGGAAGAATCTGATCGGAACCTTCGTTTTCAATGATGGAAACGAGGAGCACGTCACCTTTTTTCAGAATCTGGTTTGTGTAGGCCCAGACTCCGTTTAAGAGGATGCCGCGCTCCGTGCGTTTCAGATGCGTCAGGATATGACGGGAGTAGCCGATGTCGCGCAGAAAGTCTCCGATTCTCATTCCGTCTCCGGTTTCATCAATGTGATATTCAAGAAGGCGCTGCATCTCCCTTTTCCTTCCTCCTGTTTATTTCTTCACGAGAACTTTCTCCACCTCGCAGATATACATCGTATGGTAGTCATTCTCATACCATTTCTGATCGATGCCGTCCACGGTGAAATATTCCGGGCTGTAAGGCTGTGCGTAGAGTTTTTTGCAGATCAGCACAGTATTGGCTTCTTCAAAGTACGGAACCTCGCCTTCATGGACGACAGTCAGACCGGCTTTTGCGATCTTGTCTTCATCCCTGCCGGACACGCTTCCGAGGTAGGAGTACTCTTTCCGGAAGCTCTCTGGAAGCACACAGATGGAGAGAGAAGCGGATGCGTCCACAAACTCCTTTGTGTAGCGCTGCGGACGCAGAACGATAAAGGCCACATCCTTGCCCCACATCACGCCGAGGCCGCCCCATGATGCGGTCATCGTATTGCATTTTCCATCTTTTTCCGCCGTGATCAGAAGCCAGTCTTTTCCGATCATCTGAAACGGATTTGCGTTTAATTCGGTTGTCTTGATTTCCTGAAACATATTCGATCCTCCTGAATTATATTTTTCACAACAGACACCGGACAGTCATTTCCTGACGTCCGGTGCAAATCTGTCAGATAATCAGCTCGATTTTACCTTATTCCAGTACTCGTTGTAAATATTATCAACCTCGTCTCCGAGATACTTGTAGGTCTCGCAGTCTTTTGTCATGTCGGGAGTCGGGAACGCGATCGTGCTGTTGCGGATATCTTCATCCTCAATCAGTGCGCGGCCTTCTTTGTTCGGCGTGGAGTAGGTGATGAAATCGAAATTCTTCAGGGCTACTTCCGGTTCGCACATGTAATTGATGAATTTTTCCGCGTTTTCTTTGTTCTTCGCGTTCTTCGGAATAACCCAGCTGTCAATCCAGATATTGGATCCTTCCTCCGGAATCACGTACTCAAGATCCGGATTCTCGCGCTGCGTGTAGATTGCCTCGCCGGAGTAGATGACACCGAGAGCTGCCTCGTTGCCGATCATTTTGTCGCGGACCTGGTCGATGACGTACGCCTGAACGAGCGGCTTCTGGTCGATCAGAAGCTGTGCTGCCTCCGCGATCTCATCTTCGTTTGTCGTGTTCAGAGAGTAACCGAGCATTTTCAGCGGAACCATAAGCGCATCCCTCACGCTGTCCTGCATCAGGATATTGTCTTTGTATTTCTCATCCCAGAGAATTGACCAGCTTGTGACTTCCTCGTCGACCATCGTCTTGTTGTAGAGGATGCCGACGGTTCCCCAGCAGTACGGTACGGAGTATTTATTGCCCGGATCAAATTCTTCGGACCACTTCATGTATTCTTCGTCGATGTTTTTGATGTTTGGAACGTTATCCATATTGATTTCCTGAAGCAGATCATTCTCGATCATGCGCTGGATCATGTAATCGGACGGACAGACAACATCATAGGCGACTGCTCCGGTCTCGATCTTCGGATACATGATCTCGTTCGTCTCAAACTCATCATAGACAACTTTGATTCCTGTCTCTTCCTCAAAGGAATCGATGACATCGGGATCAAGGTATTCCCCCCAGTTGTAAACGACAACTTCTCCCGCGTCCGCGGCTTTCTCCGTATCACTGTTTCCGCTTTTTGCGCCGCCGGCACAGCCGGAGAGGAGTGCGGCCGTAAGGGTTCCGGCCAGGGCAAGTGCAGTAAATTTTTTCATGATTTGTTTTTCTCCTTTTTCTAAATTAATTTTAAATTTCTTTGCGGTGTCCGTGAGAACAATTCTACCGCCTGACCACACTTTTCTTCTCCTTCGGCTTCCGGTTTATGATCATGAGAAGAAGCAGTACGGACACGAACATCAGCGTGGACAGCGCGTACATTTCTGGCTTGATACCTTTCTTGACCTCCGTGTAGATCTTGGTCGAGAGCGTGTCAAATCCGGGTCCCTTGACGAAATGCGTGATGACAAAATCATCGAGGGAGAGTGTGAACGCCAGCAGAAAGCCGGAGAACACGCCCGGCATGATGTCCGGAAGCACAACCTTGTAGAAGGCATACAGCGGAGACGCGCCGATATCGAGCGCGGCCTCATACGTGCTGATGTTAATCTGTTTGAGCTTCGGCATGATGCTCAGGACGACATAGGGCAGATTGAACGTGATATGTCCGATCAGGATCGTCCAGAACCCGAAGGTTATTCCTTCCGCGATACCGGCGAAAGAGAGCAGGTTGCCGACCGCGACAAAGAGCATCATCAGGGAAATTCCCGTCACGATCTCCGCGTTCAGCATCGGAATATCCACCATGCTCATCCAGAAGGTACGCATACGATATTTCATGGAGTTCAGTGCGATCGCCGCCATCAGGCCGATAATCGTAGCAATCAGCGATGAGATCAGGGCAATCACCAGTGTATTGTAGAGCGCCTGCAGGATTTGTTCATTCTGAAACAGCTCCGTATACCATTTCAGCGAGAAGCCGCCCCATTTCGCGCGGGTTCTCGACGAGTTGAACGAAAGCACAATCAGCGTCAGAATCGGCGCGTAGAGCAGGATAAAAATAAAAACAAGGTACAGTCTTTTCAGAAAATTTCTTATCAAAAGCTCACCCCCTCGCCGTCTTTGTCATAACGCTGCATGATGGCCATGCTGATCAGGATAAATACCATGAGAACGAGGGAAAGCCCGCTTCCGACGTTCCAGTTGTTTGTCTGCTTGAACTTCTGCTCGATGACATTTCCGATCAGCAGGATCTTGGCCCCGCCAAGGAGATCACTGATGATAAATGTGGTAAGCGCGGGCACAAATACCATCGTAATTCCGCTGACAACACCGGGGATGCTCAGTGGAAATGTGATGCGCCAGAAGGTCTGAAAACTGTCCGCGCCGAGGTCGCGCGCCGCGTTTATGACGTTTGGATCAATTTTGATCAGAACGTTGTAAATCGGAAGCAGCATAAACGGCAGAAAGTTATAAACCATGCCAAGCACAATGGCGTAAGGCGTATTGATAATGTTTATCGGCGGCAGATGAAAATGCGCAAGGAGCAGATTGATCACGCCAGTCTTCTCGAGAAGCGTCTGCCAGGCGAGCGTGCGCAGCAGAAAGTTCATCCACATCGGTATGATGAAGATCATGACGATGAATCCGGTGGCTCCGATTTTCAGATTGCACAGAATCATTGCCAGAGGGTAGGCCATTACAAGGCAGATAACCGTGCTGATCAGGGAGAGCACAAGCGCGTACACAAGCGCCTTCACATTCTCCGGCGTACCCATCTGCATGATATTGGAAAGGGTAAACGCACCGTCCGCCGTTGTCAGGCCATAAAACACAATAATTACCAGAGGAATCATGATAAACGCAACTGTCCAGACAAGAAAAGGACCGGACAGGAGCCAGCGGCTCGATTTTTTATTCACCAACTGCAACCGCCTCCTCATCTTCAGATTCCGGCTTGTTCATGATCTGGATATCGAACGGATCCACATGGATGCCCACCTTTGTGCCGACCGGGAACATATCGGTGCTGTGCACCAGCCATTCAAAACCGTTCGCCATAACTTCCATCTCATAATGAACGCCTTTAAAGATCAGGTGCGTGACGACGCCCTGGATTGTTCCTTTTTCCGGAGTAAGCAGATCAATATCCTCCGGCCGGATCACAACATCCACCGGTTTATTGCGGCCAAAGCCTTCGTCGACACACTGGAACTTTGCTCCGAGTATCTCCACAAGACGGTCTTCGATCATCGTGCCGTGCAGGATATTGCTGTCCCCGATAAAGTCGGCCACAAACGCGTTCTGCGGCTCGTTGTAGATATCTTCCGGCGTGCCGATCTGCTGGATATAGCCCTGGTTCATGACAACAATCGTGTCCGACATCGTGAGGGCTTCCTCCTGGTCATGTGTGACATAAATAAATGTAATTCCAAGCTCATTCTTCAGACGGATCAGCTCGTACTGCATATCCTGCCGGAGCTTCAGGTCAAGCGCGCCGAGCGGCTCATCAAGAAGCAGTACCTTCGGCTCGTTCACGATCGCGCGGGCGATTGCAATTCTCTGCTGCTGTCCGCCGCTTAAAGAATCCGGCCGACGGTTTTCATACCCTTCGAGGTTAACCAGTTTGAGCGCATATTTGATCTTGTCATCGATGTAGGCTTTGCTCTTTTTCTTGAGTTTCAGGCCGAACGCGATATTTTCCGCGATCGACATATGGGTAAAAAGCGCATATTTCTGAAATACTGTGTTAAGCTGGCGCTTATTGGGCGGAAGATGCGTGATATCTTCGCCATTGAAGATCACCTTCCCTTTATCCGGATTCTCAAAACCTCCGAGAATACGCAAGGTAGTCGTTTTGCCGCAGCCGCTCGGACCGAGCAGAGTCAGAAATTCATTCTCCCTGATGTAGAGATTCAGATCGTCCAGGACGACCTCTCCGTCGAAAGATTTTGTGATATTCACAAGATCAATTAACTTATTGCTCATTCCTGTGTACCTCCTGATATACTTCAGAAATTGGGCGGCGTGCTCACCCAGATGAGCGACGCGCCTGTCTTTCCGTTTGCCGTGATGTAGTGTTTTGAACTGGGAGTAAAATAAAAGGATTCCCCTTTTCTGGCCTTGTAGACCTTGCTTCCCAGATGGATTGTGATGCTGCCCTGCAGCACATAGCCGAATTCCTCTCCTTCATGCGGGACATCCGGGTAGGTGGAACCGCCCGGCTCGATCGTCAGACGGATCGGTTCCATAATATTTTTCTGGGCATTCGGAATAATCCATTCAATCTTGTTTTTCAGCTCCGTGTCAATCTTTTCAAAGTAATCGCTGTCACGAAAGACAACCTGATCGTCTGACGTATCGTTGAAAAAATCCTTCAGGTCCGTTCCCAGACACTGAAGAATATCGATCAGCGTAGCGATCGAAGGGGATGTCAGATCCCGCTCGACCTGCGAGATAAATCCTTTTGAGAGTTCCGCGCGGTCGGCCAGTTCTTCCTGCGTCAGTCCCTTGGCGATGCGCAGTTCCTTTATTTTGCTGCCTATTTCCATATTATCACCATACTTTTCCGCGGACAATGAGCCGCTGATAATTTGATATTTGGCATACTAAATATAAACCTGAAGTTTACTGTTACTAAAAATATAATAGTAATAAACTTGAAGTTTACTGTTACTAAACAAAGACTAAGGATGATTATACACAGAAAAGACCATGTGTCAATACATTTTATAAAAAATTGCGAAGGGAATTTATACTTTTGCTTAACAAATCCTGTGTTCTGTGATAAGATTGAGAAAAACAAGACGTGCAAGGAGGTTTACCTTATGGCTGAACAGGAGAAATATGTTGCGTATGTAGGCACGTACACACATGGCAGCAGCATCGGAATTCATATTTATGATCTCAATATAGAAGAAGGAACTATGACCGAGCGGGAAGTGATACCGGTCAACAACGCATCCCACATGACAAAATCCTACAGCGGAAAATATCTGTATTCCATCGCGGATGAGGGCGTGGAGGTTCTTCGCATCCTGCCGGACGGCGGACTTGAGCCGATCAACAAAGTGGGAATCAACGGGATGAGAGGCTGTTACCTCTCGACGGACAAGAGCGGCCGTTTTCTTTACGTCGGCGGCTATCACGACGGCAAGGTAACCGTTGTACATACGCATAAGGACGGACGCCTCGGTTCAATCATGTCGGGCGTGTTCCACAAAGGCGTCGGCAGCGTCGCGGAGCGGAATTTCCGTCCGCATGTGAGCTGCGTCATTCCAACCCCGGATGACAAGTATCTGTGCGCGGTCGACAACGGCATTGACCATGTGAAACTGTACCAGGTTCGCACCGACACAGGACGTCTGCATCTGGCGGATATTCTGCGCTGCAAGCTGGATTCCGGCCCAAGGCTGCTCACCTTCAGCCACGACGGCCGCTTTGCGTATCTCAACAGCGAGCTGACGAACGAAGTCACAGTCTATAAATATGACGGTACCGGCAAGACGCCGGATTTTGAAAAAATTCAGGAAATATCCGTGCTGAGAAGGCAGAATTCCATCGGAAGCGCGGCCTGCGGCATGAAGCTGTCCCCAAGCGGAAAGTATCTGTACTGCTCCGTGGCCGGAGAAAATTCTGCAACAATCTTCAAAGTGGACCAGGAGACAGGGCTGCTTGAGAGACTCTGCTCTCTGCCGATCAGCGGGGAATATCCGAAAGATCTCGATGTGTTCCCGGGGGAGAAGACGCTCGTTTCCCTGAATCATGAATCGAATGAGATGACCTTTTTCACAATCGATTATGAAAAAGGACTGCTTGTGATGAAAGGAAGGCCGATCAAGATCGAGACGCCGAACTGCATCCTGATCTCGAAGGTGGATCCGACATTATAACCCGCCGCACGGCCCGCATGCTGCGACAGCAACTGATCTCCATCTGCGGGTCTGCGCATAAGATTCAGAAAGGACAGGCTGTTTTCCGGAAATCCCCTCAAAGGGATTTTCCGGAAATATTCCTGTCCTTTTCTTCTGTCTGATTTTCCTGTCAATCTGTTCTATGAATCACAAAAATTCCATTATTTGTCCTGTTTCTGATAAATTTTTCTGACATAGTCCATCCGGGCCGCCATGTTTACAAGCAGAAGATCTGTGATCGTCAAAGCGGTCATTGCCTCGACAACGACGACCGCGCGCGGTACGATGACCGGATCATGTCTGCCGTGGATGGACACTTCATGGCATTTTCCGTCGCGGCCAAGCATCTGCTGCGGCTGTGCGATGGAAGGAGTCGGCTTAAAAGAAGCGCGGAGCAGAAGAGGGCTGCCGTCGCTGATGCCGCCGAGACTCCCGCCGCTGTGGTTGGTCGCCTTGCGGGAACCATCTTCGCTTTCCTCATACCAGTCATTGTTCTGAGAACCATTCATTGACGCCGCCTTTGTCCCGGCTCCGATTTCGACAGCCTTCACCGCGCCGATCGACATGACGGCCTGCGCAAGGCGTGCGTCAAGTTTTTCAAACACCGGCTCTCCAAGCCCGGCGGGAAGACCGGTTACAATACAGTCAACTGTTCCGCCCGCGGAATCCTGCAGACGGATACAGGATTCCAGATATTCCTGCGCGCGCTTTTCCGCCGCGGCATCCGGCATATGCAGCGGACTGTCCGACGCATAGGACAGATCGATTTTGTCATCCTCGATCCAGACAGGACCGATCGAACGTGTGTATGCTGTAACCGTGATTCCGAGTGATTCCAGCAGACGGCGCGCTACAGCCCCGGCCGCAACGCGTCCGATTGTCTCACGTCCGGAAGAACGGCCGCCTCCGCGGTAATCGCGGAAACCGTATTTGGCGTCAAACGTAAAGTCCGCGTGTCCCGGACGGTAAAGTTCCATAATATTTCCGTAATCGCGGGAGCGCTGATCCTGATTCCGTATCAGGATCGAGATGGGAGTCCCTGTTGTCTTTCCTTCAAATACGCCGGAAAGAATCTCTGCCTGATCGCCTTCTTTTCGGGCAGTCGTGTATTTGTTCTGCCCAGGCTTGCGCCGGTCCAGATCCCGCTGGATCACGGATTCGTCCAGATCAAGTCCCGCCGGGCAGCCGTCGATCACAACGCCGATTCCCGGTCCGTGGGATTCCCCCCATGTAGTGATTCTGAAAATGGTTCCAAATGTAGAGCCTGCCATAGTAATTCTCCTTATCCGTTCTTTGATTCCCGCAAACAATGAATCACCGCATGCCCAGGACCTCTTTCGGACATATATCATTTCCGTTTTGCGGGCTCTCCTGACCATGTTACTGTTCACTCCGTGCCCAGTAACATACAGTTTGGGCATGTAAATTCGCTTCGCGAAGCCCAAACTGTCATTTGACTCATGTTCTTACGGCCTCAGCAGCAAGTGCTTCGGCCTGGTCTGAACTGTAACCTGACCATGCAACAGCGTACCAGAATCTGAAAAAGATTGCAAGCAGTTTGCCGGAATTTGCATATAATAGCAGTAGAATTTTTCATTGGTTTCACTGGAGTGAGAGGATTATGGGAAATAAAGACTGCATCGGTTTTATTCATACAGTGGAAAAAGGCGACACGCTGTATAAGATCGGAAAAAAATACGGAGTCAGAGTATCGGCCCTGCTTTACGCAAATCCCTATGTGGATGTTTACAGTCTTCAGGCCGGAGACGAGATCTGTATCCCAAAGCTTCCTGATTTTTTTCTTAAAAAATTATAAAAGGTCCGAAAACGGCTTTGCCGCAATTGACAAAAATGGGGAGGAAACTTATAATCACTAGAGAAATTATTGAAGTGATACTTCAAAGATAAGGAGCCTGTTTTATGAAATTTCTGAACAAGTTGGAGCGTAAATTCGGAAAATATACGATACGCAATCTGCCGGCCGTGATTATTGCGCTTTATACCGCCGGTTACCTGATCAGCCTGCTTATGCCGGACGTACTCAGTTACTGTACACTGGAGCCCGCATACATCCTGCGGGGCCAGATCTGGAGGATCGTCACCTGGCTTTTGATTCCGCCTTCCGGATTAAGCATTTTTACGATCATTATGCTGTATTTCTATTTTTCGCTTGGCAAAATTCTGGAACGGACATGGGGAGCTTTCCGGTTTAATGTCTATATCTTTGCGGGACTGATTTTTACCGTGCTTGGCGCATTCGTACTGTACTTTATATATAGTGCGTCTCAGGGAGCGCCTGTCGTCGGATTCGGCCCGTATTTCAGCACATATTATATTAATATGTCGATTTTTCTTGCTTTTGCACTCAGTTATCCGAATATGGAAGTGATGCTGTATTTTCTGATCCCGATCAAGATCAAATGGATGGGACTGCTGTACGGCGCGCTCCTGCTTGTGGATTTTGCGCAGGGAAACTGGGCGGTCAGGACTGCGATCTTCGCGTCCCTGCTGAATTTCCTGATCTTTTTCCTTTCCACGCGGAACATGCAGCGCTATTCTCCAAAGGAAGTCCGAAGGAGACAGGAATTTAAGCGGAACGTGGCAAAGGCCAGACCAAAATCTGTCTCCGTACACAGATGCG
Organism: uncultured Lachnospiraceae bacterium; assembly: GCA_947626965.1. GTDB lineage: Bacteria > Bacillota > Clostridia > Lachnospirales > Lachnospiraceae > Choladousia. The sequence continues at coordinate 13,632 of CANQUH010000008.1, forward strand.
CAGTCTGCGGGAGAACTGAAAAAGACGGGGACCTGCTGGAATTTCGGTTCTGTTCCAAATGCGATGGAAATTATGAATACTGTCAGGATCACCTGTTTACCCATCAGCATATCAGAAAAAATCAATAAGGTGTGACAATCATGAAAGGAATGAATATCTCAAAGATGAGAGCTGCGGGCGCATGTGCTGTGACCGCAGCTATGCTTGTTTTGACAGCATTTGCCGTCCTTGGAGATGGGATGGACGGAAGATGTCTGACCATTGCTCTGACGTTTACCGCGGGGGCGGGATTCTTCTGTATTTTGCCTGTAAAAATCGGAACAGTTGAAAAAAATGATAAGGGGAAAAAGACGGTAAAGACCGGAGCAGCTGAAAAAATCATTACAATACTGATGGTGGTGGTGCTGCCGGCTGCGGCATTGTGCAGCCTCGAATTTTACACGCACGTACCTCAGGACCTGGACTGGCCGATCCTGCTGCTGAACCTGCTGTTTTTCTGGATTCTCTACGGAATCTGTATTTTCCTGTCGGGAAGCGTCCGGGCAGGCGGAATTATTGCCACCTTGATTCCAATGCTGTTCGGACTGACCAATTATTTTGTCGTGCAGTTCCGCTCTCATCCGATTGTTCCATGGGATTTTCTGTCGATCCGGACAGCTTTAAGCGTTTCTGACAGCTATTCCTTCACTTTTACCTGGAGGATTGTATTCGTCCTGTTTGCTTTTATCTGGATCATGCTTTTATTTTCCAAATCAGAGGTTCGTTTTACAAAGCTGAAATTCCGGGTTCCTGCGTTTCTGCTTTTTGTATTTCTGATGTTTGGTTACGTTATGGGAATTCAGAGAAGCGATGTGCAGAGCTTCTTCGGGATGGACACGACGCTGTTCACGCTGAATGTCCTGTACCGCAACAACGGCATCGCGGCCGCGTTTCTCGGCAACCTGCGTTTTCTTGCGATCGACGAGCCGTCGGGTTACTCTGTAGAGAAAGTGCAGGAGCTTCAGGCACGCGCGGAAGGCAGCAAGACTGATGATAATCCGGATCTCTCGGAACTTCCGAATATCATCGTGATCATGAACGAAGCCTTTTCTGACCTTTCTGTCTACGGGGATTTCGCGACAAGCGAGGAAGTCATGCCGTTTGTCAAAAAACTTCAGCAGGAGAGCATCGGAGGAGAGGTCTATGTCTCTGTCAAGGGAGGCAATACGGCCAACACGGAATTTGAACTTCTGACCGGAAATACGATGGCATTTTTGCCGGCCGGGAGCGTGCCTTACCAGCAGTATATCAACGAGCCGCTGCCGAATCTGGCCAGCCGCCTGAAAGGACTCGGCTATCAGACGCTTGCGATTCACCCCTACAATGCATCCGGCTGGGACCGCGATGAGGTATACGGATACTTTGGTTTCGACGAATTTCTGTCTCTCAAAAATTTCGTCAGCCCGGAGAAATACAGGGGATATGTCAGTGACAGGGCCGCTTTCAATAAGATCATTCAGGAATATCAGTACAAAGAAGACGGGGAGCGGATGTTTGTCTTCGAAGTGACGATGCAGAACCATGGCGGCTACAGCAGAGAAACGCCGGATTTCAATATCTATCTGACGCTTCCGAACGTCAGCCCGAAGACACTCAGCGTTACCTCCACCGAAAAATACCTGACGCTGATGAATCTGTCCGACCAGGCTCTGGAGGATCTGGTTTCCTGGTTTGCGCAGGAGGACGAGCCGACCATTATCCTGATGCTCGGCGATCACCAGCCTTCGGATTACATCACCAACGTCGTCCGGAGGATCACCGGAACCACGGACGATCCCGCGATCGACGCGACACAGACCGGTTACCGTGTGCCGTTTGTCATCTGGAGCAATTACGGTCTGGAGCACAAATATTATGACGGAATCAGCGTGAATTATCTTGGAGGAATCCTGATGGAGGCCGCAGGCATTCCGCTCACCGGATACCAGCAGTTTCTGTCCGGTCTGATGGATCAGCTTCCTGTTGTCAACGCGAACGGACTTCGGGACGCATCCGGCACATTCCAGGACTATTCGCAAAATACATACCAGGATCTGCTGAACGAGTATGAGATTCTTCAATATAATGATCTGATCGACAGCGATCACAGGGATAACACGTTTTATGAATAAACATACCCCCCCCGGATCTGCGGAGCGTATGTTGACAAATCATTCCGTTCGGATTATAGTAACAATGATATTGTGTCCTGTTAACGTAATAAAGCAGATACAGTTCAGGACACCGCGGATACAAATTATCTTGTCATCTGCCATATAACTTCATACATGAGGAGAGAAACTTATGAAAAAACCATTTGTAACAAAAGAACAGCTTGACCAGATCGTACAGGAATTTCCGACACCTTTCCATCTGTACGATGAAAAAGGAATCCGTGAAAATGTAAAGGAGCTTTATGACGCTTTTTCCTGGAACAAAGGATACAAGGAGTTTTTTGCGGTGAAGGCAACGCCGAATCCGTTTCTGATCAATATCCTGAAAGAGTACGGCTGCGGAACCGACTGTTCTTCCATGACAGAACTGATGCTCTCCGAGGCGATCGGCATCACCGGACACAATGTAATGTTTTCCTCGAACGACACGCCGCTTTCCGAATTTAAAAAATGCGCGGATATCGGCGGTATCATCAATCTTGACGATATCACGCATATTGAGAAGGTAGAGGAGGCTGTCGGATATCTTCCGAAGACGATGTCCTGTCGTTTTAATCCCGGCGGAGTGTTCAAGATCAGCAATGATATTATGGACAACCCAGGCGACGCCAAGTACGGCATGACAGAAGAGCAGATCGAGGAAGCTTTCCGCATCATGAAGGCAAAAGGTGTGGAAGAGTTCGGCATTCACGCATTCCTCGCGAGCAACACGGTGACAAACGACTACTATCCGATGCTGGCCGGCGTCCTGTTTGAGCTTGCGGTAAAACTGCATGAGAAGACCGGCGCAGACATTAAATTCATTAATCTCTCCGGCGGAATCGGAATTCCGTACCGTCCGGATCAAGAGAAGAACGACATCTATAAGATCGGAAAAGGAGTCCGCAAGGTATATGAAAAGATCCTTGTCCCGGCAGGCCTGGGCGATGTGGCGATCTACACGGAACTTGGCCGTTACATGCTTGGACCGTACGGCTGTCTCGTGACAAAAGCCATCCATGAAAAGCACACGCACAAGGAATATATCGGCGTGGACGCCTGCGCGGTCAACCTGATGCGTCCGGCCATGTACGGCGCGTATCACCACATTACAGTCATGGGAAAAGAAGACCAGCCCTGCGATCACACCTACGATGTGACAGGTTCTCTCTGCGAGAACAACGACAAGTTTGCGATCGACCGCAAGCTCCCGAAGATTGATATGGGAGATCTGCTGGTGATCCACGATACAGGCGCGCACGGATACTCGATGGGCTATAACTACAACGGAAAACTCAGATCCGCGGAAGTTCTTCTCTGCGAAGACGGAACGGCAAAACTGATCCGCCGCGCGGAAACGCCGAGGGATTATTTCGCTACATTTGATTTCTGTGATATTTTAAAAGATATGAAATATTAAGAAATAATCGAGCAGGAGGTGCTTTTCTCTCCTGCTCGCCGCGCGGCCCAGGTGCTGCGTCAGCAGCTGGTTTCCCTGCCTGGGCCTGCTCATGTTAAAGAAACCCCGAAGCGATATGCTTCGGGGTTAAAATTTTGATGCCGCTGGCCGGACTCGAACCGGCACGGTTTTACCCGCTTGATTTTGAGTCAAGTGCGTCTGCCAATTCCGCCACAGCGGCACATGCTTTGATTCGGCACATGACTTACCATATCACAGTTAGCAGGAAAATGCAAGATAATTTTTTATTTCATTTTATATACCGGGTCCGCCGGATAGCCGCCGCGCAGCTTCTGCATGCCCCTCTGCAGCGCATCTTTAGAATTTTTCCATTCAGCATCCTTGTTCCGGTAGTCGTATTTGTCGACCAGCCAGTCAATGTCCTCCTGAATCCTCTTCATGTTTTCCTCCATCAGAGCAAATACCATCGGATAAAATTCTGCTTTCTGCTTGTCATTCAGATAGTGTTCCGCACGGTCACAGAGGATACCGAAATGATGAAGACAGAACCCTTTGCTGTCCTTAATTTTGGCACGGAAGCTTTCATCTTTCGTGTACATTCCAAAAAACGTGGAAATATAACGTTCAAATGTATCTTTCAGTTCGCGGCAGATATAGCAGGAGCAGTCCTTTTCTGCCGTCCACTCGCCGATCGCGCTTCTGGAGTCCTCCGGCTTTGCTGTAACCCGCTTGAGGAAAGAAGATTTTCCCGGCTGGTAAGCGGCAAATTTTTTGCTCATCTCACTGCGCAGCTTCTTGTAATGTGTCTGCAGAATCAGGGAATTGCCCAGAGCATTGCCGTAGTCGAACATTTTCTTCATATGCTCGCGGCAGAATCCGATCTCATCTGTCTGGTCACGGATATCGCTCTCCATATAGGAGGAACTGTTCCCGATCACAAAGTCAATCTTATCCTGTTCAAGCTTGCGCTCGATAAAACAGAACGGACACTCGTCATGCGCATTGAGAGCGTCATTCAATGGAATTGTGTATAATTTTTCTTTCATAATAAAAAACTCCTTTCCATCCAGGACCCGTTTGCGGTTTTGTCTGATAAATCGGCTTCAGCAGCAAGTGCTTCTGCCTGGTCTGAACTATAACTTTGATTGTACCAAATTTATGAAAAGATGTCAAAAACATTGACGTTATATGGGGCAGCCGTTATAATTAGGGTGTTGCCTCCGCTTCCCTGGATTTTCCAGGCAGGCCTTCATGCAGCGCCATGAGCGAAAGCCTGCAAAAGAACATGGAGGCGCAGCAGTAACAATGGGATATACGGAAATGATTTTAAAAAGGGGATATGCAGAAATGCGGTTAAAAAAGGGCAGAAAAATTTTAATCTGGTATCTGACAGCTCTGCTGTTTGTTTTTAATTTCAATACAAAGGCAGTTCATGCCGCATCTGAAGTCGGCCATTATGGAGAAATGGCGGAGGAAAAAACAACAGAAGCGCCCGCAGCAGCGCCTGAGGTGACGGATGAACACGAGAACGAACCGCCGTCTGACACAGATCAGGAAGTGACAGAACTTTATCTGGATTCCTCGGGAGATTCTTCTTCTATTATGGAGGAGTGGGAGACAGACAGCTGGACTGAGCCTTCTGCCGGAACGGAATCTTCCGAACATACGGGGGAAATTCCCGAACATACGGAAGCTGCAACGGAAGCAGAAGAAACGGAATCTCCGGAATCTTTTACAGAAGCGGAACAAACCACGGAAGACGTCACGGAAATGGAGACGGAAACGCCCACAGAAACAGGGGACCTGCCGGAAACAGAGACTCTTCCTGAATCTGCGGAAACAGAGGAATCCGCCTCAGAAACAGAACTGCTTACCGAAGAACTGTCGGAACATGAGGAAACCGCCTTATCAACAGAGGTTTTGACGACAGAGTCAGAGCTTCAGGACAGTGCAGAGGAAACGGTGCCCACAGGAGATACGGAATTTCCGGAAACGGAACCTGAGGAATCAGAGACAGAAAAACTGTCTCTTGAGGATCATTCCGCACTTTTTGAGCTCCTTCAGTCCTGGTGGGAGAGCATGCAGCTGGCTTTTGTCACAAAAATACTGCAGCTGATTCTTGCGTTTGTGCTGTTTTTCGTCGGAAGGAGGGTCATAAATACCTTCATCCGGCTCATGGATAAAATGGCGGAGCGGAAAGGATGGGATCCGACGGTCTGCAGTTTTGCCCGAAACGCTGCGAGGGCCGTCCTGTATCTTGCTCTGATCATGGCCATTCTGACTTGCGTCGGCGTCGAGGTGGCGTCTCTTGCCGCCATCATCAGTTCCATCGGCGTGGCGCTCGGTCTTGCTCTGCAGGGCAGCCTCAGCAACCTGGCCGGAGGACTCCTTCTCGCGATAATGAAGCCGATCCATCTGGGCGATTTTATCAATGCTTCCGGTTATGCCGGTACGGTCAGTGAGATCGGGCTGGTCTACACGACGCTGGTCGGGGCGGATGACCGGACTGTGGTCATCCCGAACAGCACACTTATGAGCAGCGTGATTGAGAACTATTCAAAACAGACCACCCGCCGCGTGGAAGTACAGTGCCCGATTTCCTACGAGGCGGACCTGAAGCTCGCCATGAATATTTTTGACGATGTTCTCCGCAGGATCCCGGAGCGTCTGCCGGACAAGCCTGTCAATGTCTTCATCTCCAGTTTTGGAGACAGCGGCATTGTTCTGGAGGGACAGATTTACGTAGAGTGGACTCAGTACCTGTCGGCGCTCTGGAAGGTGAGAGAAAAGATCAAGCTGAGTTTTGACGAGGCCGGCATTGAAATTCCGCTGCCGCAGATTGTGGTCAGCCAGAAGCAGGAGAATATGAAATGAATTGCATGGAGGCGCGCAGAATGGTTACCCCCTATATAAAAGGGGAACTGTCTGAAAAAGAACTGGAACAGTTTTTGAAACATATTGAGCAGTGCAGCGACTGTATGGACGAGCTCGACATCTACTTCACCGTATATCAGGCGATGGACCGGCTCGATGCGGAAGATCACCCGGATTACAACTTTAAGAGAATGCTGAACGAGAGCATTCACGCGGCGAAACGCCGGATTGTCTTTTCCAGAGTCTTCCGTTTTATGAGAACTGCCTTGTTTATACTGACGGATCTTCTTCTCCTGCTCTGTATCATAACAGGGATCCGGCTCAGTCAGGGAGAGTCTGTGGAGCCGGTCTTTCAGCGCATCTGGCTTAATTTTTACCGCCCGGCAGAACTGATCGAGCAGGAGTCCGAATTGTCCACTGAGGAACTGTCGGAGATACTTTCTGAAGTGATCAAAGAGCGGGAGCCTCTGCGGAATATCGGGCAAGTCCCGGACAGTTCTGCAGATGAAGGGGAAAAAGCGGGAAAAAAGGCAGGCAAAAAGGCAGCAGCGTCAAAAAAAAGGAGAAAAAATGGCTGAGAAAGAAAAAATTGTACTGATTGACGGACACAGTATTTTAAACAGGGCTTTTTACGGAATTCCGACGCTCACCAACAGCGAAGGGCTTCATACAAACGCAGTCTATGGCTTTCTGAATATTCTGTTCAAAATACTTGAGGAAGAGCAGGCGGGATACGCGGCAGTCGCGTTTGATCTGAAAGCTCCGACATTCCGCCATAAAATGTTTGACGGTTATAAAGGAACGCGCAAACCGATGCCGCAGGAACTGCACGAACAGGTTCCTCTGATGAAGGAAATGCTGCAGGCGATGGGGATTCCCGTATTGACAATGGAGGGATATGAGGCCGACGATATTCTGGGAACCATCTCTCACCGCATGGAGGCGGAAGGGATGGAAGTATCTGTAGTTTCAGGCGACCGGGATCTGCTGCAGCTTGCAACGGACAATATCCGGATCCGTATTCCAAAAACAAAAGCGACCGGAACTGAAGTTGAGGATTATTATGCAAAAGATGTCGAATCACGTTACCAGGTGACTCCGACACAGTTTATCGATGTGAAAGCTCTGATGGGGGACAGCTCCGACAATATTCCGGGCGTTCCGGGAATCGGAGAGAAGACAGCCACAAAGCTGATCACGGAGTTCGGTTCCATTGAACAGGTTTATGAGAATCTTGAAAATGTCAGGCCGCCCAGGGCACGCGAAGCTGTCCGGCTTCACTATGATATGGCACAGATGAGCAAAACACTGGCGACAATCTGCCTGGAAGTTCCGATCTCCTTCTCAAAGGATGAGGCCCGGATCGAAAACCTGTACACAGCCGAGGCCAGAAATCTGTGCAGAAGACTTGAGTTCAAGAACCTTCTGTCGAGATTTGGGAGCGGCACAGAAGAAGAAAAACAGGAACAGCCTTCGGAGGAATTTCTGCAGATAAGCAGCCGTGAAGAGGCGGACCATGTATTTGAGCAGGCTCGCGGCATGGAAGCAGGATTCTGGATCGCAGAAGAGAATGGAAAACTGCTTGGCCTGTCGCTCTCATACCACTGCGCCGGGACGGTCAGGGACGATTCTGAGAAAGCGTCAGCACAGACATCCTGTGCAGAGTCCGGCGAACCGGCTGTCCAGGCGGCAGAGCAAAATGCAGAACAAACTGCCGAATCTTCCGGACTGCAAAGCGCAGAGAAGCTCGTGTCCTGCTGGATCAGCGTTTCCGATATGCTTCCGGCTGATTATCTGCGCGGCCGGTTCGCCGGACTGGTCAGAGACGGCGGCCGCCTGGCGACAATACATTTGAAAGAACAGCTTTCGTCTTTCATGACCGCTCCGGAGAACGCGAAGAATCTGTACGACGCCGCAGTCGCGGCCTACCTTATAAATCCGCTCAAAGACAGTTATTTCTGTGAAGATATCGCAAAAGAATACGCGGGACGCATGATTCCTTCCCGGCAGGAGCTCTTTGCGAAGGACAGCCTGCTGCAGGCATATGAGACAAAGCGGGAGAAATTTCTGGAGTACGCGCGCTGTCAGTCTCTGATCCCGCTCCTGGCGCTTCCTGTGTTTGATCAGAAACTCGAACAGCTCCAGATGACCCGGCTGTTTGAGGAGATCGAGATGCCTCTTGTATACACTTTGTACGGCATGGAACAGGAAGGCATCCTTGTGAAAGCAGAAGAACTGAAGGCCTACGGAGAACAGCTTCTGGGCCGGATCCAGGAGCTGGAGGGACAGATTTATGAAAAGGCCGGAGAAGCGTTTAACATCAATTCTCCCAAACAGCTCGGCGTTATTCTGTTTGAGAAACTGCAGCTTCCGCACGGGAAAAAGACAAAGACCGGATATTCCACCGCGGCGGACGTTCTGGACAAGCTTGCGCCGGAATATCCCATCGTCGCTGATATTCTGGAATACCGGCAGCTCACAAAGCTGAAATCCACCTACGCGGACGGACTGGCCGGATTTATCGCGGCGGACGGACGGATTCACGGAAAATTCCACCAGACGATCACCGCGACCGGACGGATCAGCAGCACGGACCCGAACCTGCAGAATATTCCCGTGCGTATGGAACTTGGCAGACTGATCCGGAAAGTTTTCGTTCCAAAACCGGGCTTCGTGTTTCTCGACGCGGATTACTCGCAGATCGAACTGCGTGTGCTTGCCCACTTTTCAAATGACGAAAAGCTGATTCAGGCATACCGCGAGGCGCAGGATATCCACAGGATCACGGCCTCCCAGGTATTCCATGTGGCTCCCGAGGAGGTGACGCCGCTTCTGCGCCGCAACGCCAAAGCAGTCAATTTCGGCATTGTCTACGGAATCAGCTCTTTTGGCCTGAGTCAGGGTCTGAGCATCACACGTCAGGAAGCGCAGGCGTACATTGAGCAGTATTTTAAGACCTATCCGGGTATCAAAGAGTTCCTTGACCGGATGGTGGACGACGCGAAAAAGAACGGATATGTGACGACGCTGTTTGGCCGCCGCCGTCCGGTTCCGGAACTGAAATCTTCCAATTTCATGCAGCGCTCTTTCGGGGAACGTGTCGCGATGAACGCGCCGATTCAGGGAACGGCGGCTGATATTATCAAGATTGCGATGAACCGTGTCAGCGAATCGCTTCGTGCGCGCAAACTGAAATCAAAACTGATTCTGCAGGTACACGATGAACTGCTTGTCGAGACTGCGGTCGACGAACTGGAGGAAGTGAGGCAGATTGTGGCCAGAGAAATGCAGAACGCCGCGGATCTGAAAGTAAAGCTTGAGATTGACATGCACACCGGTGAGAACTGGTATGAAGCCAAATAAATGATGCGATGCCGGGGCAGAAAGTGTTCTGCACCCACAGGGGAGAAAGGATGGCAGATCCATATGAAGATTCTGGGAATCACCGGCGGGATCGGCGCCGGAAAAAGCACTGTTCTCGCCTGCATGAAAGAGCGGTACAATGCCTGTGTGATCCAGGCGGATCAGGTCGCGTACGATCTGCAGCAGCCTGGAGCGTGCTGTTACGACCGGATTGTGGAAGAATTCGGCGCAGAAATCCTTGCCGGAAACGGAACGATCGACAGAAAAACCCTTGCCTCCATCGTTTTTGCCGACCCGGCGAAGCTGAATCTTCTGAACAAGATCGTCCACCCGGCTGTAAAACAGTGGATCCTCAAAGAGACAGACCGCCAGCAGAAAAAAGGTACTCTGCTGACAATGATCGAGGCTGCCCTGCTGCTTGAAGACCACTATGATCTGCTCTGTGATGAGATCTGGTATATTCATGCGGATAAACAGACAAGAGTGCAGAGGCTGATGGAGAGCCGCGGCTACAGCAGAGAAAAAGCCCTGCAGATCATGGAAAATCAGCTTCCCGACGATCAGTACCGCAGCCGCTGCCGCCGGACGATTGACAACAGCGGCGACTTTTCTGCAGATACGCAGAAACAAATCGATGAGGCGATGGCCGGCCTTGGAATTTCACCGTCTGTAAAATAACCGAACACGGTAAATCTGATTTTAAGAAAATCTATTGCATTTGCGGAAGTTTTCTTTTATACTTCTATCGGATTTACGATAAAGATTACGGATCATGGAAATATGGAAACATCCAGGATCCGTAAAGTTTACAATAACGGACAAAGGGCTGATTAAGAATATGGATTTTTGCAGTATCTCCAGCGGGAGCAGCGGCAATTGTATTTTTGTTGGGACGGACCACGCAAACATCCTGATCGACGCGGGCATCAGCGGGAAGAGAACGGCAGAGGGTCTGCGCAGGCTGGGACGGAAACCGGAGGAAGTAGACGCGATTCTCGTCACGCACGAACATTCGGATCATATCAGCGGGCTGGGTGTACTGTCACGTAAATACGGAATTCCAATTTACTCCGCGCCGGGAACGATCCGTGAAATCAAAAAGTCGGCGTCTCTTGGAAAGATTGACGGTTCACTTTTTCACGAGATCCACGCGGACGAGCCGTTTGAGTTCTGCGATGTGAAAATTTATCCTTTCGCGGTTTCCCATGACGCGGCGGAGCCGGTGGCCTACCGTCTTTGCTGCGGCGGCAGATCCGTGGCGGTGGCAACAGATCTCGGATATTATGATGAGTACATCGTGGAACATCTGAAAGGACTGGATGCCGTGCTGATTGAATCCAATCATGACATCAACATGCTCCGGACCGGCACCTACCCGTATTATCTCAAGCAGAGAATTCTGGGAAGCAGAGGCCATCTGTCAAACGACAATGCGGGCAGGCTGATCGGGGAGATTCTGCATGACGGATTAAAAACGGTCATGCTGGGGCATCTGAGCAAAGAAAACAATTATGAATCGCTGGCGCTCGCGACAGTCTGCGCGGAAATCACAAAAGGAGACAATCCTTACCGGGCGGAAGATTTTTTGATACGCATCGCGAAAAGGGATGCAGTTTCTTCGCCGGTCACTGTGTAAAAGTGAGGGTACAATGCAGACGTGCAAACACCACGATATTACAGGAGGAATTTATGAAAAGAACGATCATCACGGTTGTCGGCAAAGACACAGTGGGAATCATCGCGAAAGTATGTACGTATCTTGCTGATAATAATGTGAATATCCTTGATATTTCACAGACTATCGTACAGGGATTTTTTAATATGATGATGGTGACGGACGCAACGCGCAGCCCCAAAAACGGAGCGCAGATTGCGGAGGAGCTTGAGGCTGTCGGGAAAGAAATCGGCGTTGTGATCCGCTGTCAGCATGAAGATATCTTTAACATGATGCACCGTATCTAAGGAGATTCTATGATTAATATTTTTGAGGTAAACGAGACAAACAAAATGATCACACAGGAGAATCTTGATGTCAGGACGATCACGCTCGGCATCAGTCTTCTCGATTGCATTGACAGTGATCTGAAAAAACTGAATGAAAAGATTTACCGCAAGATCACGACCGTGGCAAAAGATCTTGTCCCGACGGGACAGGCAATCGAAAAGGAATACGGGATTCCGATCGTGAACAAGCGGATTTCCGTGACTCCGATTGCCCTTGTGGGCGGAAGCGCCTGCAGATGTCCGGAAGATTTTGTCACAATTGCCCGGACGCTTGATCGGGCGGCGCATGAAGTCGGCGTCAACTTTCTCGGCGGTTATTCTGCGCTTGTCTCAAAGGGTATGACGCAGGCGGATGATTTTCTGATCCGTTCGATTCCGCAGGCCCTTGCGGCGACAGAGCGTGTCTGCAGTTCCGTAAATGTCGGCTCGACAAAGACCGGCATTGATATGGATGCTGTGCGGCTGCTCGGGGACATCATTCTGCAGACGGCAGAACTCACAAAAGAAGAGGATTCTCTTGGATGCGCCAAGCTCGTCGTGTTCTGCAACGCGCCGGACGACAATCCGTTCATGGCGGGCGCATTCCACGGTGTGACGGAGGCGGATGCTGTCATTAACGTCGGGGTCAGCGGTCCCGGCGTCGTAAAACATGCACTGACAGAGGTCAGAGGCGCCGATTTTGAAACCCTGTGTGAGACGATCAAAAAAACCGCGTTCAAAGTGACGCGGGTCGGACAGCTCGTGGCGCAGGAAGCATCCCGGCGTCTCGGAGTTCCGTTCGGGATCATTGATCTTTCCCTCGCCCCCACTCCGGCAATCGGGGACAGCGTGGCGGACATCCTCTGTGAAATTGGCCTGGAGCACGCGGGAGCGCCCGGAACGACAGCCGCGCTCGCACTGCTGAACGATCAGGTCAAAAAGGGCGGCGTGATGGCTTCCTCCTATGTCGGAGGGCTGAGCGGCGCGTTCATCCCGGTCAGCGAGGACCAGGGCATGATCGACGCGGTGAAAGCGGGGGCCCTGTCTCTTGAAAAACTTGAGGCGATGACCTGCGTATGTTCGGTCGGCCTCGATATGATTGCAGTTCCCGGCGACACAAAAGCGACGACAATCTCCGGAATCATTGCCGACGAGATGGCGATCGGCATGGTCAACCAGAAGACGACCGCCGTGAGGATCATCCCGGTCATCGGAAAAGGTGTCGGGGAAACTGTTGAGTTCGGCGGCCTGCTCGGATACGCTCCGATCATGCCGGTAAATCAGTTTTCCTGCGACGCGTTCGTAAACCGCCGCGGAAGGATTCCGGCCCCGATTCACAGCTTCAAGAATTAACGGAGGAACGCTGTTCGAATTTTCCGGCGCAGGGGCTCCAGGCCAGAATCTATGCTATGATGCTGAGGCCAAAAGAGATTTTTTGCCCCCATAATGCCACGAATTGCTATATGACGACGGGACTCATTTCGTATTCTGAGCGAAACGGAGTCCCGTATTTTAGTGTCCGTATTCCGCGGTACAAATGAGAGGCTTCAAAATCCCGGGACAGCATTTCCCTTTCGATGGGATCCAGATGGTGCGCCGCGTCCGCGTTTTTTGACAGAAGCGGAAGAGAGGAATTTTTCTTAATCTCATGCAGAAGCGGCGAGGCATCCCTGCGAAAGCCGAGCATCCTGGCATAATATACACAGCCGTTCTGCCGGAACCTTTCTGTCTGATCAGCGCCGATGCCGAGAATCAGGTGGAGAAGCGCCCGTCTGATGCGCGCCTTCGTCAGCTGTTTCGCCGCAAGAAATTCCACAAGTTCCTCGTATGTCTTTCCGATACATCTAAAGCGCAGATTACAGATACGGTCCGACAGGTCAGCGGAAATATCCTGTATATGATCAAAGCTTTTCGCTGTGAGCAGCTGCTGCATCAAAACAGGCCGAAAATCATCCGCGGTAAGAGGATGCGCGAGGACTTCCTCATAAATTCCGTAAAGATTTTCCGGGATATACTGCCAGATGGAAGAACTTTCGCCGGATAAAACTGCTTTTCTGAGTGCGGCGGCAGAGCAGAACCGTCCGTTCATCTGTTCCTCGTGATAACCGCCGCCTGTCCGGGCGACCGGCAGGATCTCCATACTTGACTGCAGACGCAGAATCGCCCTGCAGTACTCCACCGCGAGAATATTATTTGGCTTTTCGAGAAAATGTTCCGGAAGTATTTGGGAAAGAAAAGGATCTTCCCTGCTTTCAAGATACTCCAGAAGCGCCGCCTCACGCGCTTTTGGGAAACTGAGACCACAGGCCAGCCGTGCGCGCAGAGATTTTCTGAATGTCTCCGGCTCAGCATTTAGTATCCCGGCAATTTCCCAAAACAGACCGGAATCCGTTTTTTCCGGATCCGTCTTCTGGTTTTCTTTAAAATTATCTTTCCGGCCTGCCTTCGCGCCTGTATCCCATTTTGTGCTCCGGCCGGAATTCTCATATCCGGTGTCCTCGCATCCAAAGCTCAGGACATCCACAACACCCAGCCCGTCCAGAACTGATACAGCGCCCTGCGCAAAATATTCCGCGCTGCCCGCCGCATAGCAGACAGGAAGTTCCAGCACAAGATCGGCGCCGTTTAAAAGGGCCATTTTCGTTCTCGCATATTTGTCAGACACTGCTGGCTCCCCGCGCTGCACAAAATCAGGACTCATGACCACCACTGCAAAATCCGCTCCCGTCCGCCTTTTCGCTTCCTGCAGATGATATGCGTGTCCGCTGTGAAACGGATTGTACTCCGCGACAATTCCGACAACTTTCATAACAGCCGTCCTTTCCTGTTCAAGATTCGCCTGTGGGTTCGCGGCGGCAGATATCTTCGATCCCGAATCCCTGCGCATTCCTGCGGGCGTATATGTCAGCGCTTTAGTATATCATATTTTCACATTTTTGTACGCACAAAAATGCCCTCTTTTACAAATTTCATCTTGTACGCTGTAAAAATTTAGGTTATAATCGAGATTAACGTAAATTAATCGAAAGGAGTCCACCAACCATGGCATTTATTGATGTACTGAAAGCAAAAGCAAAGGCAAACAAGAAGACAATTGTTCTTCCCGAGACTGAGGACAGGAGAACGTATGAGGCAGCCGCAAAGATTCTCGCGGAGGGCTTTGCCAACATCATTCTCGTAGGCACCGAGGAAGCAGTGAAGAAGGGCAGCGAAGGCCTTGATATCACAGGCGCTGTCGTTGTTGATCCGGCTACATCGGACAAGACTGCAGCTTACATTGACAAACTCGTCGAGCTGAGACAGAAGAAGGGCATGACCCCGGAGAAAGCAAAAGAGATCCTTCTGAATCAGTATCTGTATTACGGTGTTATGATGGTCAAGATGGGCGACGCAGACGGTATGGTATCCGGCGCATGCCATTCTACCGCTGACACACTTCGTCCGTGCCTTCAGATTCTGAAGACCAAGCCGGGCACAAAGCTTGTCTCCTCATTCTTCCTGATGATCGTTCCGGACTGCGAGTACGGCGAGGAAGGCAAGTTTGTATTCGCTGACTGCGGTCTTGTACAGGATCCGACCTCAGAAGAGCTTGCTGCGATTGCCGCATCTTCCGCTAAATCCTTTGAGCTTCTTGTCGGCGCAGAACCGAGAGTCGCGATGCTGTCCCACTCCACGATGGGCAGTGCAAAGCATGCGCTTGTCGATAAGGTAGCTGAGGCGACCAGAATCGCAAAAGAAGAAAATCCGGGCCTGAAGCTCGACGGCGAGATGCAGCTTGACGCTTCAATCGTTCCGAGCGTAGGAAAATCCAAAGCTCCGAACAGCGACGTTGCAGGCAAGGCCAACGTCCTGATCTTCCCGAACCTCGACGCAGGAAATATCGGCTACAAGCTCGTTCAGAGACTTGCGAAGGCTGAGGCTTACGGCCCGATGACGCAGGGTATCGCAAAGCCGGTCAACGATCTTTCCAGAGGCTGCTCCGCGGATGATATCGTAGGCGTAGTTGCGATCACGGCTGTTCAGTGCCAGGCAGACGACAAATAAAACAGAATAAAAACCGTCCGGTCTGCCCCCTGCGGGCAGGCGCCGGACTTTGATAACCCAGAATTTAATTCGGAGGAAAATAAAATGAATGTATTAGTTATCAACTGTGGAAGTTCATCCCTTAAATATCAGCTGATCAATTCCGAGTCCGAGGCGGTTCTCGCCAAGGGTCTCTGCGAGAGAATCGGAATCGACGGCAGGCTGACCTATCAGAAGGCCGGCTGTGACAAGGAAGTCACGGAAGCTCCGATGCCGACCCACAAAGAGGCAATCCAGATGGTGCTCGACGCACTTGTAAATGAGAAGACCGGCGCAATCTCAGACCTTTCCGAGGTTAACGCGGTAGGCCACAGAGTCGTCCATGGCGGCGAGAAATTCGCAAGCTCTGTTGTGATCAACAAAGAAGTGCTCGCGGCGATCGAGGAGTGCAATGATCTTGCTCCGCTTCACAACCCGGCGAACCTGATCGGTATCAACGCATGTGCAGATCTGATGCCGAACGTTCCGATGGTGGCAGTATTTGATACCGCTTTCCATCAGACGATGCCGGAGAAGGCTTATCTGTATGGTCTTCCGTACGAGTACTATGAGAAATACAAAGTGCGCCGCTATGGCTTCCATGGAACCAGCCACAGCTTCGTATCCAAACATATGGCAGAGTTTCTCGGCATCGACCTTGAGAACAGCAAGCTGATCGTCGCTCATCTTGGCAACGGCGCTTCCATCTCCGCAGTTGTGAACGGCAAGTGCGTGGATACTTCCATGGGACTTACCCCGCTGGAAGGTCTTGTGATGGGAACACGTTCCGGCGATATGGACCCGGCGATCATGGAGTACATCGCAAAGAAAGAGAACCTCGACATCGCAGGCGTTATGAACGTTCTGAACAAGAAATCCGGCGTATTCGGCATTTCCAACGGTCTCTCCAGTGATTTCCGTGATCTTGAGACTGGCATGAACGAGGGCAACAAGTACGCAGCGGCAGCGATGGAAGTATTCTGCTACCGCGTCGCGAAATACATCGGCTCCTATGTGGCGGCCATGAACGGCGTTGACGCGATCGCGTTCACAGCCGGCATCGGCGAAAATGCTCCGACTGTCCGCGCGAAGGTTGTCGCATACCTTGGATATCTCGGCATCTCTCTTGACGCGGAAGCAAACGGCAAGCGCGGCGAGGATCTCGTGATCTCCACCCCGGACTCCAAAGTCAAAGTTGCTGTTATTCCGACAAATGAGGAGCTTGCGATCTGCCGCGAGACAGTAGCGCTCGTATAAGCAGCCTGCGAATGCGCATGGCAAAGCAGGAGCCGGACGCGCCTGCAGTGATGAACAGAGCAGACAAAGGATTCTGAATTGAATTAATGCCATAAAGGGCAGGAATATCTCCCGGAAGATTTCCCTGAAGTCTCTTCCGGGAGATTCCCTGCCCCTTTCTCAACAAAAGAGCGTTATAAATTATAATAGGAAACAAAATTTAAAAATCTGGTTGACAAACCATTATCCTGCGTTTATAATTCTAAGAGTGTGTCAGGAGGAGTGTGCTTTGCTGGATATTAAAGATGTGCTGCTGACGGAGAATGGAAAGTCGTCTTATAAGACGGATATGGAACGGACTTCTCTGTCCTACCGCACCGGAGATTTCCCTGTTGAAGGGCATCCTGTCATTGAAGTGACAGTGGAAAATAAGGGAGACCGGAAGTTCCGTCTGTCCGGCTGTACGGCGCCCGTGATCCGTATTCCGTGCGCACGATGCCTGAAGCCTGTTTTGTACAGGCTTGATGTTCGGTTTGATTTTGAGACCGATCCTGATGAAACAACGTATATTGATGGATATTACCTGGATGTGGATCAGCTCATTCATGACGAGGCTTTGCTGGTCTGGCCGGAGCGGGTGCTGTGCCGTGAAGACTGTAAAGGACTCTGCAGCGTCTGCGGACATGACCTGAATGATGGCCCGTGCGGCTGTGAGCATACGCAGGCGGATCCCCGAATGGCAAAAATCCTTGATATCTTTAATAATTTTAAGGAGGTGTAATCCATGTCAATCTGTCCAAAAAACAAAAGCTCCAAGGCGAGAAGAGATAAGAGAAGAGCAAACTGGAAAATGGCTGTTCCGAATCTCGTAAAGTGCAGCAAGTGCGGCGAACTCGTACTTTCTCACAGAGTATGCAAGGCATGCGGGACGTACAACAAAAAAGAAGTCATTGCGATGGAAGACTAATGACGGTTGCTGGGATGACAGGCTCTCCGGTTTTCGGAGAGCTTTTATCTTTTTTGTTCTCTTTTTGTATTGCTTTTTAGTTGGATGTCTAGTATAGTAGGAATAACGACACAGGAGGGGTTAATTATGGAAGAAATGGTACGTGTTGTTGTCGATGCCATGGGCGGCGACAATGCTCCGGAAGAGATTGTCAAAGGCGCTGTGAATGCAGTCAATTCACACAGCGAGATTCAGGTCATACTGACAGGGCTTTCAGAAAAAATTGAACAGGAACTGAAAAAATATCAGTATCCCGCCGGCAGAATTGAAGTGGTGCATACTTCTGAGGTTATTGAGACAGCAGAGCCTCCGGTTATGGCGATCCGCACCAAAAAGGATTCCTCCATTGTGGTCGGACTTACAATGGTTCGCCGGGGCGAAGCGGATGCTTTTGTTTCGGCAGGGAGTTCCGGCGCGATTCTCGTCGGCGGACAGGTTATCGTCGGCCGGATCAAAGGAATCGAGCGGCCTGCTCTGGCTCCTCTGATCCCCACGAAGAACGGAGTTTCCCTGCTGATCGACTGCGGCGCAAATGTTGACGCGAGAGCCTCGCATCTTGTACAGTTTGCAAAGATGGGATCCATCTATATGGAACATGTACTCGGAGTCAGCCATCCAAAAGTCGGTATTGTAAATATCGGCGCGGAAGAGGAAAAAGGAAATGCTCTGGTGAAAGAAACGTTCCCTTTGCTGAAGGAGTGTACCGACCTGAATTTTATCGGAAGCGTGGAGGCAAGGGACATTCCCTCAGGCGTCTGTGACGTGATTGTCTGTGAAGCATTTGTCGGAAATGTCATTTTAAAATTGTACGAAGGCGTCGGGGCAACTTTGATCTCGAAAGTAAAAGCGGGCATGATGACAAATCTCAGGAGCAAGATCGGGGCGCTGCTCGTAAAACCGGCCCTGAAAGAGACTCTGAAAGCATTTGATGCCAGCGAGCATGGCGGAGCGCCGCTGCTTGGACTCAAGGGTCTGGTTGTAAAAACGCACGGAAGCTCGAAGGCGATTGAAGTGGAGCATTCGATTTATCAGTGCGTTCAGTTTAAAAATCAGGCGATCAATGAGCAGATCATGGCTCATATCTCGTCACTGCAGCAAAAAGAAGAAAAATCATCAGTAAAGGAAGGTAATTAGTATGGAATTTGAAAAACTACAGAGTATTATTGCCGAAGTAATGAATGTTGATCCGGATGAGGTTACCCCGGAAACCACGTTTGTCGACGATCTCGGCGCAGATTCGCTGGATGTATTTCAGATTATCATGGGGATTGAAGAGGAGTTCGACATCGAAATTCCAAACGAAAAAATCGAAAAGATCGTTTCTGTCGGCGACGCGGCTGAGGCCATTAAAAACACGATAGGATGAGGGGCTGTAAAGCCCCTTTTAAATGTGCAGGCCGCATGGGAAAATTAGCTGCCGATGCAGCATGCGGACCGTGCGGACGGGCAGGAGGAAAAACTGTCTCCCGCCCATTAAATGGAGGTGTAATTTATGACTGACCGAAAGCTTAAAGAGCTGGAAGAACGGATCGGCTATACCTTTCGGGATATTGGAATGCTTCGTCAGGCCATGTGCCACAGTTCTTATGCAAATGAACATCGCCCAAATGCCCATCAGGACAACGAACGTCTGGAATTTCTGGGCGACGCCGTCCTGGAAGTAATCAGCAGCGATTTCCTTTATCATCAGCATCCGGAAATGCCGGAGGGAAAGCTGACCCGTCTGCGGGCGAGTATTGTCTGTGAACCGACGCTCGCTCTTTGTGCAAAAGAAATCTCACTTGGCTCTTACCTGCTGCTGGGAAAAGGAGAGGAACTTACCGGCGGGAGGACGCGCAACTCCATCATCTCGGACGCAATGGAAGCCCTGATCGGGGCAATCTATCTGGACGGTGGTTTTGCTAATGCGAAAGAGTTTGTCGAGAGATTTGTTCTTTCTGATATCGAAAATAAGCAGCTCTTTTTCGATAGCAAGACTATTTTACAGGAGATTGTGCAGAGAGACTATAAAAATTCTGAGGTTCGCTATGTCATCACCGATGAGGATGGTCCGGATCACGCAAAGAGATTCGGAGTCATGGTAATGATTGGCAGGAATTGTGCCGGTACCGGTCACGGAAGTACCAAAAAAGCGGCAGAACAGGAAGCGGCTTACCATGCGATTCTTTCTTTATCCCACAAAACCTGAAGCTTTTCAGGGGACAGCGCTCTTCATCGGATGCGCATGAAATGAGGAGCGCGGGGAGGCCTGAAGGAGAAAACGGACAGATATGTATTTAAAAAGTATCGAAGTACATGGGTTCAAATCATTTGCAAACAAAATACTGTTTCAGTTTCACAATGGGATCACCGCGATTGTGGGACCGAACGGAAGCGGCAAGAGCAATGTCGCGGACGCAGTCCGCTGGGTTCTCGGTGAGCAGAGCGCCCGACAGCTGCGCGGCACAAACATGCAGGATGTCATTTTTTCCGGAACGGAAATGAGACGTCCTCTCGGGTATGCCTCCGTCTCGATCACACTGGACAACGCAGACCACAAACTTCCCGTTTCCTACGACGAGGTCACCGTGACCAGGCGTGTATACCGTTCCGGGGAGAGCGAGTACCTGCTCAACGGGACTCAGGTACGTCTGAAGGATATCAACGAGCTGTTTTATGACACGGGTATCGGCAAGGAAGGCTATTCGATCATCGGACAGGGGCAGATTGAGAAAATTCTGAGCGACAGACCCGAGGAGAGACGTGAATTATTTGATGAGGCGGCCGGGATTGTCAAATTCAAACGACGTAAGAACACGGCCCTGAAAAAGCTGGAAAACGAAAAGCAGAGCCTCATCCGGGTCAATGACATCCTCTCTGAACTTACACGCCAGCTCGGTCCGATGGAACGGCAGGCCGAAACGGCAAGGCTTTATCTCAAAAAATATGAGGAACTGAAAAACTGCGACGTCAGCCTGTTCTTTCTGGAAAACACGCGGATCAAAGGAGAACTTCAGGAACTGGAAGAAAAATACCGGACGGCGGATGAGCAGCTTTCCGGAATCCGTGAATCCTATGAGAAAGCCAGAGCAGACTACGACAAACTGGAAAAAGAACTGGAGCAGCTTGACCGAAAGCTTCAGGATCACAGGGACCGCTCAGCTGAAATTCTGATGGAAAAGCAGCGCCTGCAGGGACAGATCGAGCTTGCAAATGAACAGATCAACACCGCCAGGGCCAACGATGAGCTTCTCCGGAACAGAGTTGAGACAATCCGCTGGGATATCATGGAGCGGGAATCCCACCAGAAAGAGTCCGAAGATTCTCTCGCGTCCCTTCAGGAAAAGCAGAGAGAACTCTCTAAAGAGGAGACGGAATCGTCAGAAAGGCTGCAGCGCATCCGGGAAGATATCTCCAGTTTGTCCGCCATAATCGAATCAGACAAAAACGAAATCTTTCAGCTTCTGAATGTCAGGGCATCTCTTAAGGCAGACTTTCAGCGCTACCGCACAATGCTGGAACAGACAGATATCCGCAAGGCACAGCTTTCCCAGCGGATCCTTCAGGCAAAAAGTGAGGAGGCTCTTCTCAAGGAGCAGATGGATCAGATCCGGGACGAGGAAAAAGAAGCTGCCGGATTTATTGCAAAGCTGGAAGCAGAGAGTGAAGAGGCCGGAGTGCTTCTGGCGGATATCCAGAAAGACCTGACTGCCTGCAATCAGCAGTTCGACCAGGAACAGGCCGCGTATCACAGAGAATCTTCCCGTCTGGAGTCCCTGATCAATATCGCAGAACGGTATGACGGTTACGGGAACAGCATCCGGCGCGTCATGGAACAGAAGAACAGCCATCCGGGGATTCTCGGGGTAGTTGCGGACCTGATCCGGACCAGAAAAAAATATGAGACCGCCATCGAGACGGCGCTTGGAGGCAGTATTCAGAATATCGTCACCGATCACGAGGAAACCGCAAAGGAAATGATTTCTTTTCTGAAAAAGCATCGATACGGAAGAGCGACATTCCTTCCGCTGACCGGGATCACTCCGCGGGGAAATGCCATCGATAACAGAGTCCTGCAGGAGGACGGCGTACTTGGCACCGCGAGCTCTCTCGCAGAGACGGATCCCAGATTTTCTGGTCTTGTGGAGTATCTGCTTGGCCGGACGCTTGTTATGGATACGATCGACCATGCCGTTTCCCTTGCAGGAAAATACCGCCACACACTGCGCATTGTCACACTGGAGGGAGAACTGCTGACACCAGGCGGCGCCATAACGGGCGGTGCCTTCAAAAACAGCAGCAATCTTCTCGGAAGACGCAGGGAGATCAATGAACTGAAAAAGCAGGTGGAGGCAAGAAAGCAGACTCTCTCTGAACTTCAGGAAAAAATCGATGACTTCCGCGCAAAGAGAAACCGGCTGCGGGACGACATTGTCTCCTGCAAAGAACAGCTGCAGGAGAAATACCTGCTGCAGAACACGAAAAAGATCCGCCTGCAGGAACTGCAGGAAAAGCGGACACAGGTCATCGCGGGATACGAACAGCTCCGTCAGGAAGCCTCAGAGATCGAATCGGAAATCCGCGATATCCGGGACGGACAGCAAAATGAACAGCTGGAACTTCAGCGGTCTGAAGAGAAAGAAAAAGAGACCGATCGGAGAATTCAGCAGTACCAGTCCAGCCTTGACAAAAAACGGGAGGAAGAGCAGGAGGCTGCCTCCATATCCGAGCGTATTCATCTGAATCTTGCCAGTCTTTTGCAACAGGAAACTTTTATCCGCCAGAATCTTGCGCGCCTTTCCTCAGAGACGGCCCATTTAAAAGAGGAACTGTCTGAGGCGGAAAACGGAATTCTTGCCGCAGAGCAGGAAGCCGCAGGCAAACTTCTCGATATCGAGGAATTAAAGCGCTCCATCGTTTCTCTGGAGGAGGAAGCGGAAGGTAATGCGCAGCAAATCCTTTCCGCAGCAGAACAGCGGGAGCAGTTCAATCAGTCTCACAAACGCTTTTTTGATCACCGCGAAGACTTGTCCCGGCAGATGAACCTGCTTGACCGCGAGTGCTTCCGTCTGAATGCGCAGAAGGAAAAGCTCGAAGAACAAAAAGAACTGCTGATCAATTATATGTGGGAAGAGTATCAGCTGACTTACTCCGCGTCTCTTGCGCTGCGGGAGGAAGTTTCTGTACCCCTGCAGGAACTGAAACGGCAGATTTCTGTTCTGAAAGCGGAGATTAAGGCGCTCGGCAATGTCAATGTCAACGCGATCGAAGATTACCGTGAGCTCTCAGAGCGTCACGAATTTCTCACCGCACAGCACGATGATCTTGTCCAGGCGGAAGAAGATCTGACCAGAATCATCCAGGAACTGGATACAGGAATGAGAAAACAGTTTGAGGAGCAGTTCTCCCTGATCCGAAAAGAATTTGATCATACTTTCAAAGAATTATTCGGAGGAGGAAAGGGCACACTTGAACTGATCGAGGAAGAAGATATCCTTGAGGCAGGCATCCGCATTATCGCCCAGCCCCCCGGGAAAAAGCTTCAGAACATGATGCAGCTCTCCGGCGGCGAGAAAGCGTTTACGGCCATCGCTCTGCTGTTTGCCATTCAAAACCTGAAACCGTCGCCGTTTTGTCTTCTTGATGAGATTGAGGCAGCTCTGGATGAGAGCAATGTGGATCGTTACGCACGCTATCTTCATAAGTTGACAAAACATACACAATTTATTATTATTACTCACAGGAGAGGCGCCATGGCCGCGGCAGACCGGCTGTACGGCATCACCATGCAGGAAAAAGGCATATCGGCGCTGGTATCTGTGAATCTGATTGAACAGGAACTGGACGAATAGCCTTAGTACAACATTGCATTAATAATCGAGTAACATTCACCTGTTACTTCAAAATTAACGCAACGTTGTACTGGTATGACCTGGAAGACAGGAGGGAGAATGGTTATGGAAGAGAAAAAAGGATTTTTTAAACGTCTGGTCGCAGGTCTTGCCAAGACGAGAGATAATATCGTATCCGGCATCGACTCGATCTTCAATGGTTTTTCCAGTATCGATGATGATTTTTATGACGAAATCGAAGAGATACTTGTCATGGGAGATCTCGGAATCCGCGCGACAACCTCGATCATCGAAGGCTTAAAAGAGAAGGTAAAAGAGCAGAATATCAAAGAGCCGTCCGAATGCAAACAGCTCCTGATCGAGAGCATTATCAGCGAGATGGATGTCGGTGAGACGGCCTATGAGTTCGAGAACCGGAAATCCGTCGTGCTCGTAATCGGCGTCAATGGCGTCGGAAAAACGACAAGCGTCGGGAAAATGGCCGGCAAACTGAAGGAACAGGGAAAAAAAGTCGTGCTTGCGGCAGCGGATACTTTTCGCGCGGCGGCCGGAGAGCAGCTTACCGCGTGGGCGCGCCGTGCTGACGTGGATATTATCAGCGGACAGATGGGATCTGACCCCGCCTCTGTGGTCTATGACGCAATCTGCGCCGCAAAAGCGCGCAATGCAGATGTTCTGCTGATCGACACGGCAGGCAGACTGCACAACAAAAAGAACCTCATGAACGAGCTTGGCAAGATCAACCGGATTCTTGAACGCGAGTACAAAGAAGCATACCGGGAGACGCTTGTTGTGCTGGACGGCACGACCGGTCAGAACGCGCTCGCGCAGGCGCGCCAGTTCAAGGAAGTTGCGGATATCACGGGCATTATCCTGACGAAACTGGACGGTACGGCAAAAGGCGGCATCGCTGTCGCGATCCATTCTGAGCTCGGAATACCCGTAAAATACATAGGAGTCGGCGAGACGATCGACGACCTCCAGAAATTCAACGCGCGGGAATTCGTGAACGCGCTGTTTGACGTAAAGAACTGAAAATCTGCGGGAACAGCAGAACAAAACGAGATGAAGATCCGGCGCAGAGCGCTGATTACGGCCGGGGTCTTTATGACCACAGAAAAGAAAGGACAGAAACTCATGCTGACATTGGATAAATTTGAAGAAGCTTCCGAGTGTGTGAAGAAGGTAATTCAGGAGACAAAACTGGTCTACAGCGAACACTTCAGTTCCCAGACAGGCAACCGTGTCTATTTAAAACCGGAAAACATGCAGGTGACCGGCGCATATAAAATTCGCGGGGCCTATTACAAAATCAGTACGCTGACCCAGGAAGAACGCGAAAAGGGACTGATCACGGCCTCCGCGGGCAACCATGCCCAGGGAGTCGCGTACGCGGCCAAGGCATATGGCTGCAAGGCAGTCATTGTCATGCCTGCGACAACGCCTCTGATGAAGGTCAACCGCACGAAAAGCTATGGCGCAGAAGTCGTGCTGTATGGTGATGTCTACGATGAGGCATGCGAGCACGCATACCAGCTCGCTGAAGAATATGGTTATACGTTTATCCATCCGTTCGACGATCCCGCCGTCGCTACCGGGCAGGGAACGATCGCGATGGAAATTGTAAAAGATCTCCCTCTGGTCGATTATATACTTGTACCGATCGGCGGAGGCGGTCTCGCGACAGGCATTTCCACGCTGACCAAACTGCTGAATCCGAAGATCAAAGTCATCGGAGTGGAACCGGAAGGAGCCGCCTGCATGAAGGCTTCCCTTGCCGAAGGCAAAGTCGTGACACTTCCGAGTGTAAACACCATCGCCGACGGCACTGCGGTAAAAACGCCCGGAACTGAAATTTTCCCGTATATCCAGCAGAACATTGATGATATTATTACGGTCAGCGATGATGAACTGATCGTCGCTTTCCTTGACATGGTGGAAAATCACAAGATGATCGTTGAAAATTCCGGTCTTCTGACCGTAGCCGCACTGAAGCATCTCGACGTAAAGGGCAAGAAGGTCGTTGCAGTCTTAAGCGGCGGCAACATGGATGTCATCACAATGGCTTCTGTTGTCCAGCATGGTCTGATTCAGAGAGACCGTGTCTTTACCGTCTCCGTCCTTCTTCCGGACCGCCCCGGCGAGCTTGTGCGCGTCGCGACTGTCATCGCTCAGGAGCAGGGCAATATCATCAAGCTCGACCACAATCAGTTCGTCAGCACGAACCGCAATGCGGCTGTGGAACTGACGATCACAATGGAAGCTTTCGGCACTGATCATAAAGCAAGAATCATCGGGGCGCTCGAGGAGCACGGATTCCGGCCGACGCAGAAACTGACAAGTCTGTGATGTCCCGGTGTAAACTGCGGCGGGAATCTTCTGACAGAAATTCAGGGAAGGGGGAGGCATATGAAAAGACGATTCATCCGCATTGTAAGCCTGTGTCTGGCCATATTTCTGATTCTGGGACAGAGCATGACTGCATCTGCTGCTGTACCCGGGCTAAACTCAGCTGTCACTCAAAAAAATGTTCTGGCGCTGGCGGACACCTACGATAAAGACGGATCTTATATACTGCGAAGTTCCATATTAAAGGGCAGAAACATTCTGGAATGGTGGGATTCCGGAACTTCCCTCTGGAGAGGCATGGATACCGCAGTTCACGAGGAATGTCATGCTTTCAGTTTTCTGAACGCTTCCTATAATTCTGAAATCATCTATCTGGGAAACCAGAAATATATCAATGTACCTTACACCAGCGTCTACCCAAGTCAGGAAATGGCTCTGACAATGCCTCAAAAACTGCGTACATTCCGATGGGCTACTTACGTTGGAAATCCGACTCCCAACATGGCTTCAGATGTTTGGGGTGCCTACGGTCTTCTGAATGAGTTTACGGCTTACTGCTGGGGTATGCATATGACCCTTTCTCTTTATAATTATCTCAAAAGCAGCCGGGCTTCTACAGGAGAGTGGCTGTTCTTTCTCAATAACTGTGCAAATGGACGGCTGGCATATGCGGAATTCAAATATTATATACTTCATTATATGTATTATGCAAAAAAGCACTATCCGGCTGTCTATAAAGGAATCAAAAAGAATAAATATTTTGTGAAAGCGTACACAACCGTCGAGAAAAAATTTGCGGCACAGAATGCGAAGTTTCTGAAATATGCAAATAAGCTTGGCTGGCAGATTTCCGGCGACTGGTGCCGCGATCCCGTCAGCGGTTACGGATTAAATATTTTTCAGGGCGATTATGACAGGCTGACCAAAGAAGTGAGCAAAAAGAAATACCGGAATCTTTTATAAACAGATCTCTGCTTTTGATCGGGCAGGAGGCGGTTTTCCCTCCTGCTCGCCCGCGCGGCCCGGAGGCTGCGTCAGCAGCTGATTTTCCTGCCGGGCCTGCGCAGAAAGAAGGGGATAACCTCTGAAATTCCAGTGGTTACCCCCTGTTTTTCTGCAAGTAATGATTCGGTGGTTACAGTTCACCCTCCCACCGAGTTCGAGGTGATTTCCGGACAAAATGTCCGGAAATCCCGAGGTCTGAGGCGCGAAATACCACGAAAGTGGCATTTCTGTGCATCGCGGAGCGTTGTTGCTGGTCACGGAGTGAACAGTAACATCCGGTGTCCCTGTCCTGAATGCCGGCGGCACTCATCAGCACCGGTCAGGACGAAGCAAAAGTCTCAGAATCATCATATGATAATATATTTCAGAATGAACAGCACGGCCAGCACATACATCAGCACACTGATCTTCTTTTCTTTATACTTGCCCGTCACAAGATTGATAACGACATAAGAGATAATTCCCATGGAAATTCCCTCAGAGATACTGTACATAAACGGCATGGCAATGATACAGATATAGCATGGGATCGCCTCCGTATAGTCGGAAAAATTAATTTTCACGATCGATACCATCATCAGAAATCCGACAACTACAAGGGCCGGAGCTGTCGCAAACGACGGTATGGCGAGGAAAATCGGGGAGAGGAACAGTGACAGACCGAACAGGATCGCCGCGACTACCGCGGTAAGGCCGGTCCTTCCGCCTTCGGCTACGCCGGAAGCGCTCTCCACAAAAGTCGTTGTCGTCGAAGTTCCGAAAACAGCGCCGAGACATGTGCCGATCGCGTCAGACAGCAGCGCGCCGCGGATCCTCGGCAGTTTGCCGTCCTTATCCAGCATATCCGCCTTGGAAGCGACTCCAATCAGAGTTCCAAGCGTATCAAACATATCCACAAACAGAAAAGCAAACAGAACCGCAACAAAGTCCAGGGATAAGACTTTCGAGAAATCAAGCTGCATCAGCGTTGGCCTCATATCACGGATTCCAAAACCGCTGGAGAAATCCGGAAACATACTGTAAAATCCTGCCGCCGCATCCGGACGATATATTCCGATAAGCTGGCAGATCATTCCGAGAACCCAGGTGATCAGAATTCCCCAGAGAATGCTCCCCTTTACATTTTTGACAGTAAGAATGCCGGTAATCAAAATCCCAAGCAGGGCAAGCACCACAGTGATGCCCTCCGTTGTAAATGTTCCGGACTCGATCGAAGACTTAAACGAGTAGAGGGAAACAAGCGTAGAGCTGTCCACCACCACGTGCGCGTTCTGCAGTCCGATAAAAGCAATGAAAAAGCCGATTCCCACGGACACCGCATGTTTCAGATTCATTGGAATTGAGTTGAAAATGGCCTCTCTCACATTTGTCAGGGAGAGCAGGATAAAGATTACACCTTCCATAAACACGGCCGCAAGAGCCATCTGCCAGGTATATCCCATCTGCATAACGACTGTATAGGTAAAGTACGCATTCAGCCCCATGCCGGGTGCAAGTACGAAGGGATAGTTGGCGAGAAGCGCCATCAGAAGTGTGGCCACACAGGCCGCAAGAGCTGTTGCGGTAAAGACAGCGCCGCTGTCCATACCCGCGGCCGAGAGAATGCTCGGATTGACCGCCAGAATATACGCCATGGTCATAAATGTCGTGATTCCGGCCATGACCTCTGTTCTGACATCTGTGCCGCTGTCTTTCAGGTGAAACCATTTCTCGAGAATTCCTGCGTTTTCTTTGGTTTTCATTTTTCCTCCTCCTGAAAATAAAAATTTTATAAAGACTGTATAAGTATACCAGATGTTACCGGAATTAGCAAACAATGATTCAAAAAGAGAAACAGATTCTCGGCATATATTGACAGAAGACATAAGAGATAAGTATAATAAAATAGTCAATTTAATGCAGAACAACAAAAATCTGCTAAAAAAGAGGAGGAATTTGTAATGTATGGGAAGAGAAAAACACTGACACTCAGGACGATTATAGGAATATTTCTGACGATGTTTCTGCTTTGCGTCCTTCCGCAGCACAGTGCAGCGGAAGGAATCCAGCAGATCTGTCTGGGAGGGAACCACAGTGCGGCACTGAAATCAGACGGTTCCCTCTGGATGTGGGGAAACAATAGTTACGGTCAGCTGGGAAATAACAGTACCACAGACAGCAATACACCGGTACAGGTTATGACCGGGGTAAAACAGGTCAGCCTGGGTAGCGAACACAGTGCAGCAGTCAAAAAAGATGGCAGCCTCTGGGTGTGGGGGAGGAATATTTATGGACAAGTAGGAAATGGCGCTGTTTTGAACAGCATCACTCCTGAAAAAATTATGACCGGGGTGAAACAGGTCAGCCTGGGTGGAAATTACAGTGCGGCACTGAAGACAGATGGTTCTCTCTGGATGTGGGGAAGCAATATTTATGGTCAGCTGGGAAATGGCAGTAACACAGACAGCAGAACACCGATACAGGTTATGACCAACGTAAAACAGATCTGTCTGGGACTGTATCACAGCGCAGCAATAAAAACAGATGGTTCCCTCTGGATGTGGGGAGAAAACAATGCTGCCCAGCTGGGAAACAACAGTTTTTCAAACAGCAATACTCCGATAAAAGTTATGACCGGAGTCAAACAGGTCAGTCTGGGAAATAAGCACAGCGCAGCGGTAACTCAGGATGGTTCTCTTTGGATGTGGGGAGATGGCTCTTCTGGTCAGATAGGAGATGGCTCTTCTGGAATGACTACTGCTGTTGGATATGGCGTATATATCAAGACCCCGATAAAACTTATGACCGGGGTAAAACAGGTCAACCTGGGTGGGTCTCACAGTGCGGCGATAAAAGCGGATGGTTCTCTCTGGATGTGGGGATTTAACTATTCTGGTCAGGTGGGAAACGGCGTGTCCGGCATTGTTGGATACTGGGGAGCCCACAGTACCACACCAGAGAAAATTATGGATGGAGTGAAAGAAGTCAATCTGGGAAGTCTTCACAGCGCGGCGGTAAAAACGAACGGCTCTCTCTGGACGTGGGGAAACAATGAAAAGGGCCAGCTGGGAAATGGCAGTAACAAAAACAGCAGTACCCCGCTGGAAATCAGGCTGCCTGCTTCCAGCACGTTAAAAACAAACATCGGGAAATGTAAGATCACCCTGTCCAAAAAGAAATATACCTATACAGGAAAAGCAATCAAGCCGCTCCCCACAGTAAAATACAATGGCAAAACGTTAAAAAACAAGATCGATTACACGCTCTCCTACAAGAATAACAAAAAGAAGGGATCAGCGACAATTGTGATCAAGGGAAAAGGCGCATATACCGGGCAAAGTCAGATAAAGTTTACAATCAAAAAGTAAATGTAGATTTGAAAAGGGGGATGTCTAAAACAGGCACCCCCTGTAAATTTTAACAGAAGGGATATCGAAAATATGTCAGATAAAGAATTAAAACCCAAGTCATTTCGGATTGACGATCTCACCGCGGAACGTTTCCGGAAAATCGCGGAAGAAACAGGCGGAAATCAGCAGCAGACCCTTGCCCGTCTCATAGACACCTATGAAACACAGAAAAGTCAGGAAGAACTGCCGCAAAAAAGAGCCGATATTGACCAGATGGACGAATATCTCCAGGCAATCAGACTCAAATATCTTAGTATCCTTGCGGACAACATCCATCAGGAAGAAATTATGAAAGCAAAACTGGCCGCGAAGATGGAAAAACAGGATACAGAAATAGAAGCATTGAAAAAGCAGATCCAGGATGCAAAACAGGCTGGAGAATCCATGGCCGGAGAAATGAAAAAGACGACAGAAAAACTCAGCCAGACAAAAGAGGAGCTCCAGAATGCGAAAGCTCAGCTTGCAGATAAAGAGAAACTGAACCAGGAACTGCAGGAGTCTAAACAGAAACTGCAGGAGTCTAACGTTTCCCTGCAGCTCCAAATCAAAGCAATGCAGGAAACAATTAATTTGGATACCGAAAAGAGAAATGAAATATATAAAGAGATGGAATCCCTACAAAATAAATTTTCAGAAATGCAAAAAGAAAAAAAGAATCTTGAGAATCAGCTGGAACAGGAAAAAGTTAAAGCACAGATACAGGAACAGCAGGCAGAAATCCGCCTCAGCAGAACCTTGCTGGAACAGGAGAAAAACTTCCAGGAACAGATTCACAGGCAGACCGCTGAAAATCTGGCTGAAGTCGCCAGATATCAGCAAATGTATCGGGAGCTTCTTGAACAGATGAAAACGCAGGCGGCGGCCGCAAACGCAGAGCAGACTGCCGAGTCAAAGCCAAACAAGCCGGAAACTGCGGAATCAGAGCTTTCCGAGGCAGTATCTGCTTCTGTCGGGAACGCTGAAAAAGAAAATTCTGTGTGAGACTTTACCTCATTTCAGCAAAATTACAGGTGCGTGAAATTTGTAATACTAAAATTTACTTAAAAACCTATAAAATAAAATGAAAAATAACGTATTGCATAGTAGTGTAATACGTTTTTTATTTTAAAAAATATCATAACTATTTATTATAAAAAAATAAAATTGTCTCATTTCGGGTTCATAGGGAGTTCAAAGGCAATGGATGACCTCCAGTATTTCATATCACCTCTTCAAATTATATGTTTATGAGATAAAATAAAATTATAAGCAGGATTAAAACAGATAATTATGTTTATTAAATTATATAAAATTTAGTTTATATTATTTATACGTAAAATTATCTATTGGAAAAATTACTGTTTGTCGTATAGATAAACTATAGTGTGAAAAATACTAAGAAAACAACATTTTATATGAAAATAAAAATTGCCAGACTGAAAAAATCCAGTTATAATACAGATGAAAGAAAAAACAGCTTTCCGACAGAAGAAAGGCGGAATTAGAGATGTCAAGAGATTTAAAAAGAACCGTATACGACCGGTTTTGGGAGTGGAAACAACGGTCAAACCACGGTACACTGGAAATTTCCGGCGCAAGACAGGTCGGAAAGACCTATCTGGTAAATAAATTTGCGGATGAAGCATATGCCCGGAAGGTTTATATCAATCTCCAGTCCCTGGATGGCGAACTGTTCCTCGAACGTTATCATAATCTTGTGAATGAGATGAAAAACGGAAAGCGTATGGAAAATCCGCTGAGAGAACTTTTGCTGTGGCAGGAACCCTCCTTCGTGGATGCGGATGACACGGTCGTTATCATCGACGAGATTCAGGAATCTGCTGAGATTTACAACCGGATCCGTGAATTTACGCGCACCCTGAAAAGTGACTTCATTGTAACAGGCAGTTATCTCGGAAGGATACTGAACCGGGAATTCAAATATTCGGCGGGAGATACGTTTTCTATCGAACTATATACGCTGAGTTTTGAAGAATTTCTGATGGCTGCCGGAAAATATGAGGAATTCATAGAATTGGATCTGTTCGGTGCAGGGGAAGATCACATCTATAAGGAATTGGATGATCTGTATCGGGTTTACTGCCAGATCGGGGGCTATCCGGCCGTAGTATTAAAGTATCTGGAAAATTCTTCCCTGGAAGAATGTCAGGAAGAACTGCTGCGCATTATCCGGCTGTTTACAAATGAAAGCCGCAGATATTTTGAGGATATCCTGGATTATGAAGCCTATACAAATCTCTTCTGCAGCATTGCACGCCTGCTGGCAAAAGAGAAAAAAGGACTGGAAGAAGACAGCTTCAGTGAGGAGCTTAAGGGGATCATCACAAAAGAGTATTCCAGTAACCTTTCCAAAGCATCCGTGAACCGCGCGATCGACTGGCTTTACAGTTCCGGTATTGTAGGATTCGCGGGAAAAGTAATAAACTGCAATCTTCTGGATTTTCGCGCAAAGGCCAGATGTTATTTCATGGATACGGGACTCGCCAGTTATTTTATACAGCAGATTGGCTGCAGCGAGGCAGAACTGGCAGGAGCCGTCAGTGAAACCTTTGTCTATCTGGATCTGAAACGGAGGATGGACCGCCCCGGCAGTCTCTCCTTTGAGATGCCGGCATTTGCCACTTATGGAAACGGAGAACTGGATTTCTTTACAAAATCCCTGCGAACCGGAAAAATCTACGGAATTGAAGTAAAAGCAGGGAAAAATGCAGGAAAGACAGCCGCCAGGGCCCTGAAAGAAGGAAAAATCGACATTCTCCTGTATGTGAAAGGCAATACGCACGGGGGAAAAGAAGGGAATATTTATACTGTTCCAATCTATGGGATTTCCAGGGTTGCACTTTAGAAGAATTCGATAGAGCCGGAAGCATATCCGTAAAGTCTTTCTCTTTAAAAACTCCTGAGATCACAAGTGTGTCTCTTGTAGGATCTGGAAAAGCGCTGATTAAATGGACACGGACTCCTACTGCGGTATGACCGGAATGGCTTGGAATGTCGCAAAGCACCCTGCTGTATCACAAACAGATTATAACAAGTCATCAAAGCGTTACTGTTCACTCCGTGACCAGCAACAACGCTCCGCGATGCACAGAAATGCTGCATTTGCAGCATTTCGCGCCTCAGACCTCGGGATTTCCGAACAAAATGTCCGGAAATCACCTCGAACTCGATGGGGGAGTGAACTGTAACCATCAAAGCTCTCTAAAGTAACAGAAAAAACATTCTTTCATTGAAAACTTTCTGTCCTCAAGGTATAATTATGAATACAGGAAGCAGCCGCACGGCCGTGTTCTCAATGGATGTGCGGCTGCTTTTTTCGAAACCGGAAACGCAGCAGATTAAAAGAAAGGAAAGAGAGAGTTATGAAGAAACTGCAAAAAATTGCCGCCTGCATGTTTGTCCTGGCAGTGCTGATGATCCTGCCAGTGATGCCGGCGCAGGCAAAGACAAAAGTGACAACGGCCAAAAGCTATGGTCTGAAGAATGTAAAGAACGCAAAAGAACGTCCTGGCACATGGGTCAAGGAAAACGGAAAATCCTGCTTTAAGCCCAGTGACGGCAGTTCTGTCACGAACAGATGGGTCAGTGTAAACGACAACATTTATTATCTGGATGAGGATGGATACCGGGTATCGGGATGGATTTCCTACAATGACAACCTCTATTACACGAACGAGAGCGGAAAACTTCGGACAGGCTGGCTGAAGCTGGACGGGAAAAAATATTACCTAAAAGAAGACAATGGCCGTCTGGCGAGAGGTTTTTACAAAGTTGGAGAAAATACATATTTCTTTTCTCTCGAAAAGGGTGTTATGCGGACAGGCTGGCTGAAACTGGACGGAAGAACATACTATCTGGGAGAAAGCAACGGCAGACTGACGACAGGCTTTCGTACCATCGGAGAAGACACGTATTTCTTTTCCACGATAAAAGGCATCATGTGGACGGGCTGGCTGAAACTGGACGGAAAGACGTACTACATGATGGAGAACGGAAAAATGGCGAAAGGTCTCTTCAGACTGGGAAATGTTTATTATTATTTTTCCCCGGCAGACGGTGTCATGCAGACAGGCTGGCAGACGGTTGACGGAATCCGCCGTTATTTTGATCCTCGTACCGGAGCTATGGCAGTCTCCAAATGGATGCAGGAGGGAGACGACTATCACTATCTGAATGCCTCCGGCGCCATGGTGAAGTCCGGCTGGGTGACTGAGGGAGACAAGAAATATTATATGGACGACAATGGCGTGAAAACAACCGGTACAGTCCAGAACAACGGAAAAGTTTATCATTTTGATGAAGACGGAGTGTACCTTCCGAATCTTCTCGGCGGAATCATTGACGAGTCAAAACCCATGGTAGCTCTGACTTTTGACGACGGTCCTGGAAAATATACCGGAAGACTTCTGGATTGCCTGAAAAAATACAATGTGAAGGCCAGCTTCTTCATGGTAGGCTACTGTGTACCGCTCTATCCGGATTCTGTAAAGCGTATGGCGGAGTATGGCTGCGACCTGGGAAATCACTCTTACGATCATCCGTATTTTACAAGACTTTCCAGCGCGTCAAGAAAGTCGCAGGTATCGAGAGCGAGTGAAAATATCAAAAAGGCATGCGGAAAGTATCCAACGCTGTTCCGGCTTCCGTACGGTGATGGAGCCTTCAGCAAAACCGTATTATCCGACATTGGTCTTCCTTCGATCTTCTGGTCGCTTGGCACGCACGATTTTCTGCATCTGAATGATTCACAGTTTACAGTCAATGAAGTATTGAATAATGTAAAAGACGGCGATATCGTTCTGATGCATGACAGCCATTATTCCACTGTGGTCGCCGCGGAGAAGATCATTCCAGCGCTGATCAACCGCGGATATCAGCTTGTAACGGTCACCGAACTGGCAAAATACAAAGGAAAAACAACACTGCAGGCCGGGAAGACATATACTGGCTTTCACTAAAATTTTTTGAGATACCAGAGTACTGCAGCTTTGCGCCTGTGCAAAGACGGAGAACGGTGGATCTTCCGACAGGGAATACATCGAGGAAATATTAAACCTTGCAAACAATGAAAATCAGGCATGGACTTACCTGACAGATGCCGACGTATGGGTACTCTCTGCAGTACCGGCAGTTGTTTACCCGGAACTGCCGGATCAGCAGGGAGTACTGTAATGAAATAGTTACTCATCAAACGTTTTGTTTCTGATTGCCCTGCTGTTCCGAATCGCATACAGAGTAAAGGACATCAGCATAATTCCAGTACATACTCCCACGAGAATCAAAGACAGGGTGCGTGGGATGCTGTACCAGACCAGATGAATCATTATCATCGAATAGAGAGAGGCCGTTGTGAGCTTGCCGTGCCATACAGCTCCCTTGACTGTGTTTGTTCTCTTAATGGAGATCAGCATTGTGACTCCCATAAAGATCTCTTTGATTATGAAAAACACAAATGGAACTTTCATGTACGGAAAGCGTGATACAAGACAGAACAGCATAGCCATCTGTGTCAGTTTGTCCGCCACAGGGTCAAGTGCTTTACCAAAGTCACTGATCATATTGAATCTGCGCGCAATGAAACCGTCCGCAAGATCGGTAACTCCTGACAGCGCCAGGACAAGCAAGGCCAGCAGACGATCTTTCCTGTACAGGTAAAGCCATACGATGACCGGTATTAAGCAAAGCCTGAGAAAAGAAAGGATATTGGGTATCGTTATAATCCTTTTCTGATATTTACTGATATTGTCTGCAGTCATTGACACAACCTCCCATTTCTCCAGTTTATAAACACAGTATAAATGTGATTCCGTACATATATTGGATTTTCAAAAAGAAAATATAAGTGCAGGTTCGCGCATCCGGCGCTGTATTCCTGCACTTGTATTATACAATAGCAGCAATAATTGACAATACCAGATTTCCGGCTAAAATAGGAGATACGAGGAGGGATATTTATGTACGGATCATTTACAGGAGGACTTGGCGGCCTTGC
>CANQUH010000009.1 GCA_947626965.1 uncultured Lachnospiraceae bacterium
GTTTGTCATCATGCAGAAATTCTACGTGGAAGGAATCACCGGCGGAGCAGTCAAAGGCTGATGTGCGCTCCGTGAGAATATGCAGGGGTTCGGAGCTGACCAAAGAAGAAATGAGAGAGTTCTGCCTGTTGGGAAATGTCTTCTGAGGCAGCTTCGGATCCCATACTGAGACTCGTACGCGGGTCTTGAACAGGAAAGAGGATATCAGACATGGAACAGTTTATTCTGAATATAGTACACCGCCCGGAAATGGTGCCCGAGTACGCGGAGAAGGTGACTGGGCACGGCCAGGCGGAGGATATCGGACGTAAGGCTCTGCTGAGGGAGAGCCTTGATATTTTTAAAACGCAGCAGGAAATAGCTCATAAGAACGGTCTGAAAACGACGATTCAAATGACATACGCGAGTCTTTTCAATGATGAAGCGGTTGCGATCGCAAAAGCGTATCATGAGGAATTCGGGGATGAGATTGCGCTCTCCCTGCTTGGTCTGCCATGCAAAGAATTCCGCGAAAAATATAAGACGAAGGATTTCTGCATCTGGATGTTCTCGATGGAGGACAAAAAGGCTATTGTGCAGGATGTTTTTGAGAAGTTCTATCAGCGGTTTGGATTTTATCCGGAATCAACCGGTTCTTATTATATGGACGCGGAGCTGACAAATTATATTAAAGAAAGATATCCGTCTGTGAAATGCGCCGTAGCGACATGCTGGGAGGAAGGGCCGAAAGCCTACCACACCTGCAACAACAGCTGGTACACGTTTCTGGACGGCGGTCCATGGGCTCCGTGGATTCCTTCGAAAGCGAACACGCATGCTCCGGCTGCGGATGAGTCGGAGGACTCGGGGATCGTTGCGATCCCGCATCTGAGCCGTGATCTGATCGCGTGTTACGACGGAAACGGCTCTAATTTTGGCACGCATCCGCAGAATGTCCTGAGAGGCATGATCTACGATTCAGAAACGTGGGAATATCCATATCTTTACAACCTGATCGATCAGTACCGTCATCAGGCGGAATTTAACAACGGCTATGCCTATAACATGATGTTTGTAGGGCCTGGCTGGATGAATAAGATGGGCCGCTGGGAGGCGCCGTATGAGCTGCTGAAGAAATCCTATGAGGACGGCTGCGCTTACTATGGAAAGCTGAAAAGAGAAGGCAGGCTGACCGACATGACAATGAGCGAGTTCGCGGATTTTTATCGCGGGAAGAAATCCTACACGGAACCGGAGTGCGCGCTGTGGAGAGATATTCTCTACGGAAGCAAAAAGCAGCTCTTCTGGTACTGCGATCCGTATATGCGCGTCTGCGTCAACATGGACCAGGGCGGCGCGATCGTGGATCTGCGCCCGTATGTGGCAAAGCTGGAGCGGCCGGTCGGCATAGGCACGCCGCATGTGCAGGACGCGAGTTATCCGTTTCTGATCCAGGAGAAATACCGCGCCGGTTATTTTACACATTACGCAGGCGAGGGAACGATCCGCAGCGCGAAACTCTGTCACGGCGGGGAAGAAGTTGATCTGTGCCTCTGCAGGACGAAAGCGCATTTCTCACAGAAAGGCCGCGACCGTATCCTGACGCTCGATCCGGTGGAGATTGTGTTTGAAGATTTGAAGATTACGCTCCAGACAGTGCATACCTTTACGGAAGGATCCTCCGAAATTCGGACGGAGCGCCGTATCCTGAGCATGAGTGATCCGGACGCGGATGTGACGATCAATGAGTACATGGTCGGATGCTACGGCACGACAGAATATCCGGAGGACATGACTTCCCTGACGCTCTCGGCAGTAAAGGGAGAGGAGAAAACGGAGCTTTCCTACGAATACAAATGCCGGGAAGCGTCCGTTTTGGATGCCGATTGTGTGAGCTGCACGCTTCCTCCGATCCATACCCGGGTGTCCATGACCTGCGAGGGGCGGGAGAAAACGGGATATTTCAGGGAAGGTTATGTGTTCAGCCCGATGTTTACGCTGGGGTATACCGGCAAACTGTGCGATAAGGAGGTCTTTGCGACATGTCTCAGTCTCGAAAAGGCAGATTAAATTACCGGTGTCCATCGTGCTTTATGCGCGATCTGGATCTGGACATGTTTTACGATGCTGAAAAAGGCGAGTACTACTGCATCCGTTGCCAGTATACCGGCACGGAGCAGGATGTTCTGGAGAAAAATCAGATGGCGCGGTTCCGGTACAGGGACATGATGAAAAGATTTACGGATTTTGAAGATTTCAGTCAGTGACCGGCGCGAACTTTTGAAGACCAGGAAACAAACGACAGCGCTGCCTGAATGCGGACAGAACAGGAGATTGTGATGATTAAAGGAATGGATCTCTCCACACTCGCGGAGGTGGAGCGCTGCGGCGGCCGGTTTTACGACAAAGGCCGTCCCGGCGATGCGATGGATATTTTGATAAAGTACGGAATGAACATGGTACGCCTCCGGCTGTGGAATGACCCGTTTGATGAAGCGGGACATTCCTACGGGGCAGGCGGCAATGACATTGAGACAGTGCTTGCTCTGGCAAGGCGGGCGAAGGAAAAAGGCTGTTCCTGGCTGCTCGACTTTCATTACAGTGATTTCTGGGCCGATCCGGGTAAGCAGACCACGCCGAAAGCCTGGAGGAAACTGGACGCCGAAGGCTTGGAGCATGCGGTTTATGAGTACACAGCCTCCGTGCTGCAGCGATGCAGGGAAGAGGATCTGCTTCCGGCGATTGCGGCTATCGGAAATGAACTTACCAACGGACTGCTCTGGCCGTACGGCAAAGTTCCGGAGTACGGAAATATTGCCCGTTTTGTCAGCGCCGGGATACGGGCGGTCGGAGATATAAATGCAGCCATCTGTCGGGAAAGACCGGGTGTCCGGAGCCTGACAGAAATGACTGACGCAGACCGGCGCCGGGAATCAGCCAAAGTCCCGGAAGAAGCGGCGGAAGTACGGAATCAGGAGCTTCCCGCGGTCCGCACGATGATCCATCTCGATAACGGCGGGAATCGTGAACTGTACCGCGGCTGGTTTTCCAGGTATTTTGAGAACGGCGGTCTGGATTTTGACTATATCGGCCTCTCCTATTATCCGTTCTGGCACGGGACGCCGGACATGCTCCGCGCAAATCTGGAAGAACTTGCGGAACGCTTTGGGAAGAAGATGTTTGTAGCAGAAGTCTCAATGGGATATACGCTGCAGGATTACCAGTCATATGAAAAGCTGGACGACAAACAGAGAAACGGCATGGCCGCAACTCCGGAGCTTTCAGCAAGAGTCGGGTATCCGATGACGCCGTTTGGGCAGGCCAGATTCATGAAAGATATCATGGAGATCATACGGGATGTGCCGGATGGACTGGGCGCCGGTTTTTGCTACTGGGAACCGGCGTGGATTCCCGTTCCTGGCAGCGAGTGGGCGACGGAACAGGGGCGCGCGTATGTCGGAGAGACAAACCGCGCCGGAGGAAACGAATGGGCGAACCAGGCCTTGTTTGATTACGATGGAAATGTGCTTCCGGCGCTTGAAGTGATTCGGGATTTTGAGGGATGAAAGAAGACAGTATTACTGTACCCGGATCATGAAAGATGCGGGAGACAGGCAGGGATACCGGAGATACAGGAGGAGCGGTTATGGTACAAACGGGACGACGAAACATACACTGGAATCTGCCGGCCATATCAGCGGACGGACTCAAAAATTTTGCATGCGTTGTGATGCTGATTCAGACGATCGGTATTGCGGTGATCGAGCATGGTGTTATTCATCTGGAAAATTATACGCAGCAGGAGCTGTCGCTTGCGCTGGCTGAAGATGCCGATCTGATGGTGATGGCGGGCGTCGGCTCCGTCATGCAGCTGATCGGGGGAATGGCGCTTCCGCTGTTTGCCTTTCTTCTTGTGGAAGGGTTCCGTCATACTTCTAGTTACAGAAAGTACCTGCTTTCGCTGCTGTTCTTTGCTGTGATCAGCGAAGTACCCTATGATATGGCAATGAGCCGGAGCTGCCTGGATTTTTCCAGCCAGAACGCAATGTTTGCGCTGGTGATCTGTCTGCTGCTGGTTTATTTCCTGCATATGGTGGAGGGGATGAAAGGAGTTCCGGGTATTCTGGTCCGGTTTGTACTCGTGTTTGGCGCCGTCGTCTGGGCTGCCCTGTTCCGGGCACAGTACGGACTCTGTCTGGTGCTTCTTGCGGCGGTTTTTGAGATATTTCATGACAGATCCGTGCCTAAGATGCTGCTTGGAATTCTCATCAGCCTGATGTATGTCACAGGGCCGCTGGCGTTCTATGGAATCTGGTGTTACAGTGGGGAGCGGAAAAATAAAATTCCCAAATACGTGTATTATGCATTTTATCCGCTGCATCTGCTGGTGCTGGCGCTGATCGTAAAAATATTCTGTGTTTTCAATGGAGCATAAAAACAGTTGACAAACGACGGTTTCATTTATATACTGGGAAAAAGCGACGAAGGGAACAAGTAGGAATCAGTGAAAGGCACAGAGAGCAGCCGGGCGGTGAGAGGCGCGCATGGAAACTGGTTTTGAATACATCCCGGAGCTCCGCACAGAACGGAACATACAGTACAGAGAACTGCATCTGAACGGATTTTTCAGAGTAAGGTTCAAAGCGGCGACCGCAGAAAGCGGGTGTTCCAAGTAGGCTGCGGCGGTGTGATGACCGTTACCGACATCGGAGTATAGACATTACAGTTCACATTTTGCGGAAGTTCTTATGACAGGAGACGCTGACCGCAGAAGGAGTGGGTAACTGTGAATGTACTCACTGAGGCAGGCAGTGTGAGCTGTCTGCGAAATAAGGTGGTAACACGGGATATGACTCTCGTCCTTATAGTAATGTAAGGCGGGAGTTTTTTATATGCGCAGGCCCGCACATGGAAATAAGAAGAAATCTCCCGCAGTTAAAAGAATAAGAGAGGAGAATGTGAAAATGCAGATTTATGATGAACTGGTGGCAAGAGGACTGATTGCCCAGGTGACGGATGAAAAAGAAATCCGTGATCTCGTAAATAATGGAAAGGCAACGTTTTATATTGGATTTGACCCGACGGCGGACAGTCTGCATGTCGGACATTTCATGGCGCTCTGTCTGATGAAGAGACTGCAGATGGCAGGCAACAAGCCGATCGCTCTGATTGGAGGCGGCACAGCGATGATCGGAGATCCGTCCGGCCGCACGGATATGCGCCAGATGATGACGAAGGAAACGATTCAGCACAATGGAGAATGCTTTAAGAAGCAGATGAGCCGTTTCATTGACTTTTCAGACGGAAAAGCCCTGATGGTAAACAACGCGGAATGGCTTCTGGATCTGAATTATGTGGATCTTCTGCGCGAAGTGGGCGCACATTTTTCAGTCAACCGCATGCTGACGGCGGAATGTTACAAACAGAGGATGGAGCGCGGGCTGAGTTTCCTTGAGTTTAACTACATGATCATGCAGAGCTATGACTTCTACGCACTGTTCCAGAAGTACGGCTGCAACATGCAGTTTGGAGGAGACGACCAGTGGAGCAACATGCTCGGCGGCACAGAACTGATCCGCCGCAAGCTCGGAAAGGACGCGTACGCGATGACGATCACGCTTCTGCTCAACTCGGAGGGAAAGAAGATGGGCAAGACGCAAAGCGGCGCCGTATGGCTTGACCCGAACAAGACATCTCCGTTCGATTTCTATCAGTACTGGAGAAATGTGGCCGATGCGGACGTGCTGAAATGTCTGCGGATGCTGACATTCTTGCCGCTTGAGCAGATCAGCGAGATGGAAAAGTGGGAAGGCAGCCAGCTCAACAAAGCGAAAGAGATCCTGGCATACGAGCTGACCGAGCTGGTACACGGCGAGGAAGAAGCGAAGAAGGCGCAGGATGCGGCGCACGCGCTGTTTTCAAGCGGAAACGCGGCGAATATGCCTCAGTCAGTTATTTCTGACGGAGATTTTGAGAATGGAAACATTGATATCATCTCACTGCTTCTGAAGTCCGGGCTCGTGCCGTCCCGCTCTGAAGGACGCCGTGCTGTGGAGCAGGGCGGTGTGAGCATCGACGGAGAGAAAGTCACAGACGCGAAGGCCCTGATCGCCAGGGAGAAGCTTGAAGGCGAGGGAATTGTTCTGAAACGCGGAAAGAAAAATTTCCGGAAGGTGACAGTCGGCTGAGAGAAGAAGACAGAGCTTAGAATTGTCTGGACCGCATATAATTTAGATAAGAAATTTTTGCGGGTGATATTTTGCGGGATCAGGCAGATGGAAAGGAAAACAGAAATAAAAACAAAAACGGGAGAACGGAGAAAGACAGGGAGAGCGGAAATAAAAACAGCGGAAAATTTCCTGTTTCCTTTATAGAGACCGGGAAGGATGTTGTAAAATCGGTGGTATTCTGGTGTGCCGCTGTGTCGATTGCGGCCTCGGCCTGTCATATTGCAGGGGATGTGACCGCCTCTTTTGTGAAAAGCAGGGAAGCAGGGGAGGCGGAAGCTGTCCTGTCAGAAGGCGGAACCGCAGAAAAGGCGGATTTTGTTCCGGCGGAACCACTGAAAAAGACCGTCGCTCTGACGTTTGACGACGGCCCGCATCCCACCTACACAAAAAAGCTCCTGGATGGTCTGCTGGAGCGCGGTGTGAAAGCCACGTTTTTTGTGATAGGAGAAAATATTCCAGGGAATGAGGATCTGATCGCGCGGATGGAGGAGGAAGGCCATCTGATCGGAAATCACACATATGATCATGTGAAAATATGTGATATGAAAAAGGAGGATGCCTGCTATCAGGTGGAGCAGACAAGCGCCCTGGTGCGGGAGATTACCGGGCATGATACGGAATTTGTGAGACCTCCGTTCGGCGCGTGGAATCCGGATCTGGAATGCAGCTTTGTGATGATCCCTGTTTTGTGGGATGTTGACCCGCTTGACTGGACGACTTCAAATACGTCTCTGGTTGTGCAGAGAGTTGTTGAGGATGCGGACGATCAGGATATCATACTTCTGCATGATTTTTATGAGTCGTCCGTGGACGCGGCATTGCAGATCATAGACATACTGAAAGAAGAAGGATTTGAATTTGTGACGGTGGATAAACTGATTCTGCCGTGAGAATCTGGTTTCTGAGTGGGAGAGAAATAAGAAGAAAGAGGATCTGGGTTCGTGACGGCGGATAAGCTGATTCTGCCGTGAGGGGCTGATTCCTGTGCAGGGAACAGAAAAGAAATTTGTTTGTGACGATGAAGAGATGAATTTTGCCAAAAGGTTCAGTCCCTGCGCAGGAAGAGAACTGCGCGGAAAACCGGGTGTGCAGATTAATGGAAAAAGGTGGATTATGGATTTATTTGAATACGCAAGAAGCAGGACCATGAAAAGTGAAGCGCCGCTGGCCTCCCGGATCCGTCCCCGGACGCTGGATGAAGTTGTGGGACAGCAGCACATTGTCGGAAAAGATAAGATGCTGTACCGCGCGATTCGTGCTGATAAGCTGAGTTCGCTGATTTTTTACGGGCCGCCGGGAACCGGAAAGACGACGCTGGCGAAGGTGATCGCGAACACGACAAGCGCTGAATTCCGGCAGATCAACGCGACTGTGGCTGGAAAAAAAGATATGGAAGAAATTGTCCGCGAAGCGAAGGACAATCTCGGCATGTATGGGAAGAAGACGATCCTGTTTGTGGATGAGATCCATCGTTTTAATAAAGGGCAGCAGGATTATCTGCTTCCGTTTGTGGAGGACGGGACGCTGATTCTGATCGGCGCAACGACGGAAAATCCGTATTTCGAGGTAAACGGCGCTCTG
Organism: uncultured Lachnospiraceae bacterium; assembly: GCA_947626965.1. Lineage (GTDB taxonomy): Bacteria > Bacillota > Clostridia > Lachnospirales > Lachnospiraceae > Choladousia. The sequence goes on from CANQUH010000009.1 coordinate 7,791, forward strand.
CTCTCCCGGTCAATCATTTTTGAACTGAAGCCGCTGGAAAAGAAGGATATTCTGACCCTGATTTACCGGGCGGTCAGCGATGAGGAACGGGGGATGGGAGCCTACAACGCGGCGATCGACGAGGACGCGGCGGATTTTCTCGCGGATATCGCGGAAGGAGACGCGCGCGCCGCGCTGAACGCGGTGGAGCTGGGCGTCCTTACAACATCTCCGGGAGCGGACGGAGTGATCCGGATTACGCTTGAGGTGGCCTCGGAATGTATCCAGAAGCGTGTGGTGCGCTATGACAAAGAGGGGGACAACCATTACGATACGATCTCTGCATTTATCAAAAGCATGCGGGGGTCTGATCCGGATGCTGCGGTATATTATCTGGCGAGGATGCTGTATGCCGGTGAGAGTGTGACCTTTATCGCGCGCAGGATCATGATCTGTGCGTCTGAGGACGTTGGGAACGCGGATCCTCAGGCGCTGCAGGTGGCAGTAGCAGCTTCGCTTGCCGTGGAGCGGGTCGGTATGCCGGAAGCGCAGCTGATCCTTGCGCAGGCGGCCCTGTATGTGGCGACGGCTCCGAAAAGCAATTCCGGAACCAACGCGATCTATGACGCGATGGAGGCAGTCAGGAAGAAACCAGGAGCAGTTCCGCCGCATCTGCAGGATTCTCATTACAAAGGTTCCGCGAAGCTTGGGCGGGGAATCGGATATGAGTACGCGCATGATTTTCCGAAGCATTTTTCACATCAGCAGTATCTGCCGGATGAGTGGAAGGACGCAAAGTTCTACATTCCGTCGGAGAATGGATATGAGCAGCAGATCCGCCGCTATCTGGACTGGCTGCATGAAACGTAAGTGGGGAAGGATACGCAGGCGCCTTCGTGAGGTGATTTTCAGGCAGAATGACCGGAAATCCAGAGAGTGGATCGGTACAGGTGATCCTCAGGGGAACAAATGATAACTTTAAAAAAATTACGAAGAGAAAACAGACGGGATCCACAGTCTTCCCGTTCTGAGAAGGAGAGAACATGAGTCTTCTGGAATTATTTATTCTGGCGGTCGGGTTGTCCATGGACGCGTTCGCAGTGTCCGTCTGCAAAGGTCTGGCAATGACCAGATGCAGTATGAAAAAAGCCATGATATGCGGAATCTGGTTCGGAGGATTTCAGGCGCTGATGCCGGCGGTCGGTTACGTGCTTGGCCGGCAGTTTGCGGATTATATCACGGCGGTCGATCACTGGATCGCGTTTATCCTGCTTGCGGTCATCGGAGGGAATATGGTGCGCGAAGCCTGTTCAGGCGAGGAGGACGAGACGGACGATTCGCTGGATATAAAGACCATGTTTCTGCTTGCGGTAGCTACAAGCATTGATGCGCTCGCGGTTGGAATCACATTTGCGTTTCTGAAAGGAACAAATATTCTGGCGGCGGTCAGTTTTATCGGAGCGATTACATTTGGCCTGTCCATGGCGGGCGTGAAGGTCGGAAATATTTTTGGAGCGCGCTATAAAACAAAAGCGGAGATCGCGGGCGGCGTGATCCTTATGCTGCTTGGTCTGAAAATACTGCTTGAACACCTGGGGATTTTGTAAATCAGAAAATTTACAGATAAAATGATACGATCGAACGTAAATCAGACCTGCCGGAAGCAGGGGGAGACCGGCCTCTTCCGGTGGAGAAGGACATCACGGTACAAAACGACACATGATTTAAAATCGGCATTTCATGTGTTGTTTTCTTTTATGCGCAGGCCCGTGTAAGGAAAATCGCAGGCATACATATGGAAATCCAGCGGAATTTTTTGTGGTATAAAAATTTTTAGAGAAAATATGCAGAAAGTGCTTCAAAGTGACCGGGATGTGACCGGGACAGGATATAATGCAGAAAAAAGACAGGCAGAAAATTTATGAATACAGAAAAAGAGAAAAAACAGACTTTTGTCGTGGAAATCATAGATCACCAAAGATATACCTGGCAGGGACAGATCCACTGGCTTCAGGGAGATAAAAAGGTATCTTTTCGCAGCGTAATGGAACTGCTGCATCTTATGGATTCAGTGTTCACTAAAGAAGATGACGATCACCTGCAGGAAAATGGACAGGTATGACAAAGGCGGAGTAAAAGCGAGGGCAAAGAAAGTGCTGAAAGCAACAATATTTGGAAGATTTTCTTTGACAAATGGAACAGTTACCCTCAGGGAAGAGGATATTCAGTCAAACAAGCTGGTGCAGGTGCTGGTGTACATGATCAGTCACAGAGACATAACTGTAACAAGAAACAGGCTGAGTGAACAATTCTGGTCGGACAATTCAAAAAATCCGGAAAGCGCTCTGAAAAATCTGATGTATCGTCTTCGGAACATGCTGAAGATAATGGGGCCGGAAGAGTATATCTGCACAAAGTCGGGAGGATACAGGTGGAATCCGGAGATTCCTGTTGAGACGGATTATGAGCAGCTTGAAGAAATCAGCGGAGAAATAAAAAAACAGCCGGACGGTCCGGCCAGAAAAGAACTTTGCCGGAAACTGATCGCCTGTTACCGGGGAGAAATTTCAGCCAAACTGGCCTGTGAATTATGGCTGCAGCCTCAGATTATCCAATATCAGACTGCGTATCTAAACACATCAAAAATTTTATGTGATATATATGAGCGGGAGAGCGAATGGGAAGAACTGGAAAAACTCTGCCGGAAAGTTGTAGAGCAGGAACCTCTGGATGAGGATATCCAGAGCTGGCTTGTCAAAAGCCTGCAGAAGCAGAAGAAATATGATCAGGCGCTGTCTCAGTATGAGAGCGCAAAGAAACAGTTTTATAAGAATCTCGGAATAGGAATGCCGGAAAAACTTCAGGAGATCTTTCAGGAAGTTGTCACAGGCAGCAGGATGCAGATTACGAATATCTCTGGTATTATGAAGGAAGCGGTTGAAAAGGAAGAACCGAGTGGAGTATTTTTCTGCGATTATCAGATATTCCGGCAGATTTACCGTCTGGAGATGCGGCGTGTCGACCGGATTGGGATCTCTGAATATATACTGCTTCTGACAGTCCGGCGTGTCGGAAGTCTCTGGGAAAGAAATGTGACGGATACCGGACTGACGGAGAGCGTTGCCATACTGGAACAGGTGATAAGGGAAAACCTTCGTATGGGGGATGTAGCGGCCCGGAACGGGCCTGTGCAGTATGTGATACTGTTGTCGGCGTGTTCCTATGAAGCGGGGATGCTGGTAATAAAAAGGATTCAAAAGAATTTTCTGAAAAAAGTGAAATATCGGAAAGTAGAACTGGAGTATGAGCTGGAAGAAGTTTCTTTCCAGTGGGAGGACCAGGAGAAAAGGGAAGAGCAGGACGACAGCAGAGAACTTTACGGGTTTCCGGTATGAGGTGAATTTGGATTATGGTTTACACCCCCATCGGGCTCGAGGTGATTTCCAGGCAGATTGCCCGGAAATCACGGGGTCTTTGCCTATTTTGTCAGACTGCAGAATTTTCCTTCGCAGGCCGCGGCAAGAGCGTCCGGCGCAAGCTCAATCTGCGCGCCGAGTTTTCCGCCGCTGACAATGATCTTTTCGTGACCGCGGGCCGACTCATCGATAAAGACAGGGTATGGCTTTTTCATGCCGACGGCGGTGCAGCCGCCGCGGATGTAGCCGGTGACCTGATTGATCTCCTTGACATGAATCATGGCAAGTGATTTCTGGGCAGCTTCTCTGGCAGCTTTTTTCAGATCCAGTTCCTCGTCGATCGGGATTACAAAGACAAAGTAATTTTTGGAAGGACTTACCGTCACAAGAGTTTTGAACATTATTTCATGAGGAAATCCCAGCAGGTCCGCGACCTGCTTCCCGTCAACAAATTCATCGCATTCGTAGGTATGTGTCTCGTACGGAATCTTCATCCGGTCGAGAATACGCATGGCGTTCGTTTTCACTTCTTTTTGTTTTGCCATAAAAAATCTCCTTATTTCAAATTAAATTTTGTGGCATCATTTGACTCTCATATGTAAAACTGTACAATTTCAGATTTTACACAGAGAAAAAACATGTGTCAAGAGAGTACAGGAGGACAAAACGGGTGGGAACACATTTTAGAACCAATTCCATATAATAATTATAAACATAAATCTGCAGGAGCTGTCATGAGAGATTTTCATGTGGGAAACAAAAGCGCCGGAGGATACGCGGGAAAAGACAGGGAACATGAGTGGAATCCGTATGTGGGAGAAGAAGAACCAATCGGGGGATGCTGTGGGAAGAGCTGTGGAGAAAGTATGGAAGGGAGCAGAGATTGCGGTTTTGTGAAAGTGCCGGAATTGAGCGAAGAGGAGCAGAGAGATATAAGAGGGTGGAGCAGCCGCCGGCCGGTGCCTCCGATACCAGTGCCGGAGCGGAAAAGCCAGCCGCCGCGGCGTCCGGAGCCGAATCGCCCAAAACCAATGCCAAAGCCAGTGCCAAAGCCGGAACCGGATCGTCCAAAACCAATGCCAAGGCCGGAACCGAACCGCCCAAAGCCAGAACCAGGATGGGGAGAGAGACCGCCGCAGCGCCCGGAGTCAAATCGTCCAAAGCCGGAGCCAGGATGGGGAGAAAGACCGCCGCGGCGTCCGGAGCCGAACCGTCCAAAGCCGGAGCCAGGATGGGTGGAGAGACCGCCGCGGCGTCCGGAGCCGAACCGTCCAAAGCCGGAACCAGGATGGGGAGAGAGACCGCCGCAGCGCCCGGAGTCAAATCGTCCAAAGTCAGAGCCAAGACCGGAGCCGAGATGGGGAAAATGGTCATCAGAGCGCCTGGTTTCGGAGCCTGGATGGGGGAATCAGGTGTTCAGACGGACCGTGTCGGAACCGGAATGGGGAATCTGGGAGGAGCGGTATGATCAGGCTGTGAGATCCCCATTTGATGCACGTTTCGTGGAGATGCGAAGGGATTTGGAATCGAAGATGTCTGCTGGCGCAGACCCGAATCTTGCACGCAAGACTCGCGAACGGGTCTTGAATGGGTATGATTATGAAGATATCATTGAGGAAGAACGGCAGATGGAAAAGGATCTGCGGATGCTTCAGTCAATGTATCCGGAAGCGGTTAAAAAAATTCTTCCCTGCGTCGAGGAGATCTGCGACAGGATGGAATATGAGGGGAGCATGATGTTTGATGAGCATCCGGATAAAATCACGATACGTCGGCTGAGTGATGAGATTTATGAACAGACAGGTGATGTGTGGCCGGAAGAACCGGTACAGGAACCGGACGGGGTCATGTCCATGCAGTATCAGGGAGATGGAAGAGGCGCCCTCGGAGAACTGATTCAGATTCTTCTGCTTCAGGAAATGTATCATCGCAGGTGCCGCCATCACAGATGCCGGCCGCATATGTTCTGAGGAGAATCCCTGTGATCAGAATAGCGGCTTCAGAGAGAAAGAGATGAACTGAGTTAAATAAGGTACAAAAAGGATATCCCTGCCAGGATAAAGAGTGTTAAACTTTAAACTCTGATTCCGGCAGGGATATTTGACTTGTCGTAAAACAAGATGGATAGTATACTACTAGGAAGGAAAGGCAGATTCTTTTTACAGACTTTTGTGAGGGCGTATAAGTATGGAAAAACTGAGAGAACTTTTAGATGATATTATGAATGAGGAACTGCGTCAGATTGTTTTGAGCGGACGAAGGGCGGAGGAGGCCTATACAAAAATAAAAATTCGTCCGGTAAAGAAGAAGGACGAGCTGATTTTTCAGGCGGCGGCATGGGATGGGAAGAAAGAGTTCCATTTCAATTACGGGAAGAAAGACATGCTTTCTCAGATACTGAACTGGATGGAGCACGATTTCAGGCAGCTGCAGGCGGAAACGGTGACGATGACCTGCTCCGCTCTGGTGAGCAGAAAGGGGAAGGTTACGGTAAAGACAAAGAAGCGCGCAGATGTGCGGCCTGCCCCGGAACTGACGCATAATCGTGTTAAGAAGTATATTCTGGAGGAAAATATACCGGTTCCGTTTCTGGTGTATCTGGGAGTGATGACGCCGGAGGGAAAAGTAACTGCCTCGAAATATGATAAATTCCGTCAGATCAACCGCTTTCTTGAATTTATTGAGGACATCTGTCCGATGCTTCCCGCGGACAGAGAAATCAGGATGATTGATTTCGGATGTGGAAAGTCCTATCTGACATTTGCGATGTATTATTATCTGCATGAATTGAAGGGATATGATGTCAGGATTACGGGACTGGATCTGAAAGAGGATGTGATTGCGCACTGCAATGAGCTTGCCGGAAAATTCGGATATGAAAAGCTGCAGTTTTTGCAGGGAGATATTGCGCAGTACGAGGGAGTACAGCAGGTTGATTTGGTCGTGACACTTTACGCATGCGATACGGCGACGGACTATGCGCTTGCGAAAGCGGTGGAATGGAACGCCGGAGTGATTCTGTCGGTTCCCTGCTGTCAGCATGAGCTGAACGGGCAGATTCGCAATGAGATTCTGGAACCTGTTCTGAAGTATGGGCTGCTTAAGGAGAGGATGGCGGCTCTGATCACGGATGGTCTGCGAGCCTCCATGCTTGAGGAGTCGGGATATCAGGTTCAGGTGCTTGAGTTTATTGATATGGAGCATACACCGAAGAATATACTGATCCGTGCGGTGAAGAAGGAAAGCGGCGGGAAAGGAAAGATGACGGAACTGAAAAAACTTATGGAGTTTCTGAATGTGTCTCCGACGCTGGGGAATCTGCTGGAGATATAAGAGAGTTTTCATACAAAAGGGGTTGTCAGATCTATGAGAAAAATATTGGTCAGAGTCAGAAAAGCAGTAGTGCATGTTTTGATTCTTCTGGGTGTGTTCGTGATTTCGGTGTTCGCATTTGAGCGCTGGATTAATCAGGACGTTCCCAATACCGCGGAGGGAATGGAGAGCTCGTCGTTTCCTCTGATCTATATGCAGAACAACGGAGTGAGTTATAACTGCCTGCACGGGTATGCGTATGAGATGAATGTCAATTATATCAGAGATACGATTACGGTGCTTGGCAGCGATCATAAACTGGACATCCAGATTCAGCCGTTCAGTTCAAATGTTGAAAGTATTTCCTATGAAGTCCTCAGTATCGACGGAAAAGAGTCTCTGGAAAATACGAATGTAGTAAAGACCAGGACAGAGAACAGCTATATCTATACGACATTTGAAATACAGAACCGGATGCTGATGAATCAGGAATATATCCTGAAAATAAATATCAGCGCCGGAGGCCGCGCGATTTATTATTATACGCGTCTGATCCTGGAGGATGGGCTGCATCTTTCAGGATATCTGGATTTTGTGACAGGATTTTATGAGAAATGCGTCAATAAGGCAGATCAGGAGGGACTTGGAACGTATGTGGAGCCGAACGAGACGTCAGGAACAAATGCGACGCTTGCGAAGATGGACATCCATGATACGGTGAACCAGCTCATGTGGGGGGAACTTAATCCCCGGATTTATTACAAGCCGACACCGAGTCTTGTGGATATCAACGAGACAACGGCTTCTTTTGTGATGGAATACCGCATATCTTCCATAGGGGAGAACGAAGGAACGGATATCTTTAATGTCAGGGAATTTTACCGGCTTCGTTACACGGATACGCGTATATTCCTGCTTGATTTTACACGGACAACGGACGAGATTTTCCAGGCGGACGAGTCTGTGATCGAACCGACAGGAATCAATCTCGGCATCACGGATCTGGATGTGGAGTTTATGTTTGACGAGGAGAAGAATGTCATAGCCTTTGTGCAGGAGAATGAACTGTGGACGTACGACATTCAAAGGGACAAGATATCGAGGGTTTTCGGATTTCCGCAGTCCGAAAATATGGATTACCGTGATTTTTACAACAGAAATGATATCCGGATTCTGCGGGTGGATACGGACGGAAACGTATGGTTTGCCGTCTCCGGCTATATGAACCGGGGAAAACACGAGGGCGAAAACGGAATTGGTATTTATTATTATGAAGATGCGTCTGCGACCGTGGATGAGAGCGTGTTTATACAGACGATGGAAAGCTATGATATGCTGAAGCTGGATATCGGGACGCTCGCGTATGTCACGAAAGACGCAAACAGATGTTATGTTCTGCTTGAGGGAACCATTTACAGGGTTGATCTTCTGAATCATACTTGTAAGCGTGTGGCAGAAGGAATCATGAACGACTGTTATGTGGGGTCGGAACAGAACAGGCATTTTTGCTGGCTGAAGGAAGGCGAGGCATATAATTCCCAGACACTGTGCGTGATTGATCTCGAGACAGAGGAGATCAGGGAAATCTCGGGAATCGGTGATGAACGGCTACGCCCGGCCGCATTTATGGGAGAAGATCTGGTCTATGGAGCTGCGCTTGCCTCGGATATTGATATCACGCATAAGGGAGCTGAAGTGTTTCCCATGTACCGCCTTGCGATTGTAAATGAAGAGGGAGCGGAGATTAAGAATTATCAGCCGGGAGATGCGTATGTCACCGGCTGGGAGCTTACGGGAAATATGCTGACGCTGCAGAGAGTAGTCCGCAAAGGAAAGGGAAAGGGTTACAAGGAAACGACAGAAGATCATATTGTGAGTACGGATGTGGAGGAAGATGTCATTTACGGCGTCACGACACAGCAGTCTGGGGTGAAGCAGACAGAGATACTGCTTCGGTTCGGGACGACCGTCTCGGACAGAAATCCGCAGGTGGTGACAGGAAAGATCTATACAGGGAAAGATTCCGGAAACACGGAAATTCCGGTAAATGAAGATGCGGAACCTCTTTATTACGTGTATGCGGGAGGAAGCATGGACAGCCGGTTCTCTTCGGTCGGGCCGGCGATCCGGCGGGCGGATGAAGAAGTCGGCGTTGTGATCAACAACGAAAAGCAGTTTATCTGGGAGAGAGGAAACAGAAACACTACGAGTCTGATGAAGGTGGAGAATGTGCCGCCTGCGTTCCGGACGGGAACGATGGATGTGGAAAAGCTGGAGGCGGAGCTTGGGTCGGAAGTACTGGATCTGACTGGATGCACGCTGGATATGGTACTGTATTTTGTCAGTCAGAAGAGACCGGTTCTGGCGAATACACCACAGGGGGTTGTCACGATTGTGGGGTATGATGAGTACAATGTGATTCTTCTGAATCCTGGCGAGGAGGAAACCTATTACGGCGGCATGCAGGACAGCACCAGTCTTTTCGAGAAGGCGGGAAATCAGTTCCTAACATATATTTCTCCATGAAAAATGGTTCCTTTTCGGTGCAGTGTCATGCTTTTCCATGTGGACATGGAGCGCATGACCTTTCGGCCCCGGCATCATGAAAAGAAAATTCAGCTGATCACGCATGGCGTGAGGCACAGAATGGCCGGAACCCTTCGATGGCAATATGCACAAAAATTTAGAGAGGCATATGTGGATAACTCAGGATTCAACAAAATATTCCGGAGTTATCCACAGGATTCAACAGAAGAATCAGTGATAAAATGAACTTATACACCAAGTTATCCACATTATCCACATTTGTGCATGTGGACAGCTCTGTTTATATCCCGGAAGAAAAGAACGATTGTTTTGTGAAATATGTCGAATACAGGGTTTTTATGCCGCAGCTAATCTCCATATGCGGGCCTGTGCATAAAAAAGCAGCACATGGAATTTTCCACGTGCTGCTTCTTTTATAAACAGTTATCAGTTAGTTCCAGTAACGTACGATCTTTATAGGCGTATTGTAATCGTAATTTGATATCTTAATGCCGCCTGCCGGGTACGGCTGCGAATTGCTTGCATGAACAATCTTGCCGTCGCCGATATAGATTGCCACATGGCTCGCGTAATCTCCGTATCCATAGAAGATAAGATCTCCCGGTCTCATGTCTTCTTCGCTTACGGTGAAGGCCTGTGCGTAGCCCTGTTTAAGGTAAGAGCTGGAAGGACCGTGCATCTGGTCGTCAGCCACACGAAGCAGCTTGATGTTGAAGTTTGCAAATACCGTCATAACAAATCCGGAGCAGTCCGCGCCGTTTGTAAGGCTTGTCCCGCCATAAACGTAAGGATTGCCGACGTACTGCAGTGCAAAGTTTGCGATCTGTGTACCTGTGTCGTTGCCGGAGAGATGCATGTTCGTCTCATCGGTAATGATACCGGAAGAGTTGATCGTGTACTGCTTGGAACCGACAATGATGGTTACTGAGACAGCCAGCCGCCCGTCCGGATAGAAGTAATATTTTGATCCGTTGATGGTTTGGACTCCGGTCTGCATGACGCCGTCCGGGGCAAAGTAGTATTTGCTGCCGGAGATGGTCTGCCAGCCGGTTACAAGACTGCCGTCGCTGTCATAGTAGTATTTGTTGTCGCCCTGTGTTTCCCAGCCAGTCTGTTTTGGTGTTTCTTCATTGCTGTCGCCCGGTTTTTCAGGCTCTGTGAGGACTCCGTCGGGACCGGCGTAATATTTGTTGCTGATCCAGGTGTCCGTGGCCATAATGCCTGAACTGAGAAAATAATAAAAATTTGTGCCGATCTTAACCCGCATACTCTTCGCGGCCGTGCCGTCCGGCATAAAGTAGTAGGTGTTGGAATCAATTGTCTTCAGCTTCTGTGTAACTTTCTTGCCGTTGTTGTTGAAGAAATAAACGGCATCGCCGACCGCGTTGACTCCTTTGAGGAGCGCGCCGCTGCCGGAAGCATAACAGTTGCCGCTGCAGACCCATTTGTCTTTCTGCAGGATTCCCTTGTTGTTAAAATAATAGTGATTGCCATTGTACTTGATCTTACCAGTCTGCATGATCCCGGTGGAAGGGTCGAGGTAGTAGGTTTTATCGCCGATCGTTATAAAGCCAAAAGCACAGGCTCCGCTGGACAGCAGATAGCGGTTGTCCACCCATTTGCTTTTCTGCATGACTCCGTTGTTATTCAGATAGTAGAATTTTCCGTTGGATTTGATCCATCCAGTCTGGCGGACGCCGTCCGGCGTTAAAAAATAAGTCTTACCGCTGACAGTAATCCATCCGGTCTGCATGATACCAGTGTTGCTGAAATAATACCAGGAACCATTGATCTGCTGCCATCCGGTCATATAACCAGGAGCAGCTTTCTGCGTGTATTTTTTTCCGGCAATTGTATTCACCCAGGCAGCGCTGGCTGTCAGGACAGGAGAGGTAAGAGTCAAAAGCCCTGTCAGCGACAGCAGAAGCAGTAACTTTCTTTTCATATTCATGTCTGAGTTCCCCCTAAATACTATTACAAAAATTTTACAGGTTATTAAAATACTACCTGATAATCAAAAAAAAGTCAACAAAGTCGGCGAAGAATTAATAATTTTAATGTCCGAAATTTTGCGCGAAAAGGTTGACTTTTTTGTGATTTCTGCGAAAATAAGGAGCAGTTCTGCACAGAAAGGGATGATGACTCCCTGTCAGCTTCAGCTCCCTGCAGAAAATGAAAAAACGAGAACATCTGTGGAAAAAGGATGAGATGGAGGAAAAAGAATGAGATTGAGGAATGTTCCAGGCTCAAGGGAAGAGATTGCCCGGAGCCGGTATGTGGTGCAGGAAGATGTCATGAAAGAAAAGAGAGGACACTGGAACGAGGTGTTTGGGAATGACCATCCGCTCTATATAGAAGTGGGGATGGGAAAGGGAAAATTTATTGCCGAGCTGGCCGGCCGTCATCCCGAATATAATTTTGTCGGGATTGAAAAATACTCAAGCGTACTTGTGCGCGCTGTAAAAAAGAGGGAAGAGCAGCCAGATCTGGAGAACCTTCTGTTTCTTCGAATGGACGCGGAGGAACTGCCGGAGGTGTTCGGAACAGAGGAAGTGGCGGGAATCTATCTGAATTTTTCTGATCCGTGGCCGAAGGACCGTCATGCAAAACGCCGCCTTCCAAGCAGAGAATTTCTCGCGAGGTATGATAAGATCCTGGCAAAGGACGGCAGGGTCGAATTCAAGACAGATAACAGGGGACTGTTTGAATTTGCGCTGGAGGAGGCAAAAGAGGCAGGATGGACGCTGGAAGCCTGCACGTTTGATCTTCACAACGATGAGGAGATGGTACAGGGAAATATCATGACAGAGTACGAAGAACGGTTTTCGGGGATGGGGCAGGCAATCTGCAAGATGGTGATCCGGCGGTGACAGGGAACCTTTGGATAGTACAGTCATATACTATAGCAAACGACAAAAATATTTGCCGTTTGCTTTAAACCCTCCGGGGGCGCTGAATGTCCAGCGCCGGCCGAAACGGAGTGGAGATGCGCACGAATTTGAAGCGGGGATGGAGTCAGTGAGGAGAAAGATATTCGGGATGCTTGACAGAGTGACTTCCAGGATGCAAAAGACAAATAGGAGAACGATACGGTACAGAGATTCGCTGGATGAGGTAAAAAAACAGCTTGACAGGATAGGAAGAGAAAAGAACAGATGATGCGTAGGAAATAACAGGAGGATCTGTGAGAAAAACATGCGGAACAGCAGAAAAGCATGAATTGAAAGCTGCAGGAGAACAGCCGTATCTTCTCCGATACGGCTGTTAGTTCTGTGAAAAGCCTTCCATCCTTTCAGAGGGGGAAGGACATACCTTTTAGTCGTCAAACTCGTAGGAGCCAAGTGCCTCCTCGACCCGTTCTTCGGAAATATGGCGTTTATTGAGGCGGTACTGGAGATAGCGGTCGATGAGATAACTCAGTACGGCCACGACAGGCACGCCGAGGAACATGCCGATCACTCCTGCGACGGAGTCGCCCACAATGATGGAGAAGATAATCCACAGGGGCTTGATGCCGGTGGAATTTCCGAGGATCTTCGGCCCGAGGATCAGTCCGTCAAACTGCTGGAGACAGAGAATCATGATGGCAAAGATCAGGGAATCGACCGGTTTGATGAATAGAAGGATCAGAATTCCCGGGCCTGCGCCGATGAATGGTCCGAAATAGGGGATCATATTTGTCACGCCGACAATCAGGCTGATCAGGGGGGCATAGTCCATTCCGAATGTCATCATCAGGAAGAAGCACAGCACGCCGATGATCGTGGAATCGATAAATTTTCCGACGACAAAGCTGCTGAACAGGCGGTTGCACTCCGCAAGAATCTCACGGGCGACAGGGATGTGCTTTTCCGGCATGAACGCATAGATAATGCGCCAGCAGGAGTGCATGAGACGCCGCTTGTCATACAGCATGTAGATGGACACGATGAGCGTGATGAGCACGTTGATGATCCACGAAGCGATCGACATGGAGACCGTGTAGATCGTCGGCACCATATTGGTGATCATTGACCGGATCGCGCGGATCAGATCAGGAATCGTATCGTTCAGAGGTTTTATGACGAAATCCCAGTTCATATCCGGGAAACGCTCCTGCAGATAAGACAGCTGTTCGAGCAGGGTGTCGTACGCATGCGGAATATAGTTTGCGAAATCCATGGCGTTGCTGATCAGCTCAGGCACGACATACGTGATCGTAACGGAAATAAATCCAAGTACGATGAAATAGGTAATCAGTATGGAGATGATCATATGTACCGAGTGCTTCAGCGGCAGCCTGGTCTTTTTCGTGATTTTTCCGAGCAGACGGTAAAACATATGAACCATGGGATTCAGAATGTAAGCCAGCAGAGCGCCGAATACAAACGGGCTCAGAACGGCCAGAACCTGCTGGATGATCTCTCTTGTACTTTGAAAGTCAATGATCGCCTTGATGATGGTGACCGTGATGATTGCCATGATCGCGCCGTAGATGCAGATTGTGAAGTACTGACTGTTCTTGATGAAACGCTGGCCTTCGCTTTGGTCTGCCGCGTCATTTGAAGGAGAAGAAGGGGCAGAGGCCGCGGATGCTTCAGGAACAGGGGAATAATCTTCCTTGCGGATGGTTCTGGTTTCAGGGGACGGCAGCGCTTCTTTTCTGGCAGGAACAGCGCTCGCCGAAGTTGAACGTTTCATGTGGCAAAATCCTTTCTTAAAAATACTGATGAGTTCTGTCCCGCGGAAGGAACAGCACGATCCGGAGACTCAGTAATTAATTGATTAAAATCTTGATTTCTTTGTTGGCTTATAAGCATATTATAGAGTGTTTTTCCATCTGTTGCAAGTGAGGCAGGAATAAAATCCCTTAAATTAATCGAAAGAAAGGTACAGTTCACTCCAAAACCGGAAAAATGTTCTGATAAAAAAACAAAAAAAATGAAAACAGGGCTTGCAATTTAAAAAAGTTTGTATTATAATTCTCCATGTCGCTTGGGGAGAGCAAAACACTTAAGCGTCAGACAAATAAACAGAAGCGCGATTAGCTCAGTTGGTAGAGCACCTGACTCTTAATCAGGGTGTCCAGGGTTCGAGCCCCTGATCGCGCACTCGAAGTACTGTTTTTGCGGACGAGAAGCCGTGGGGACGGTACTTTTTTTATGCGCAGGCCTGCATGTGGAAGTTAGCTGCTGGCGCAGCATGCAGGCCGCGCAGCGAGCAGGAAAGAAAACCGCCTCCTGCTCGATCACAGGCCCGCACATGGAAATCAGCTGCTGGCGCAGCATGCGGGGCCGTGCGGGAGAACAGGAGAGAAAAACTCGGGATTTCCGCACAAAACGTGCGGAAATCACCTCGAACTCGGTGGGTGTGAATTGTGACAAACTGTCTCTTGCTCTCCTTCCTCAGCATATGCTCTGCTATCCTGCTGATGAAATCAAGAATGTATGGAATATGCCCCCGGCCGTCTCTCTTCATTCAGGTCCACGATCGTTACTGGTCACGGGTGAACAGTCACTTCTTTTTTGCTGTGCCGGGGCATAAAATAAGATAGAAAAACATACCGGGAGCAGTTCATGAAAAATTTTATACAGTTCATATTTCGGATATTTCACCGCGAAGCTTCAGCAGAAAACAGTATATTTGAAAGTATAGATCATGAAACGGGAATAAAACTGCTTCAGTATTTCATGCTGTGTGTTCTGCTGATACTCTGTTTTATACTTCCCGGAGCGGACGTAAAAAAGAGAGCGAAGGAGAGCGCGCAGCAGCGTGTACAGCAGGAACTGCGGGAGAGCAGTCCCGGCGGAAATGCAGACGCGTCGGCAGATTCCGGACTGAAAACAGGGATAGGGGCCGGAAACGGAAATACTGAAGCCGGAAATGGGGCCGGAAACGGAACCAGCGGTGCCGGAGCGAAAAATGGAGATGAAAACGAGAACAGCGGCAGTGGTGAAGGAGAAAGTTCTGGGGCAGGAAGTATGGCTGGCCAGAAGGGCACAATCGTGATCGACGCCGGTCACGGGGGAGATGACCCGGGCATGATCGGTCCCAGCGGGATCAATGAAAAAGTGCTGAATCTTATCTATGCAGAGAAGCTGAAGGAACTTCTTGAAGCGCAGGGATACCGGATCGTGATGACAAGGGAGACGGAGGACGGTCTGTACGATGAAGATCAGTCGAATAAAAAGGCGCAGGATATGGAGCGGCGGGTAAAGATCATTGAGGAGAACAGTCCTCTGCTGACCGTCAGTATTCATCAGAACAGTTATCCGGACGCGT
The DNA here is from genome assembly GCA_947626965.1 of uncultured Lachnospiraceae bacterium. GTDB lineage: Bacteria > Bacillota > Clostridia > Lachnospirales > Lachnospiraceae > Choladousia. The sequence continues at coordinate 23,306 of CANQUH010000009.1, forward strand.
CTGTCTCTGGGCCGCAGGTGTTTTATTTCCAGCACTCTGTGGAGGCGGAAAAGCTCGCCGCCTCAATTCAGAACGCGATGAACACGGAACTGGAAATTGGGCGGCCGCGGACGCACAAGGGAAATACATCCTATTATATATTGAAACGTTCAAGTTCTGTGACGGTGATCGTCGAGTGCGGTTTCCTGACGAATCCGCAGGAGGAGGAAAAGCTGCAGGAGGAGGAATATCAGAATCAGGTGGCGCAGGCAATCTGCGACGGTGTGCTCGCGTATCTGGAAAAAGCTTCGCAGGTGTAGCGGCTGTCCGTGTTTTGTTCCAGAGAAAATTTCGTTACATCCCTGATTTCAGTATATTTTGTATGGGGATTCCGGAACTTGCGGCGTGAAATGATGTTTTTGTGGTATTTTGCGCCGCGGTCCCGGGATTTCCGGGCATCCTGCCCAAAAATTATCCTGAAGGACAGGTATACATGAACAACAGGTGAGGGCCTGCCATGTGTGCGAACAGGCACCTTGCTTCTTTACAAATGGGGTAAAATGGATTAAAATAAAAAACGACCGGATTTTCGGTCTTTCGACAAAATGACACCGTGAATAAAAGCCCCCGGTTATGCATGGAGACTGGGCTTTTATAGATACGCAGGAATAAACCATGGAGGTGCAGTATGGCAAATCAAGTGAAGACAATCGGCGTACTTACGAGCGGAGGAGATGCTCCGGGCATGAACGCGGCAATCCGCGCTGTGGTGCGCAAGGCGCTGGCGCATGGATTAAAAGTAAAAGGTATTTATCAGGGATATCGCGGCCTGCTCAATGAGGAGATTGTGGATATGACGGCAAGGGACGTGTCGGATACAATCTCCAAGGGAGGTACGATTTTATATACGGCAAGGTGCTCGGAATTCCGCACACCGGAGGGACAGAACAAGGGAGCGGAGATCTGCCGCAGGCACGGGATCGACGGTCTCGTGGTTATCGGCGGGGACGGTTCTTTTGCGGGAGCCCAGCAGCTGGCTGCGCGCGGAATCAATACGATCGGTGTTCCGGGGACGATTGATCTTGATATTGCCTGTACCGAGTATACGATCGGATTTGACACAGCGGTAAATACGGCGATGGACGCGATCGACAAGGTGCGCGATACATCGACTTCTCATGAGAGATGCAGTATTATAGAGGTTATGGGGCGCAACGCGGGCTACATTGCTCTGTGGTGCGGCATTGCGAACGGCGCTGAGGAAGTTCTGCTTCCGGAGCTTTATGACTATAACGAGCAGAAGCTGATCGATAATATCATCGACAGCAGAAAGAAGGGCAAAAAGCATTTCATTGTGATCAATGCGGAGGGAATCGGCCATTCCACAAGTATGGCGCGCCGTATCGAGGCGGCGACCGGCATGGAGACAAGAGCGACGATCCTTGGCTACATGCAGCGCGGCGGAAGTCCGACCTGTAAGGACAGGGTGTATGCGTCGATGATGGGAGCTTACGCGGCTGATCTGCTCGCGGAGGGAAAGACCAACCGTGTGGTAGGCTATAAAAACGGTGAGTTTACGGACTTTGATATTGACGAGGCGCTGAGCATGCAGAAAAATATTTCTGACTATATGGTGCGTGTCAGCAGGGCGATGGCGATCTGATATGATTACAAGTACTTCAAATCAGCAGGTGAAAAATCTGATACAGCTGCAGAAAAAAGCAAAAGCGCGCAGTGAGCAGGATGTTTTTGTCGTTGAGGGAATCAAGATGTACGAAGAAGTTCCTAGGGACAGGCTGGTGCAGACAGTTGTCTCGGAGAGCTTCTGGCGTGTACACAGGGCTGATCTGGAGAAATCAGGGAAGCCGGATCCTGTGATTTTTTCGGATTCGGCTTTTATGGCCGCCGCGGATACGAGGACCCCGCAGGGAATTCTCTGCATAGTACGCCAGTACCATTACAGTCTCGGGGAGGTGTGCGCGCCCGCAAAAAAAGGCGGGGCACAGCTCCTTGTTGTGCTGGAAAATCTGCAGGATCCGGGGAATCTCGGTACGATCATAAGGACGGCGGAGGGAGCCGGAGCCACGGGAATTCTTCTCTCCGCAGGATGTGTTGACATCTGCAATCCAAAGGTGATCCGCTCCACGATGGGCTCCATCTACCGGATGCCGTTCTGTTATGTGGACAGGCTTCCGGATACCATACGCAGTCTGAAAAACCAGGGTATTCGATTTTATGCGGCCCATCTGAAAGGGGCCGTTTCTTACGAGACGCAGGACTACACGCAGGCATGCGGATTTCTGATTGGGAATGAGAGCCGCGGGCTTTCGGATGAAGCGGCGCAGGCTTCCGATGTCTGTGTGAAGATTCCAATGTGCGGTCAGGTGGAATCCCTGAACGCGGGCGTAGCTTCGGCGGTTCTTATGTACGAGGCGGCCCGGCAGCGCAGAGTATGAAAATGGAAAAGATGGAAAAGCCTATTGACAAAGTGCGGTAAACATATTAGAATAAACTTGTAATATTAATTAACAAGTTTGTAATATGTAAACAAAAAATTATGGCGTAATTGTGTGAAAGATTGTGACGAAATCTTACGGGAGTATGATTTGCCGAAGGAGAAGGGGGATCTGAGTTGGTTTTCCATTCGGCAGGATGGCGGCAGAATCAGGATTCTGAATGCCATAAGGGGTTGCGGCACAAATCAGAACAGGAGGCTTCTATGAGAAGGAAAATAAAATATGCGGCGATATGTTCTGCGGCTGTTCTATCGTCTCTGCTGGTCGGATCTACCGCTATGGCAAGAGAAGTGCCGAAGTGGATCGCGATACGCGACAGTGAGAAAGATACAGCCTGGGAAAATCTTGCGATGACGTATGACGGAGTGCTCACAGGCGTTAATGTCCGCAAGAAAGCGAGCGCGAAGAGCAAGGTTGTCGGTTACATCTATCCGGGCTGCGCCGTATGGGTTATTGAAAAAGGTGAAAAGTGGACGCACATCTCATCCGGTGAGATCGAAGGTTTTGTTGACAATGACTACCTGCTTTACGGAGAGGATGCCCAGGGCATTGCGGAGGAATACGGATGTGCCGGAATTACGGCAAACTGGGACGGCGTGTGCGTATATGGTGCTCCGAGCGGGGATTCCGAAGTCTGGGGAGAGCTGAACACAGGAGATGATCTTGTGGTGCTCGAAGATAACGGTCACTGGCTGACGGTTGAGTACGGAGCGGACAAGGCTTACGTCTCCGAGGATGATGTACAGAGAGCATTCCTTCTGGATGCAGCGTACGGACTTGATGAAGAATACGACGGTTTTGAAAGCGAGACGGAAGAGTATTACGAAGAAGAATATAATGAGGAAGAATATTACGAGGAAGAAACCGAAGAGTACTATGAGGAAGAGACTAACGGAGAAGAAGAGTATGTAGATCCGGAGACGAGTGCCCCGGAGACAGATCCGCCGCAGACGGATGCTCCTCAGACAGAAGTACCGCCTCAGACAGAATATGTGCCGCCTCAGACCGAGTATATCCCGCCGCAGACGGAATATGTACCGCCTCAGACAGAGGCTCCTCAGACAGATCCGCCGCAGACAGATCCCGTTCAGACGGATCCGCCGGAAACAGATCCGCCGCAGACGGAGAATCCGGGCGGAAATAATGGAGGCGAGGATTCCGATCTGGGTGATGACGGCTGGTATGACGCAGATACGGATACCTATTATGACGGAGACGGCAATGTAATTTCCCAGGGCGAAGGCGGACAGGCAGAAGCGGAAGAGACTCTTCCGGAAGAAACTGCCGCGCCGGATACGGGTGCAGGAGTGTCAGACGGCGGCTGGTATGATGCAGACACAGATACCTGGTATGATGAAAACGGCAATGTGATTTCTCAGGGTGCAGAAGGACAGGCTGAGGAAATTGCTGCTCCGGATACAGGCGCAGGTGCGTCAGATGACGGAGATGCTGCTCAAAGCGGCTGGTACGATGCGGATACAAATACCTGGTATGATGGAAACGGCAACGTGATTTCCCAGGGCACAGAAGGACAGGGAGAAGCTGCAGATGTGAATGAAGATGACGCTGCGCTTCTGGCAGCTCTGATCTACTGTGAAGCGGGCGACCAGAGCTATGACGGAATGGCTGCCGTAGGCTCGGTTGTTGTGAACCGTATGATGGATGAAAACTTTCCTGATACAGTCAGTGATGTAATCTATCAGAGCGGACAGTTCTCTCCGGTGGATAACGGAGCTCTTGAGAGCGCGCTTGAGAATGGTGTGCCGGCGGAGTGCTACGATGCGGCGGTTGCCGCTCTCAGCGGAGAATGCCCGGCAGGAGACGTGCTGTACTTTAATTCAGGGACGGGGGAAGGAGAGCGTATTGACGATCAGCAGTTCTACTAAAATGCGCTGAAACCTGTACAAATCAAATAAAAATCGGATCACAGGATCAGATATAAAAGAATCCGGGACCTGAAGAAGGTTCCGGATTCTTACGTTTCTATGCGCAGGCCCGGGCAGGGAAACCAGCTGCTGACGCAGCACCCGGGCCGCGCGGGCGAGCAGGAGGAAAAGCCGCCTCCTACTCGATCAGGCCCGGGCAGGGAAACCAGCTGCTGACGCAGCACCCGGGCCGCGCGGGCGAGCAGGAGGAAAAGCCGCCTCCTACTCGATCACAGGCCCGCATATGGAAATCAGCTGCTTACAGAAGTGTTTTCATGATATATTCATACAGAGGCTGGCATTCCCGGTTCCAGTTCAGACAAACCGCTTTTGCCTGCGCTTCATCAGGAACGCTGATTGTCAGATCGATCAAATCCACATATTTTTCTTTTACAACACAATGAACAGAATATTCTCCTGCGGTATTTTTGTAATAATCTGCCTGGACGGAGACCTCATCTTTGAGCTTGATCTGATTTTCCTTCATATACAGGTCAATCTCATTCAGAAAAGTTTTCGGGATACGGTTCTTAAAATAAAACAGAGTTTTTTCACCGGACGAGGTAAGGGAATAATAGGATGTATTGCCCTTGGATTCCGTGTGCAGCAGATCTGATTCAGTCAGCTCGGAGAGAACGGTCTGCAGGGTAAAGTATGTCATATATTCTTTTCCGAGAATAAATTCCGAAATCTGGGCATTTGTAAGCGGAAACTGCACCTGGCGGAGCGTATAGAGTACAATTAATTTGTATATTGTAAGAGAGTCTGACATTCAGTGTCCTCCTTTGGATAATGTTGGCGGCAGGACGGTTTGCCGGGGAGAGTTTCCGGAGCGGAAGATTCGCGGAAAAATCTGCCCTGCCATGTTTTCTGCTGCCGGAACTGTGCGTGGATATAATTCAGGACACTTCGTTTCCGGGCGCTCCACTCGGGAGCGATCAGCAGACTGCCGGGACCGTCTCCGGTCAGACGATGCACAACGATCTCTGGAGAGAGATGTTCCACGCAGCGGATGACGAGATCGGCATATTCTTCGAGATTCATAATATAAAAACCCGTGCGGGAATAATAGTCCGCCAGGTCAGTTCCTTTCAGGATGTGAAGCATCTGGAGTTTGACTCCCTGAATATCAGACTGGTTCAGATAATCGATCGTGTCCAGCATATCCTGTTCAGTTTCACCGGGAAGGCCGAGGATTGTGTGCGCAATGACTTCAATCTGACAGCTTCTCAGTCTGGTCACGGTATCGTCAAAGCAGGAGAGAGAGTACCCGCGCCGTATGAAAGCGGCGGTGCGCTCGTGGATTGTCTGAAGTCCCAACTCGACCCACACGGGAATTTTCCGGTTCAGTCTGTCCAGCAGTGCAAGCACATCGTCAGGAATACAGTCCGGACGTGTGGCAATGGAAAGGACAGCAATATCCGGGGAGCGGATTGCCTCCGTAAAAATTTTTTCCAGATATTCGACAGGGGCGTACGTGTTTGTGTAAGCCTGGAAATAAGCGATAAAACGGCGGACCGGGCGCTTCTGGAGAAGAAGCTTTTTTTGCTGTTCGATCTGCTCTGAGACAGAAAGGGCGGCGGAAGCCGCAAAATCGCCGGAACCTCCCTGACTGCAGAAAATACAGCCCCTGTCTCCAAGCGTTCCGTCGCGGTTGGGACAGGTCATGCCCCCGTTCAGAGCGAGCCGGTAAACTTTCTCACCGAAACGCTGCTTCATTTCGTAGTCAAGTGAATGGTATGGTTTGTCGCCCCATCGCATGAAATTCCTCCTCCCGGGCCATGCTTTTCCATGCGTGCATGGAACGCAGGACCAGCATCCTGTCATCAGTATAGTATATTCCAGAGGTAATTACAAGAACGAGTCGGTTTGTCGTTTGCTATAAAAACTTTAAGAAAACTATCCGGGATGATTTGTTGACAAAAGGACTTCAATCAACTATGCTTAAGTAATGATGCTGGGGTCAAAAGGTATTTTGCCTGGCATCATGTAAATTTGGAGGTATAAAAATGGACGAAAGAAAAACATCGGCGGAGCCGGAAGGACGCAGAAAAAAACCGGAAAATCCACTGCTCAAGGCAGATAATCAAAAAGATCAGAAAAAGGCGAACCAGGAAACGCGGGAACGCGCGGCATCCCGCAGAACACAGCCGGAAAATCCGCAGAAAAATGTATACAAACTGCGGATTCTGACGATAATACTTGTACTGCTGATCATAGCGCTGATTGCCGCTTTTGTATCTGAGATCGGGATATATGGAAACCCGGAAAACAGAACGAAGGGAAGCGGAAGCACTGCAGCTGTGTCGGTACAGATGGAACAGCTGTAAAAAACAGAATCTGCGCAGGCAGAAAAACAGATACAGATGAGAAAGGACCGGAGGCGGGCGGCAGCCTGGCTGGTCTGCAGGGAGAGTGCAAATGGATGACAGGGAACTTATTACCAGAAAACGGCAGGAAAAGCGCAAGAGACAGGAACTGATCCTGAAAAGTGTCATTTCTCTGCTGATTCTGATTGTCATATTTTTATCCGTTGTTTTGGTTAAGGATGCTGTGATACCGGAAATTTCAGGAAGGCTGGAAGAGCAGAAAAAAGCCGAAAGGGCCGGATCAGGCAGCGGGGGATCCGCGGACGGTGCGGGTCAGGAGACGGAAAAGAAAGCGGAAGACAGCGCCGCTTTGCTTGCAAAATCGGATCTTATGGCATCCCGGTATGATTATGACGGCGCGGTTCAGTATCTGCAGTCGCAGGCGGAGTATGCGTCCAGCCAGGAGATGCAGGATGCTGTGACGCGTTATCAGCAGCTGAAGGATACCTGTCAGTCTTATCCTCTGGATCAGATCACGCATGTGTTTTTTCACACAATGATCCGTGATACCTCAAAAGCCTTCGACGGAGATGAGGATGAGGGCGGCTACAATCAGGTAATGACGACGATGAGTGAGTTTGCCGCTATCATGGAGAGCATGTATGAAAAAGGATACGTCATGGTCAGCCTTCATGACATGTGTATGGTGAATGAGGACGGGACTGTGTCGCGCGGGGAGATTCTTCTTCCTCCGGGTAAGATTCCCTTTGTACTGTCACAGGATGATGTGAGTTATTATCATTATATGGATGGGGATGGTTTTGCGCAGAAACTGGTCCTCGATGAGAATGGGAAGGTAAAGAACTCTTACCGCGAGGATGACGGTTCAGTCTCAATCGGAGATTATGACATGGTTCCGTGGATTGATACATTTGTCGACGAACATCCGGATTTTTCATATCACGGACATAAGGGAGTTATTGCTCTGACCGGATACGAGGGTGTGCTCGGCTACCGCACGGATGAGGTTTACCGGACAAAGGAGCCTTCCCGCGTGACAGAATATCAGCAGAAGTTTTTTGACGCCAATCCGGATTTTGACGAGGCAGCGTGGCAGAATGAAGTGGATCAGGCAAAAGCGGTGGCGGACGCGATGAAAGCGGAAGGATGGGAATTCGCGAGCCATACCTGGGGTCATATTTCTCCCCTTGCGAGGGGACTTGAGGCGACGAAGACGGACACAGAGCGCTGGCTGGATAATGTGGGGTCCATAGTCGGGGATACGGATATTATTATTTTCGCGTTTGGCGCGGATATTGGAAGCTGGGAACCGTATACCAGCGATAACGAGCTGTTTGCTTATTTCAAGAAAAAAGGATTTTCCATCTACTGCAATGTGGATTCTTCCCAGCACTGGGTTCAGTTCGGAGATACCTTTATGCGGCAGGGACGCCGCAATCTTGACGGCTACCGCATGTATTACAATCCGGACATGGTTTCCGATCTCTTTGACGTGAGCAGTGTCTGGGACAGCGCAAGACCGACCCCGGTGCCGGAGATGTGATTGAAAAAGAATTCTTTTGATGGTATACTGGTTATCGTTTGACAAAATCCTGGAGGGTAATTAACCATGAGAACTTATCTTGTAACCGGCGGCGCCGGTTTTATCGGTTCAAATTATATTCATTATATGTTTAAAAAGTATGGAGATGAGATCCGCATCATCAATGTGGACAAGCTGACCTATGCGGGCAATCTTGAGAATCTCAGAGATATTGAGAACAGAGAAAACTATACATTCATCCGCGCGGATATCTGTGACTCACCGGCGATCAACAAGATTTTTGAGGAAAATGACATAGACCGTGTCGTTCACTTTGCGGCGGAGAGTCATGTGGACCGCAGCATCCGTGACCCGGAAGTGTTTGTGAGGACAAATGTTCTCGGAACGCTCGTTATGCTGAATGCGGCGAAAGCCGCCTGGGAGCTGCCGGACGGCACATTTAAGGAGGATAAAAAATTTCTCCACGTATCAACGGACGAGGTGTACGGCTCTCTTGAGAAAGAAGGAGAATATTTCTATGAGACGACTCCGTACGACCCGCACAGTCCGTATTCCGCAAGCAAGGCTTCCTCGGATATGCTGGTGAAGTCTTATATGGATACATACCGGTTTCCGGCGAACATCACGAACTGCAGCAACAACTACGGTCCGTTCCAGTTTCCCGAGAAACTGATTCCGCTGATTATCAACAACGCGCTGCAGGGAAAGAATCTGCCGGTGTATGGGGACGGCAAAAATGTGCGCGACTGGCTCTATGTGGAGGATCACGCGAAGGGAATCGACATGGTGCAGGAGAAGGGAAGACTTTTCGAGACCTACAATATCGGAGGCCACAACGAGAAGCAGAATATCCAGATTATCCATATCATTCTTGACACGCTGCGGGAGATGCTGCCGGACGATGATCCGCGGAAAGCTCACGTCAGCGAGGATCTGATCACATATGTGACGGACCGTAAGGGTCATGACAGAAGATACGCCATCGCTCCGGACAAGATCCGCGCCGAACTTGGCTGGGAGCCGGAGACGATGTTTGAGGAAGGCATTCGCCGCACGATTAAATGGTTCTTTGAAAATGAAGAATGGATGAAGAATGTGACAAGCGGCGATTACCAGAAATACTATGAGGAAATGTATGCGCGGAGATGACCTCCGGAGGACGGATAAAAACCGGAGCTGACATTTGCGAAGCAGAAAAATCAGAACGGGAGGTCCGCAGGACAGAAAAACCGGAGCTGACATTTGCGAAGCGGAAATATCCGGAACCGGAATCTGCGGCACAGAGAAAAGGGGGATCGATATATCAAATGGGAAAAATAAAAGTAGAAACATGCCAGATTGATGGTCTGAAGATCATCACTCCGACAGTATTCGGGGATGACCGCGGCTATTTTATGGAGACATACAATTACAATGATTTCAAAGAAGCCGGAATTGATCATGTCTTTGTACAGGACAATCAGTCCGCGTCGAAAAAGGGTGTGCTGCGCGGCCTGCATTTTCAGGGAAAACATCCGCAGGACAAGCTGGTGCGAGTGCTTTCCGGGGAAGTGTTCGACGTCGCTGTGGACTTGAGAGAGGGGTCTCCGACTTACGGACAGTGGCACGGGTGCATTCTGTCGGCGGAGAACAAAAAGCAGTTTTTTGTCCCGAAGGGATTTGCCCACGGTTTTCTTGTGCTTTCCGATTATGCAGAATTTGCTTATAAGTGCACGGATTTCTATTATCCGGATGACCAGTGCGGCATCGCGTGGAACGATCCGCAGATCGGTGTTGAGTGGCCGATCCCGGAAGGAATGGAACCGATTCTGTCTGAGGCGGATAAACACCGTCAGACACTTGCGCAGCAGAAAGGGGACTGTGCCGGATGAGCAGTCTGTTTACCGGGCGGGAGGAGTTCGGCAGAACCGCAAAGATGATAAAAAAGCTGGCAAAAAATGATTTCAGGACAAAATTTGCCGGTTCCTATCTTGGGATTGTCTGGGCATTTATTCAGCCTGTCGTGACCGTACTTGTGTACTGGTTCGTATTTGAGATCGGGTTCCGGAACCCGGACGCGAACAGTACGCTGAGGGTGCCGTTCCTTTTATATCTTGTGGCGGGCATTGTGCCGTGGTTCTTTTTTCAGGATTCGCTGACCGGCGGCACGAACTCCATGCTGGAATACAGTTATCTGGTGAAGAAGGTTGTGTTCCGGATCGATATCCTGCCGCTGGTTAAGATTATTTCCGCCATGTACGTGCACGCTTTTTTTGTGTGCTTTACGGCGCTGCTGTATCTTTTGTATGGCCATTTTCCGGATCTGTATTATATCCAGGTTTTCTATTACAGCGCAGGACTGGCGCTTCTGGTACTCGGATTATGCTATGCGACGAGCGCGGTCGTTGTGTTTTTCCGTGATCTGTCGCAGATTATCGGGATTGCGCTGCAGGTGGGCGTCTGGGTCACACCGATCATGTGGATTGCGGAGGACCGTCTGGTCAGCCACCCGGTTATACGGACAATCCTGATGGCCAATCCGGTTTACTACGTTGTGACAGGCTACCGGGATGCGTTCATCAATAAGCGCTGGTTCTGGGAGCGGCCTCTGTGGACGCTTTACTTCTGGTGCTTTACGGCAGGGATGCTGGTGCTTGGCCGGTGGGTGTTCGGAAGACTGAGAGTGCACTTTGCGGACGTACTGTGAGAATGCGTAAGCACGGAACAGTGCGTGGACTTTCATCCATGGTAGTGACCTGCCTCGCAGGGCATGAAAGTTTACTGTGAAAGCTCCGGACGGCGGCCATCGGCTTTCGCTCATGGTGTTGCCCGCAACGCGGGCATGCTCGTTTACTGTAAGATTACGGAGGAAAGACGTGGATAAGGGAACGGCGATCAGCATAGAAAATCTGTGCAAGATGTATAAACTGTACAATAAGCCTTCAGACAGACTGAAGGAAAGTCTGGGACTCACGAAGAAAAAATGCTACCGGGAGCACTATGCGCTCTCGGATATTAGTTTTGAGATAAAAAAGGGTGAGACGGTCGGAATCATCGGCACGAACGGGGCGGGCAAATCTACGATTCTGAAGATTATCACCGGAGTGCTCAGCCCTACAAGCGGCCGCGTTGTGACAGATGGCCGGATTTCCGCGCTTCTGGAACTGGGGGCGGGCTTTAACTATGAGTATTCAGGTCTTGAAAATATTTATCTGAACGGCACAATGATGGGATTTTCAGATGAAGAGATCGAGGCGAGGATGGATGACATTCTCTCGTTCGCGGACATCGGGGATTTTGTGCATCAGCCGGTCAAGACATATTCCAGCGGTATGTTTGTACGGCTGGCTTTTGCTGTCGCCATCAATATTGATCCGGAGATTCTGATTGTGGACGAAGCGCTCTCGGTCGGGGACGTGTTTTTTCAGGCAAAATGCTACCGCAAATTTGAGGAATTTAAAAAGCAGGGGAAGACGATTCTCTTTGTGAGTCATGATCTTGGCAGTATCAGCAAGTACTGCGACCGGGTTGTACTTCTGGATCATGGGACAAAGCTTGCGGAAGGTTCGCCCAAGGAGATGGTGGATCTGTACAAGCGCGTGATTGTGCATCAGGGACCGGAGGATCAGAAGAAAGGAACGGCTGTCCGTGACAGGGCAGCAGGAGACGCGGCCGGGAAGGACAGCGCGCAGGCCGGACTGCGTGCCGGCGCAGGGAAAAACGGTGCAGCGGCCAGTGAGAAGACAAGTCCGGAAAATGATGTGCAGACTGACATGCAGGAGACAGAGGAAGTCTCTGGCATCCGCTGGATTACTCCGCTTGAAATGAATCCGGGCGCGCTGGAGTACGGCGACCGCCGTGCGGAGATGACAGGTTTCTGTCTGCTGGATAAAGACGGACTTCCGACCAATGTGATTGAAAAGGGAACGGAACTGACAATGAAAGTGCGTGTGCATTACAATGAGGATATCGAAGATCCGATTTTTGCCTACACGATCAAGGATATGCGCGGGACTGAGATCACAGGGACCAACACGATGTATGAGCGTGTCACGGTGGAGCCGCGGAAAGCGGGGCAGACCGATGTGGTTACTTATGTGCAGGAAGTAAACCTGCAGGGTGGAGAATATCTGGTTTCATTTGGACTGACAGGATACCGGGGCGGGGAGTTTGTCGTGTACCACAGGCTGTATGACGCCTGCAGCCTGACGGTGGTTTCCACAAAAAATACGGTGGGATTTTATGATATGAACGCGAAAGTGTCGGTGTCGCTGGAAGAAGACGATCAGCAGGTCTGAAGTATGGGAAGAAGCCGACGGCACGGAGATGGCGGCGGATCAGTTCTGTGGAAAGACTAAAGGATGAGAAAGAAACCGGAGCCGCGAAGATGACGGCGGGTCGGTTCTGTGAAAAGTCTGAAGAATGGGAAGAAACCGGCTTCACGGGGATAGAAGAGGATCAGTTTTGTAAAAGATCCGAGGTATGGAGAAAACAGTGCGGCAGATAAAAAAGAGATGCGGAATGGAGTGTTGGCATGGGAGAGGAAAGCCGGATGCAGGAGACGATTGGGAAGGTAACGCTGGATTACCGGTTTTATCCGGGAGAGGATAAATACAGTGACGGCGGGATCGAGGATGAGATGCTGGAGCTGGCAAAGCTGTACGGAGGCGGCGATTACAATAAAGTGATCGCGGAGAAGAAAAGCTGGCCGATTCTGTACCATTTTTCTCATGTGCGCAGGAATATTGTGGAATGGCTGCCGATGACCGGCCGGGAACGTGTGCTGGAGATCGGGGCCGGGCCGGGAGCAGTCACGGGAATCCTGGCCGAAAAGGCGAAAAGCGTAACCTGCATCGATCTCTCGAAAAGGCGGAGTCTGATCAACGCCTGGAGGAACCGGGATCACGGGAATATCCGGATCCTGGTCGGAAATTTTCAGGATGCGGCGAGAAGTCTGGAAGAGAAGTTTGATCTCATCACTCTGATCGGCGTGTTTGAATACGCGCAGTTCTCCATCCAGTCTCCGGATCCGTTTGTCGATTATCTGCTTGAGATCCGGCGGCTGCTGGCGCCGGGCGGCCGTCTGGTGATCGCGATCGAGAATCGTCTGGGACTCAAATACTGGGCCGGGGCGACGGAGGATCATACAGGCGTTTACTTCGAGGGGCTGGAAGGATATCCGACGACTGATTATGTGCGGACCTTCTCAAAACCGGAACTGGAAGAACTGTTTGCAAAGTGTAAGTTTGCAAAATGGAAATTTTATTATCCGTATCCGGACTACAAGCTGCCGGAATGCATCCATTCTGACCGGTATCTTCCCCGAAAAGGGGAGCTGAACCGGAATGTCCGGAATTTTGACCGCCAGAGAATGCAGGTGTTCAGCGAGGAGAAAGTGTACGATTCCCTTGCGGGGAGCGGGCTGTATCCGCTGTACGCCAATTCCTTTTTCGCAGTTTTGACAGAGGGAGACAGAGAAGAAAACATTGACTGTATTGAAGATTCTCGGAGACAAAATACCGGCCCAGCGGAAGGAGAAAACAGGACCGCCGACCGTCAGGGAGTTCCGTCAGTGATTTATTCAAAATATTCAAATGAACGGGATCAGAGGTTCCGCATCAGGACGGATATTCTGGAGTATCAGGACGGGAGCCGCGCAGTGCGAAAGACTGCGGCGGACCCGCAGGCGAAAGAACATATCGCTTCCATCGGCAGGAAATATCAGAAACTTGCCGGAGATCTGGAAGGGACAGGAATCCGTGTGAACCGCTGCGGGATGAAGGACGGAGACATTTATCTGGAATGGCTGGAAGGCCCGACGCTGGAGGAAAAGCTGGATGAACTGCTCTTTGCGGGAAAGATGGATCAGATGATCAAAAAGATCCGGGACTATTTTTCCATGTTTGAGGACTGCGGCGAAGAGTTCAGGGAGACAGACGGGTTTATTCAGGTATTTGGGAGATGTCCGTGGAGCAAAACTGCAGATGAAAAAAAAGGACAAAGCGAAGCCGTACCGGAAAATATACGTGCAGACGGCCGGAGGATGACAGTACTGACAGGGGCAGATGCGCAGGGAATGCCTGCGGTTTTCCCACCGCAGAGCTGCCGGAAGGTTTCGGATATCGACATGATATTTTCCAATGTGATCTGCACAGACAAAGGGTATGAGCTGATCGATTATGAGTGGACGTTCGAATTTCCGGTGCCGGTGAAATTTCTGTTGTACCGCTGTCTCAATTACTATATTCTGGGAAATACGAGGCGGGAAGAACTGCTCGGAGAGCATGATCTTTACGCGGAATTCGGTATCACGCCGCAGGAACGGCAGTGGTTTGACTCGATGGAATCCCGTTTTCAGAAGTATATGCTGGGAGAGTATCAGCCGGCGTGGAAACTGTATGATGTGATCTCGGAGGGAGTCATCCAGGTGCGGCCGCTGGTACAGGAGGCATCCGCACGGGAACGAACGCAGCCGGTGAAGGTCTGGTTCGACTGCGGAGACGGATTTGGTGAGGAGAACAGCTGCCAGTACCGTCTGGCTTCCGGAATGAAAAAGAGTCTGACGATCGGGCTGCCTGCGGGGACCAGAGCGGTGAAGCTCAGCCTTGGCAGTGGGCGGAGCATTGTGCGGATTGCAAAGCTGGAGCAGTCCGGCGGACCGCTTGCATATGAGACAGCCGGACACCGGGCGCCAAACGGGGACTATATATTTGACGATATGGAGGCGGAATTTACGATCCCGCATCTGGATCAGAACGGATATCCGGTTGAACTGACATTTTATATGGAACCTCTCGAGGGAATCCTGCGGGAGACGGTTCTTGCGCAGGACGGAAGAATCCGCTGGATGGAGCAGACGAAAGTGTGGAGACTTTACAGTAAGATAAAAAAGCGGTTTATCGGTTCTGAATCTTGCTATAATGGGTAAAAATGGATATAATCGAGAAAGCAGAGAATGAACAGAAAAGGAGAATGAAAAAAATGGACTTTACTACTGTTAGAGAACTGTACCGCGACCGCGCGGCTTATGCCGGCAAGGAGGTTACGGTCGGAGGCTGGGTGCGCAGCATCCGTGACTCAAAGACGTTTGGATTTATCGTGCTGCATGACGGTACTTTTTTTGAGACGCTTCAGATTGTATATTCGGACAAACTGGAAAATTTTGCCGAGATATCAAAGCTGAACGTGGGCGCGGCCATCATTGTGAAGGGCGTGCTTGTGGAGACGCCGAAGGCGAAGCAGCCGTTTGAAATTCAGGCGGAGTCAGTCGAGGTGGAAGGCGCTTCCACGCCGGATTTTCCGATGCAGAAGAAACGCCACACGATGGAATTTCTGCGTACGGTGCCGCATCTGCGCCCGAGGACAAACACGTTCCAGGCGGTATTCCGCGTGCGTTCCCTGATTGCCTACGCGATCCACAAGTTTTTCCAGGAGAGGGACTTTGTCTATGTTCACACGCCGATCATCACAGGCAGCGACTGTGAGGGCGCAGGCGAGATGTTCCAGGTGACGACGATGGATCTGGCGAATATTCCGAAGGACGACAAGGGGAATGTCGACTACACGCAGGATTTCTTCGGGAAGATGACAAACCTGACGGTCAGCGGTCAGCTTGACGTGGAATCATTCGTGCAGGCATTCCGCAATGTTTACACATTCGGGCCGACGTTCCGCGCGGAGAATTCCAACACGGCGCGCCATGCGGCAGAGTTCTGGATGATCGAGCCAGAGATCGCGTTTGCGGATCTGAACGACGACATGAAGCTCGCGGAGGAGATGATCAAGTATATTATTTCCTATGTGCTGGAGCATGCGCCGGAGGAGATGAAGTTCTTCAATTCTTTTGTGGACAAGGGACTGCTTGACCGTCTGAACCACGTCCTGACCTCTGATTTTGGTCATGTGACCTACACGGAGGCGGTTGAGATTCTTGAGAAGAACAATGACAAATTTGAGTACAAGGTATCCTGGGGCTGCGATCTGCAGACAGAGCATGAGCGCTATCTGACAGAGCAGATCTTTAAGCGTCCGGTGTTTGTGACGGATTATCCGAAGGAGATCAAGGCTTTCTACATGAAGCAGAATGAGGACGGAAAGACTGTGGCCGCGATGGACTGCCTTGTTCCGGGAATCGGAGAGATTATCGGCGGCAGCCAGAGAGAGGATGATTTTGACAAGCTGGCGGCGCGTATCGCGGAGCTTGGGATGAAGCCGGATGATTACCGGTATTATATGGATCTGCGCAAATACGGCACAACGCGCCACGCCGGTTTTGGTCTGGGCTTTGAGCGCTGCGTGATGTACCTCACAGGAATGTCGAATATCCGCGACGTGATCCCTTATCCGAGAACAGTCGGAAACTGTGAGTAAAGGGCTCCGCCGCGTTTGCACGGCTGAGTATGCGGAAAATCTTCCGGCGGAGGTTTTTCTGTATCGCGTTGGCTGCGTTCACGACCTGCAAGGGAGTGAATGGCAACCGGATCAGGACTGAGGAGCAGAGAGCTGAGCGTAAATGGTTTTGCGCTGACAAAAGTGGGACCAGAGGCCGTGTGAATAAAAGGTCAGGAAACAGGGGGTGACTGATGAACAGCAGGATACTGGTTTTGGATGATGAAAAGGAAATCGCGGAGATCATAGCGCTGTATCTGAAAAACGAGGGCTATGAAGTACAGGTCGTGGGGACGGGACGGCAGGCTCTTGCTGCGATCGAGAAGGAGCAGCCGGATCTGGCTCTGCTGGATGTGATGCTTCCGGATATCGACGGCTTTAAGGTGCTCCGGAAAATCCGGGAAAAATACCGGTTTCCGGTGATCATGCTGACGGCGAAGACGGAGGACACGGACAAGATCGAGGGGCTGACAATGGGAGCGGACGACTACATTCCCAAGCCGTTCAACCCGCTTGAGATGGTCGCGCGCGTTAAGGCGCAGCTTCGCAGAAGCACAAAGTACAATGAGCAGACCAGGCCGCAGGACAATATTCTTGATTTTGCGGGACTTGTGATGAACCGGGACACGCACGGCTGCATTTATAATGAAAAAGAACTGTCTCTGACGCCGATCGAGTTTGATATTCTCTGGCTGCTGTGTGAGAACCGGGGCAAGGTAATCAGCTCGGAGCAGCTTTTTGAGCGGATCTGGAAAGAAAAGTATTTCAAGAACAGCAACAATACCGTCATGGTGCACATCCGTCATCTGAGAGAAAAGATGGGAGATGCTCACAGGAAAAGCGATTTTATCAAGACAGTGTGGGGCGTGGGCTACAAGGTCGAGAAATAAAAGGAGCGTGGGGGCATGAAGAACAGTTACAGGAAACTGAAGCGTGCGATTCTGCTCCGCACGATGCTGATCACAGCGCTGACCGGGCTGATCGGATACGGGATTCTGATTCTGGTGGACGATGTCTTTCAGGATGTGTGCGCGAGACTGGTGATCCGGTTTTTTACAATGCTTGGCGCGAATTATGATATGGCAAAATATCTGTACGGACATATCTTTGTGGCGCACAAGACGCTGTTTCTGATCGGCGGGTTCTGGCTTCTGTTTCTGGTGCTTTTCTACTTTTCGATCGGAAGGATGACGGGATATCTGAATGATATCAGTGATGAGATCGATAATATTCTGAATGCCTCGGATGAGCCGGTCACACTGGATTCGGAGCTGGAGCCGATGGCGCGGAAGCTGTCGGAGCTGAAGCTGAAACTGTCGCGCAGAGAGATGGAGGCGGCCGAGAGCGAGCAGAGAAAAAATGAGCTGGTCGTCTATCTGGCGCATGACCTGAAGACGCCGCTGACCTCGGTGATCGCCTATCTGACGATGCTCGACGAGCACCCGGATATGGCGGTGGAGGAGCGCGCGAAGTATACGCATATCACGCTGGAGAAAGCGATCCGGCTCGGGGAACTGATCAATGAGTTTTTTGAGATCACGCGGTTCAACCTGCAGGATATCGTTCTGGAGAAGGGACGTCTGGATCTCTCCATTCTTCTGGAACAGCTTGCGGATGAGAGCTATGGGATGCTCAGCGAGAAAAAGATGACATGCGCGGTGGATGTGGAGGAAGGCCTGATCGTATATGGCGATCCGGATAAGCTTGCGCGGGTATTTGACAACCTGCTCCGCAATGCCGCGGCATACAGCTATGAAGGAACAGAGATTCTGATCCAGGCGAGAGGCGGAGGAGGGAATGTCACGATTGTATTTACCAATACAGGACCGCAGATACCGCAGAAAAAGCTGGAGATGATCTTTGAGAAATTTTATCGTGTGGATGACGCACGGTCGAGCCGCACAGGAGGAGCCGGGCTGGGGCTCGCCATCGCAAGGCAGATCGTCGAGCTGCACGAGGGAACCATTACGGCAGCGAGCGACAGCAGACATACAAGGTTTATCGTCACTCTGCCGGCCGGGGAACAGGAAGATGGGACAAATCAGTATTAGTACAGAAAAGAAAGCCCGTCAGGACGGAGCTTTATTGTAAAGGGGGAAGTTTAATGGAGGACAGCAGAAAAAAACTGCAGGAGATCGTATCGGAGAGCAATAATATTGTATTTTTTGGAGGCGCGGGCGTGTCGACCGAAAGCGGGATCCCGGATTTCCGCAGTGTCGACGGACTGTATCATCAGAAATATGATTATCCGCCGGAGACAATCCTGAGCCACTCGTTTTTTGTTCGGAACACAAAGGAATTTTACCGTTTCTACCAGGATAAAATGCTGTGTCTCGATGCGAAGCCGAATGCAGCTCATCTGAAACTGGCTGAGATGGAGGAGAAGGGGAAGCTGAAGGCTGTGATCACGCAGAACATTGACGGACTTCACCAGATGGCGGGCAGCAAACGGGTTCTGGAACTGCACGGGAGCGTCCACCGCAATTACTGCCAGAAATGTCACAGAGAATACGATGCAAGGTATATGCTGGAGGCGGAAGGTGTTCCGCGCTGTGAGTGCGGCGGAGTAATCAAGCCGGATGTCGTTCTGTACGAAGAAGGGCTTGATTCAAAGACGATGCAGGATTCCGTCATGTACATTTCAAAGGCGGAAGTGCTGATTATCGGAGGAACCTCCCTTGCGGTGTATCCGGCGGCCGGGCTGATCGATTATTTCCAGGGGAAACATCTCGTTGTGATCAACAAGTCTCCGACACCGAGAGACCGGTACGCGGATCTTCTGGTGCAGGGAAGCATCGGCGAGATTCTTGGAGGGATCACAGTGTAGAGAAATACGGGATCCCTGACGGGGTTACGGTGTAAATATTTGGCAGGACGCTGCCGTCTGCAGAGGTATCCGGCGGAAAACGGGAGCTGCGGACACAGACAGGTTTGGCCTGAAAGACAGGGAAGGGGTGACAGGAATGAACAGCAGGAAAGTGAGAAGAAACAGAGCAGGGGACATTGTGCGCATTCTGCTGATGCTGATTGCGCTGGGAGTCTTCTGCTATTCAGGCTATATGCTGTATACTTTTTATATGGAATATAAGCGCGGATCGGACGAATATGATAATCTGGAGAGCAGCTATGCTTCCCAGGAAACAGAGGATCTGGAGGCCCTTGAGGATGCCTTTGAGAATGAGGAGGCAGCCGCGCAGGCGATTGAGGGCCGGGAAGTGGTAAATGTTGTGGAAAAGGGAGAGCCGGTTACGCTTCCGGTTATGAATAATCCGATTGATTTTGACAATCTCAAAGCTGTCAATCCTGACATCAAAGGATGGCTGAAGCTGAGCGCGGTCGATATTTCATATCCTCTGGTTCAGGGTGAGGATAATGATTATTATCTTCACAAGACGTTTGAGGGCGAGGACAACATTGCGGGATGTCTGTTCATAAATTATGAGAATGAACCGGATTTTACGGATACGAACACGGTCGTGTACGGCCACAATATGAGGAACGGTTCGATGTTCGGCAAACTGAAGCAGTTCCGGGAAGAAGGAGTTTTTGAGAAGAGCAAGTATTTCTGGATATTTACTCCGGACCTGATCTATCAGTACCGTATCTTCTCAGGAATGGAAGTTGCCAAGACAGGACTTACATATCAGACCAGATTCCGCGATGATGAGTATAAGGAATTCCTGAAAAAGGCGTTCGAAAATTCACTGCTGGAAAATTCCGACGTGACAGTGACGGAAGAAGACCGCGTAGTCACACTGTCTACCTGTACCGGAGATTCGGAGACAAGATTTGTCATAATCGGGAAACTTTCTCAGGTCTATGTGTCAAAGGGACATGAGAAAAAGGCAATGAAGATTTACAAGAGACTGGAGAAAAAACGCAAAAAAGAACTGAAGCAGCAGATGGAACCGGAAACAGAACCTCCGACAGAGCCGCAGCCGGTTGTCTACGGACAGGAGATTATGCTGAACTGAACGGGGAGGGATTACATCGGACTGCAGAAAGAGGCTGTGGAAAATTGTTCACGGCTTCTTTTTTATGTCACAGGAAATTTCGCCCTGTGACACAAAAAGCCTCCGGCGGGATGCGCACGAGCGCGTGCATGGAAAATGCTATTCTTTGCTCTGCGCAGGCCCGTGTAAGGAAAACAGTTGCTGACGCAGCACACGGGCCGCGCGTGCGAGCAGGAGAAAAAACGTCTCCTGCCCGATCGCAGGTTTGCATATGGAAATTGGCTGCAGGCTCAGCGCAGCGTGCCCTGAATGTGTCAGGAAACAGCCACATGCTCTTTTAAGAGCTCCTGCAGCGCCGCGGCGCTGCTGCTGTGGCAGCGGAGAACCGGAATATTGTTTCTGCGGGCCTCCTGCAGCGTGCTGCGTACCATCTTGTGGGATACGGTATTGGTGAACAGGATAAACATGTCCGGACATCCCAGCTTTTTGCGGATTGCCCCGTTTTCTTTTGCGAAGACTTTTGCCCTGCATCCATGTTTTTTGCAGATTCCTTCATACTGACAAACCATTCCTTCATTTCCCCCAATAATTACAATACTCATAAACTACCTCCGTAAAAATTTAAGTTAGCTTAATCTAACCGTTTGTGAAAATTATATGCCCTGCCGATACAGGACAATTTTAAACATGAAATTTCAGGTACTGGCTGCTTTTGGTTAGCCAAATCTAACTATAAAATAACATTATATCGTTGAAATGTCAAGTTAAAAAAACATTAATTGCTGCGTCAGCAGCTGATCTCCATATGCGGGCCTGCGCACTAATAGAAAGAGGGCGGAGCAACGCTCCGCCCTTTGGCGTATCGAAAATTTGATTAAAGTTTAATTACGTTCGCAGCCTGCATTCCGCGAGCGCCTTCGGTCAAATCGTAGGAAACTGCCTGACCTTCTTCCAGGGTTTTGAATCCTTCACCCTGAATGGCTGAGAAATGAACGAATACGTCAGATCCATTCTCGCCTGTGATAAAGCCATACCCCTTCTCTGCATTGAACCACTTAACCGTGCCCTTATTCACAGCGAACACCTCCTGTTAAAATAAAATACGTGAAATAAGATTCCGCTTAAAAAACTTCACCAGCTATTAGAGACTACAAAAGACTTCAGTCATATATATTTTTATAATCTGTAATAGCCAGTGAAATATATAAACAATAAATCTTTTCAGTACATTTATTATAGTCTCTTCTTATGAAGCTGTCAAGTGAAATACACGATTTTTTTAAGAAATACATAAAAAAAATCGTGTAAATCGAAAAAAGATAATATTACTCCAATAATTTTAATACAATATAGTTGGGGCAGAGCGCGGAAAAATATTATATAGTATAGACAAATATAAGTCAACTGTAAATTTGATTTAATTATTAATTGAACTTTCTTTCAAAGAATGATAGAATGAAATGCGATTTTATTACAGTGTGGAGGTACATATGAAAACATTTTTTTATGTTTTGCTGGCTGTTTTGATTGTCCTTGTGATTGCTCTCGTTGCTCTGTATTTCGTGGGGCGCCGCCTTCAGAGAAAACAGGAGGCGCAGCAGCAGCAGATGGAAGCGGCGAAGCAGACGGTGTCCATGCTGATCATCGATAAAAAGCGGATGCCCATAAAAGATTCAGGGCTTCCGCAGATGGTGATCGACCAGACACCTAAAATGATGCGCCGTTCCAAACTTCCGATCGTCAAGGCGAAAGTAGGTCCCAGGATTATGACGCTTATCAGCGACGCGTCGATCTTTGACACGATTCCCGTGAAGAAGGAAGTGCGCGCGGTTGTCAGCGGTATCTACATTATGGAAGTGAAAGGTGTCCGCGGACCTCTTGAGACTCCGAAGAAGAAAAAGGGCTTTTTTGCGAAGATGAGGGACAAGGTGACAGGAAAAGCGAAGAAAGAGGCCGAGGCGGCGAAAAACGCTTCAAAAGGAAAAAAGAGAGGCGCAAAAGGCTGATAGAGACTGACAGAAGGAGGCAGCGGATTCCGCTGCCTCCTGTCTATACCTGGTGCTGCTCTGCGCAATTAACGGTGAATTCTGCCGTCTGTTTCCTGAGCCGCCGGCTTTCTTCGAGAAGATATTCTTTTGTATTCAGATGAGGCTGCTCCAGTACTTTAAAGAGCAGGAGTTCCAGCAGATGTCCCAGTTCCGGTCCGGGTTTCATCCCGTCGCTGATCAGGTCGGTTCCTTTCAGCATCAGCTGTTTCATGGAGAGACAGTCCCCCTGCAGTTTGATTTCATTCCAGATACGGCCGACTTCTCCCAGGTAATTCAGTTTGTTCTGTATCACATCCGGATTTTGTGACAAAATATCGGCGCGTTTTACCAGCAGATAATCATCGAACATATCAGGTCCTATGCCGAATGCCGCGATGCGTATATCCTTTGCGGAAAGCTGCGGATACAGAGAGTGATTTTTTACCAGGTTACAGACTCTGGACAACGTATTGTTGTCGAATTTGAGCCGCTTCATGATCCGGAAAGCAATCTCCTCGCTGCGGGCGGCGTGTCCGTGAAAATGATCTCTGCCGTTTTCATCGGTCACACAGACATCTGGTTTGCCCATATCGTGAAAAAGCATTGTGAGGCGGAGAACTGCATTGGCCGGAATATTCTCCAGTGCGAGCAGGGTATGCTCGCCGGCCGTGCAGGAATGGTGCGGATTATTCTGACTCTGCACCATGATCCGGTCAAATTCAGGCATAATGACGGATGTGATGCCTGTCTCGTAAGCGAGACGGAACCAGGAAGGATGAGGAGATACCAGAAGTTTGATAATTTCCTCACGGATTCTTTCGGCGCTGATGTGATCGAGAGAGTCTGCCATGCTGCGTATCGCTTCTCTGACATTTTCATCGATGGAAAAACCAAGCTGCCCCGCAAATCTTACTGCCCGCAGCATGCGCAGGGCATCCTCGCTGAACCGTTCCCTGGCGTTCCCGACGCATCGTATTACTTTGTCGCGAAGATCTTTCATTCCGCCAAAAATGTCCACGATTCCGGTCTCGTGCGAATAGGCCATTGCATTTATTGTAAAATCACGTCTTCGCAGGTCTTCGTGGAGACTGGAAGTAAAAGTCACTTCTTTTGGATGGCGGGAGTCCTCATAGGCTCCGTCGATCCTGTATGTGGTAACTTCACATCCTTCTCCGTTTATCATAACAGTTACCGTTCCATGTGCAATACCGGTATCAATCGTCCGCGCAAATAACCCCTTTATTTCCTGCGGCGATGCGGACGTTGTGATATCCCAGTCCCCCGGTGTCCTGCCCAGTACGGAATCGCGGACGCAGCCGCCGACTACAAATGCCTCATATCCAGCCCCGTGAAGGACGCTGAGGATTTTTTCCGCATGGGCAGGGATTTCCATATAGTTCATGCTGTTCCTCCTTTCGTGCTGCCACAGTAATGTTATCATAGCATAGCTTCCGAAGGATGAAAAGGAAAAAGTTGCCGTTCGGCCACAGAGTAACCAGTAATAAGGAAAGCGTGAAAAAAATGTGTTCTGCCGGAAAAATATTTACAAAGAACGCAGGAGAATGGTATAATACGAACGGACTTCAACTTTTAACCGGGTATATGCGCAGGTGCCGCATAATACCAGCACGAAGAAAGGAATAGCTGACTATGAAAAAGAAAATCATTATATTTTTACTTGCGGGTACTTTAGGATTCTCATTTGCGGGCAGCGGAAGTTCTATTGAAAAGACGCGAAGGCAGGAAGAAGCGAACGAAGCGGCAGAGGATCAGACTGCAGGTTTTGAAGATATGGGAGACCTTGGGGCAGAGATAGAGACTGTTGACTGGGAAGATGAGGAACTCTATGAGACAGAGACTCCGCTTGAACCGATCAATCCGTCCGATTATCTGATCAAGGATGCGGCGGACTATGTCACGCTTGGCGACTATGCGGGGATTTCCCTGGAAAAGACAGTTTATGAGATCACGGATGACATGGTTCAGGAACGGATTGAGGAAGATCTCGGGATGTACGCGAAGGAAGTAAAGGAGGATCGTCCTGCGCAGGAAGGGGATACGGTCTATGGAAATCTCACCTACGTAGTTCAGGGAAAGGACGAGCCATACGAAGAGGAGGACTTTTTCCTTACAATCGGATATGAAGAGTATGGCGCGGAGTTCGATGAAAAGATAACCGGCGCTTCCAGAGGGGATACGCTTGAATTTTCGATCAGCTATCCCGAGGACAGTGAGATAATGGAATGGGCCGGAAATACGGTCGGCTTTGTTTTTCAGGTGATAGGCGTTTACAGCATGGACGTGCCCGAGTATACGGAAGAATTTGTCAAAGACACGCTTGGATATGGGTCAGTCGAGGAGTATGAAGCGTATGTCCGGGAAATGCTTGCCGGAGAGTACGAGGAATCAAGCTATGCGGATGCTGTCGATACACTTTTTGACGAGGCTGTCGCGCGTACGGAATTCAAAGAATATCCGCAGGAGCTTTACGATACATGCAGAGAGGAAATCATGGGCTTCTACACTTCTTTTGGCGGAACGGATTCGGAGGAAGAAGTGTATGATATGTTCGGCATTACGGAGGAAGATATTAATGAGGAAGTTCTCGCAACGGTAAACCGCAGGCTTCTCGTAAGCGCATACTGTCTCGCGAATGAGATTGAGGTTACAGAGGACGAGTACGTATCTTATCTGGAAGAGAATGCGGCTCTTTACGGAGAGCCGAGCGCGGCTTCCTTTGAGAGTATTTACGGGCGCGATTCTCTTGTATGGACGATGTATGAGTCAAGATTTACCGAAGAGCTTTATGAGCAGGCTGACATTACAGAAATTCCATATGACCTGTCCATGGAGGAAGAGACAGAGGTTTATTCCCGCGAGCAATGAGGAAAATAGCCATGCTTGCATGGATATTTGACGAATGCCGCGAGGGTGCTGTGCGCCAGTGGCGCACGGTCAGCACCGACCGAAGCGGAGCGGAGACCAAATACCCCGCCCCTTGGGGCGTTGCAAGATTGATACCCAGTTGCTTGCAGCGGGGTCTTTGATTTGGAAGAATAA
>CANQUH010000010.1 GCA_947626965.1 uncultured Lachnospiraceae bacterium
CCCTTGACTGCACCCTTCCCACTGCCGGGCGGGTCAGGGACTTTCACCCCTTAGAACGTGCGCCCGCCGGGCGCACAGATAAGCCGTATTCTTTTTCTCAAAGCATCCGGGGAACATTGGATCAAACGCCGCGCTCACATCCGAAGAAAGCATACTCGAGTTCGCAAGGCAGCGTCTCAGCTTCAGCTCGCTGTACTGACCGGCACAGTCCATCAGCTCGGCCACAGTATTCTCAAAGAACCGGGACTTCATGCTGGTAGCTCCGACGCTTCCTGTCTCCTCCTTATCCACAAGCAGACAACAGAATGTCCTCTCCTGCGTGTCCGTCTCCAGCTGCGCGAGCAGTGAGGTATACGCACATACACGGTCATCCTGACCATATGACATGATCATGCTGCGGTCAAGTCCACAGTCCCTCGCCTTCCCGGCCGGTACGACCTCAATCTCCGCCGAGAGAAAATCCTCTTCTTCGATTTCATATTTCTCTTTCAGGATCTGAAGGATCGTTTCCTTGACCAGGTTCTTTTCTTTCCCTTTCAGACAGTCTTCTTTCTCCTGGAAGCCGTCAGCGCCGTCTCCTGACTGATCTGAAATTCCTGCCGCCGCGGTTCTGTTACCTTGCAGAATCTCTCTTTCTTCCGCCGTGGCTCCACCATCCGGAACGACTTTTTCCTCCGCCGCCTCCGCGTGACCTTCCTTCTTCCATGGACGCGACCCGACGACCACATCCAGATTCTCGCCGTCGATGACGACCCGCGCTTTCTTCTCCATCTGCTCGCCGGCCAGATGAATCAGCAGATCCGAGACAAACACAACCGGTTCATCTGCGTCCTCCCCGATTCGGATTTCCACCGTCTCCCCATCCTTCTTCACAACGACGCCGTGCAGAGCGAGCGGAATCGTCGGCCACTGATACTTCTTGATGCCGCCATAATAGTGCGTATCAAGATAGGCAATCCCGCCGTCCTCATAAAGAGGATTCTGCTTGACGTCAAGCCTTGGAGAATCTATGTGCGCGCCAAGAATCCTCATTCCCCGCTCCAGAGGCTCTCTTCCGACATGAAACAGCACAATCATCTTGTTCATGCAGATTTCATATACTTTGTCGCCCGCAGCGAGCGTTCTCCCGGACGCACGCGCTTCCTCCAAGCTTATGTAGCCTGCTTCCCTTGCCAGACGGACCGTCTCCTTCACACATTCCCGCTCCGTCTTGCCGCAGTCAAGGAACCTTTTGTAACCTGTGCAGATTTTTTCCAGCTCTGCAAGCTGAGCTTCTGAATACACATTCCATGTATCCGTTCTTCTCATATCACACTCTCCTCGCAGTATTTGTATGGTAGATATTCATACCCTGATGCCGGGTCAAAAGAGATTCTGCCCCTATGACGCCACGAACTGCTCCGCATTTCATGCCCACGCAAACAAGGCAGCACCATGAGTAAAAGCGGACTGTTCCCTGCCGTAAAAGCGGAAATCTGCCAAAACCAAACGCCCGTCAAAGTAATCCGTCATCCGCTAAAATGCACTTCTCAGCAATATACCGCTGCGGTAAAACGTCAGCGGTACAAAACAGTCAGCAACTAGTATCCTATTATACTTCACATTTTTTATAAAGACAATCCCCCATCCCCTGCTTTCTTTACTCTGCAGCTTTTTTTGTAAAAAGAAATTCCATAACGGATGACCTTCTTCATGCCATCCCTGAGAAGAACAGCATCATATCTTTTTTCTTCTATCTGTGCAAGCGCCTTGTCACACCCTCTTTCCAGATCACCATCCTGCGCATATTTAATCTCAATCACTACGCCCGTCCGTTCCGGCGTTTCTATTATAAGATCGCTGTAGCCTTCCCCGGATTCCGCATTGGATCTCACCAGCCATCTGTTTTTATGACGCAGAAGTCCCAGAAGCATTCCATGATAAAAATTCTCCTGCATCTCCTTTTGGACTGCCGTATCGCGCACACTGATTGAATCCCACAAATATTCATTCAGCATTTCCTCAATCCGTTTTTCTTCTCCCCTGGCAAATGCCTGACAGAAACGTTCTGTTTTCGCCGTATCTTCCGCCGCCGTTTCCTGAAACCACTCCCGGATCTGAGTGACAAACAGAGAACGGATCTCCCGGTTGGGAATGACAAGTCTATACTGCTTTTGGGATATCCGGCCCATGGATGTCAGATATCCGGTGGAAAACAGCACACTCCAGAGATTTTCCATGCTGTTATCCAGCTCGTTATAAGTCAGCTCCTCATTTATCTCCTTTACAACACTCTCCCCGGCGACCAGCTGTTCAATTTCGTTTCTGGTCTGAAAGTCCGCCCTCTCTATAAAACGCCTGATCAGAGCATTGCCGCTCGTGTTGGCCCAGTAATTTTCAGGCATGGCATCAGAATTTCCCAGAAGCGCGTCACAATAATTGACCACATCCCAGGGACAGTAAACGGATACGCCGCCAAACCGGTATCCGTCATACCATTCTCTGATCAGATCTCTGTATCCGGACAGATGATAAAATTCCAGTATCCTGTCCACATCCTCGTCCGTAAAGCCAAAATATTCATCATATTTGTCACTTGTAATCGTATGTGTCTTCAGATTATTCAATCCTGTAAAAATACTCTCTTTTGAGATACGCAGGCAGCCCGTAAGAACCGCAAACTGCAGACTGTCGTTCGTCTTCATCGCATTTCCCAGAAGATTGCTGAGCATCACTGTCATTTTATCATAATATCCGGCCTGAAATGCCTTATCGAGCGGTACATCATATTCATCAATCAAAAGAATCACTTTCTTTTTGTAATGCTTTTCCAAAAGCCTGCAGAGGATCCGAAGGCTGTCCGCAAGTACCGCGTCCGGCATGGAAAAGACAGCATCCTGCGCATTTTCCATCTCTGTCAGACGCCGATACATATCCCGTTCTCTCACGGACAGCTGCTCACTGTTTTCCAGAAAATCAAAACGCAGCGCTTCTTCTCCGACCACGCCCCGAAGCGCGGCGCACGCCGTCCGGTAATCCAGTCCGCTCACACTTTTCAGCGTGACCGATATCACCGGATACTTCCCCATGTGCTTTTCACACAGTTCCTTCTCCCGCGAAATCTTCAGCCCGTCGAACAGGGAGCGGTCAGAACCAATCTCAAAAAAAGCTTTCAGCATGCTCATATTCAGCGACTTTCCAAAACGCCGGGGACGGGTGAAAAGATTCACTTTTCCCCATCCACGCAAAAGCTCCGCGATAAACATGGTTTTATCCGCGTAATAAAAATTCTCTCTCGAAAATTCTTCAAAATTTTCAATGCCTATCGGCAGCTTTTTTCTCATATGAATTCACTCACTTTTCCTGTTTTTCATAGATGTGTCAGAGGTTTGTGAAGATTTGCGTGCTTCTTAATCGCGCAAACTTTTAACTCTCAAGTACAATTAAATTTTTAATTTTATCTAAACAATTTTTCTATATTTATTTTGAATTTTTTTAAAATCATTCCATTTAATTAAATATAAATTTCCTGCAGTTCTGCTCATCGCAACATATATTTTATTAATAGTTTGTGGTGAGATTTCATGTGGTGAAAATTCCTTTTTATCTATATCCTTAAAATTATCGGACAAAATAACACATGTATTTGAATATGTATCTCCTTTGGAATATGACCAATTAACAGCTTTAAAAAAATACTTATGGCTCTCTTCTCGGACCAGTTTGATAATCGAATCATCATCCAGAATCTTTATGATCATATCGTCTTCTAAAAATATTACATTGCCGTTATGTTCATTGTCCGCTTCTATTTCTATACCAAGTTTATTAGAGATAAATTGGCAAATTTCTTTTGGACATCTTCTAGTCTTGCTCAGTGTTTTTGTATCAACATTAATTCCTTTCGCTTCTAACAATTTTATGTATTCATAATAACCTAAAATTTGTTTCTTACCACTTTCATTCTTTTTAATCTTCGAAAATGGTTTTCCACTATTATTTTTTCCCAAAACCGAGTGCTGATAATAATCACCAACCAAAAGTATGTTATTACTGTATTTAATAAAAGCATCAATAAGCTCATAATCATTATTTCTAAAATCCTGAAATTCATCAATTAATATTTTATCAAACAGTACATTTAAATTAGTAATTGCTTTTTTTGCCAAATTTATATTCCGATTCTTTACACTCATGATAAGATCAGACATCAAACTGCAATAATATCTGCCTTCTTTATGATAATGTCCTAGTTCTCCCTTCGGGCAATATATTGGATTTTTATACCTGAATTCTCCTTTTTGAATTGATGATTTTGGAGGATCAGAAATAGTAATTCCAGTTCCTTTTCTTTTAAATTCCTCACAATTAAAGAAGCGACGAATAGTTGCTTCATATGGACACACAATATAATTATAAATAAAACGATCAAAGGTCATTACCGTTGTCTTCTCTGGTATTTGACCATATGCATTTAGTAGCTCATTAATAATATTATGTATATTTTCATTTGTGTACGCAAGAATAAGATTTTTTTTATCAATATCTATAGAATTACACAAAGTATATGTTTTTCCTGCTCCAGCAACAGCTAACATTACTCGTTTATCCATTTGATTGCATCCTCCACGTACTTAGGTATTGACAATTCATGCCCTGATTCCAAAATGCTATATGCCACCTCTACTTTATTATTTAACATCTTACCTAATACTTTTCCATAACTTTCACCATGGAACAAATATTCAGCATCATCCTCTATTACTATTTGTTTATCTAAATAACTTTTATTCAAATCATATATGCACTTTTCCCAGGTCCAATTTTTTACATTATCATCCATAAAGATATGTTGATTTATATTTTCCATATTACTATTAAAATTTTCCATCTTTTTAATTTTTTTAGAACTTCTATCATTATCTGTAATTACTGCAATTTTTTTTCCTGTCTCTTTAGCTATCAATAAATAATTTTCATAAGAGATTCCTCGACAAGAAATTATAACAACTTTAGCTTCTTGTAACGTCTTTCCCGTTACTCTGTAAAACATATTTGGCAACAGTAAATATTCCGTGGTTCCTTCTACCAAAATTATTTTTTCCGAAAGCAATAATTGCATAAAACTATTATCATCTGCTTTTATGAAAAATTTTGCCACTTTATCATCAATATTTGCGAGACTTACTGCATAATTTTCTTTAATCCAAAGTACATTTCTTAAATCAAGCCTACTTGCAATCATATTACTATGAGTTGTCAATATGATTTGCGCTGAATCTTTTTTATTAACAATTTCTTCTATCATCTTATTCATGTTAGAAAAACAAAGATGATTTTCTGGTTCTTCCATTAAAATCACATCCAAATTACTTTTTCTTTTATCTAATGCAATATGTGTTTTAATCAAGCTTTCCATTCCACTTCCCTTATTTTCTAACGGGATACCATCTTCTAATACAGAAATAATTGCTTCTAGAATCACTTTTTTATCATTAATACCAAATCTTCTATTCATATCAATATCTGGTAAATCTAATTTATTAAAAGCATCCTCTAAATTTGAACGAAATGTATTTTTAGCATTTAATTTTTCAGCTTCTGCATATCTAGAAAAAAATAATGTTCTATTAAAATAATTGAATGAGTTATTAGAATCTTTTGCCGAAGTATCAATAAAAATTGAATTAAATGGTTTTTTAATACTTTTATAAGGAGTACCTCTAAAAGTTATCCAATTCATAATGTAATATTCATAAGGAATTTTCCCCTCTTCTATTTCTTTCGCTAATATGTCTGCATATTCCTCATCAAATTTACATTCAAATAAAATACCATACTCTGCTTCTTCTTTATTCAGGCTTTCTTCGCCAAAAAAATCTTGCGAATTTCTTTCTTTTCCTGTCATTCCAAGTTTAAGCTCTATTTGTATTTTGGGTAAATCATTAATTCTCTTTTCTCTCAAAAATTTCTCAACATTTGTCTTATTCAGTAATTCTTTAACAATTGATTTATCTGTATTCTTATATTGCTGATTCAAGACTATACTAATTGCTTCTAAAATAGTGCTTTTTCCGGCTTCATTTTCTCCTACAATAATATTCATATTTTTATTAAAGTTTATTTTTATTCTTTCAAACTTTCTTAATCCCAAAATAGTTAACTGCTTAATATAACCCATCTTATTATACCTCCTCTTTTATACTTTTACAAAATCTTCAGATAGAATAATCTCTAGAATCATTTTTATGCATCATTCAATTTTGTAAAATCTTTTTTATTATATACTCATCTAAAACTGTTCTTCTTGATTCAATAACAGAACAAATCTGACAATAATATTTGTTAAAAATGGTGCCATATAATTTCCCATCTATTATCTCTTTGTTGTCAAGTTCTTTTCACTTTTTCATTTCACAAAATTATGCTACTTCTTTGTATCTTGTATAGACATATTCATAAATCCTCTGACGATATACAGAGATACTGATCTCATCATAACACTCCGGTAATTCTGCCCAAAGAGTATCTCGGATCAGATTATCAACATCAGCCCTGGTTTCCTGCTTATCTGTCCAATGATCAAACTCAGAAATCTTTTTCTTGATTCTTTGAAGCAACATAGCAGCAACTTCTTTGATCTTTTTTATATCATTTTTACTCAGGTCATCACGAAACAGCATATCATAAAGAGAAAGTTCCTCATCACTGGAAAATCCTTCCCTCGCATACCTCT
Organism: uncultured Lachnospiraceae bacterium; assembly: GCA_947626965.1. Taxonomy (GTDB): domain Bacteria; phylum Bacillota; class Clostridia; order Lachnospirales; family Lachnospiraceae; genus Choladousia. The sequence continues at coordinate 6,716 of CANQUH010000010.1, forward strand.
GTTCTTCCTGATTCATTCTGTTTGCCAGATCCATTAAATCCATGAAAGTTTTTTCGATAGCTGCTCTGTCCTGCTCTCTGTTGTAATCATCAATGATCTTCTGATAGCGCTCATAGTAATTAATACGTTTTGGATTTGTAAATAACATTCTGTCCAGCTTTTGCCGGATAAGTTCTTCCAAGTCTTTCATTACAAGATTCTTTTTCCTGGTTCTGGAAAACTCCCTGTGAAGCAGATCAAAATCAATGGCGTTGATGTCAAAGCGGAAAGGTTTTTCGCCTATCATCTCCTGTGTGCGGTCAATTTCTACATATGTGCTGATAATCTCATTAATTTCTATCATCAGGTCTGTCGTATCGACATGTTTTCGCTTTTTCTGAAGCTGCGCATAGATTGCCTCAACAGCTTCATACTCTTTACGCACCTGATCTGTAATATCATCACGATCGGTATACTTCATAAGGCGCTTCAGTTCTGAAGCATATGTAGCATAAGTCTTTTTATTCTCAATCGTGCCACAGACAGCGTTTGCAGCTTCCTGCAGATAAGAGAGTTTCATAAAATCATACGCGTCGATAAGCATCTGCAAATCAAAACCATTCTCCGCCAGAAAATCCTTTGCTTTACTGATCGTTTCAAGGATACGGGCAATCAGTTCATCTTTATCCACCGTAGGATCAGAGCCGCCATCACCACCTGCATTTGCAGTATAATCCGCCAGAGCTTCTCTAAGAGCCTTGACAATGCCAATATAATCTATAATCAAACCGTTGCTCTTCCCTTCACTGACACGATTTGCACGGGCGATCGTCTGCATCAGAGTATGTGCTTTTAACGGTTTGTCCAGATATAAACATGACAGACATTTTACATCAAAACCGGTAAGCCACATCGCGCAGACAAAAACAACGCGAAACGGATTCTCAGAATCCTTAAATTCCTTGTCAAGCTCCCTCTTTTCCATTTTTGCCCGATGGTATTTGATATCCAGATTCCATTTCTTAAAAGTCTGGATTTCGTTTTGCTCCTGACTGATAACGACAGCCATTTCCGTTTCCTGCATCCACTTTAGTTTTCGCCCAAGCTCCTGTGCTTCCTGCTGTGTCGCTGCCTTTATCTTTGCTTTCAGATTCCTGATCTCTTCCTTCCAGTATTCCTGAACAAAATTATACATGCGGACACATGTCACCTTATTGAGGCAAACAAACATTGCTTTTCCGCTTGTCCACAAATCAGAATAGTGTCTCACAAAGTCACGGGCAATCGATTTTAATCTCGGTTCAGCAGTAAGCAGATGTATCTCATTCGCAAATTCAGCCTCTATCTTGTCTTGTTGGTCAGTATCCAGGTCCGCCTTTTCGATAGCATCCAGGATCTGATCTGTAATTTCAGGATTATTCAGATCAAGTATCTTCTCTCCCCGATTTTCATAGTAAAGGGGAACTGTCGCTCCATCCTCGACAGCACGTTTAAAGTCATAGACAGAAATATAACCGCCAAAAGTACGGGCAGTGATATTATCACTGGACAGAAGGGGTGTTCCAGTAAATCCAATACGGGCTGCCGTCGGCAAAAGCCGCATCATATTATCCGCAAAAATCCCGTACTGACTGCGGTGTGCTTCATCCGATATGATAATAATGTCATGATCGGAATAGATCGGTTTCGCATTTTTCTTATTGAACTTCTGAATTAATGTGAAGATGAAGCTCGGATTGCCGCGCAGCTTTTGGATAAGATCATCTCCGCTGGAAGCGATAAACTGTGACGCCTTGGTCTTTCCAAGCAGACCACAGTTCTCAAAAGTGTCGCTGATCTGCGTATTCAGGTCCTCACGATCCGTCAGGATAACAAACGTTGGAGAGCCCTCAAACTTTCTGCGCACCTTCTGTGCAAAAAATAACATGGAATAACTTTTTCCGGAACCTTGCGTGTGCCAGAACACACCCAGTTTACCGTTATTCAACTTTCTTGCGGCATAGGCTTTCACCGCCTCGTTTACTCCAAGATACTGATGATTACGGGCAAGAATTTTTGTCGTATGACCTCCGGAATGATCGTAAAGGATAAAATTCTCAAACAAATCAAGGAAGTTCTCTTTTTTGCAGATACCACGGAGCATTGTTTTCAGAGCTACGCTGCCCTGATCTTCCTCCGCAAGCCTTTTCCACTCATGGAAAAATTCAAATTTGCTGCCAAGCGTGCCCACTTTTGCTTCCTCACCATTGGAAAGCATCACAAAAGCATTATAATAAAACAGATGCGGAATAGTATCCAGATAATCCGTGTAATTATCATCATAGGCATTCTGCACATCCACGGTATTCTTTTTCAGTTCAATAAACAGCAGAGGGATACCGTTTACAAAACCCACAATATCCGTTCTGCGGCGGTACAAGTCACCGTGGATCTTCAGTTCCTTAATAGCGAGAAAATAATTGCTGCATGGATCCTGAAAATCCAAGACCGCAGCCTTCCGGGTCTCTGTCTGGCCATTCGGTTTTTTTACTGTGACAGGAATCCCATCCCGCAGCAGAAAATACTTCTCCTCATTCACCTGCAAAAGTGAGGAGGTTGACAACCTGTTTTCCAACAGCTTCTGCGCTTCTGAAATCTGTCTGTCGTTGATCCAGGGATTCAGCCTTTTGAGAGCCTCATGAAAATACCGCAGCAACAGGATGTCTCTGTAGCTTTCCCTGCCGAAAGTACCATTTTTGCCCAGCACTTCCTTGTCATAAGCAAAAGCCACATCCCAGCCAAGCTCATCACGGAGCAGATTGGCTGAACTTTCCTGAATGAGAGTATTTTCGGAATAATCGTAGCTCATGATTTTGCCTCCGTACTTTTTAGAAAATCCTCGAATCTTTCTGTTCTGAAAGGACTGGCATAACTTTCATGTATTTTTGTCCTCTGTATATTCCAGTTATACCGGCCATTACAATTGTGATCAATTGTTTCAAGATAGGTAGAAACATCTTCCAAAACAGGTGAGAGTTGATTACTAATTGTCGCTAATGTCCGATTTACCAACTCATCTGAAGATGTAATCGTCCCTTGACTGCATGTTTCTTTCAGATTTTTTATCTGCGTTTGGATAACTGCCATTTTTAGGTAATTTCCACTGCTAATAATAGATTCAATGCTCACCAATTTATTTAAACAAAAATTCCGATATGCAATTACCTGATTGTTATTTTTACGAAAAGTTATATAATCCACATTTCGTATAGCTGCAGATTGACTGCGAATCATCATCATTCCTTCATCAATTAAATTACCCGGTATGGGTTCATTTTGATTCCTTATATATTCATCAATATTTTTATTCATTAAATATAATGACATATATAAATACATCGTTTGGGTAAATAAAAAATTCTCACAAGACAATTTGTTGCTTCTATATTTTTGTACTTCGCAAAGCATCACAACCAAAAAGCTGGAAAACGCTCCGCCACATACTGTTAAGGCAAAGTTATTAGATATCCAACTCCAATTTGGTTGAAAAAATCCTAATTCGATATTAAGTGACACAATATATGCCATCACTGCCGTTATCAGACTAAACTTTCCTGTAAATTTAATTGTTTCAATGTTGCTTCTCATCATTCCTCCATATAAAATTAAGAATTAACTGACCGCCATTTCTCAATTAAATAATTTATAAATGCGGAGCAGGATATCAGCATATATTTTGCATCCTCCGCAGGTGCGTTTTTAAAATCCATACCACCATGACGAATACCATTTTCATCAGATGTATAACCGTATAATGCTAAAAACGCCTTTTCCATAGCATTATGAATGTGTACACCCTTATTTTTTAACTGCTTAATTGCAGCTCCAAGCGTCGCCTGTGCGCCTGTCAGTCCTGTGATAATACAACAACATAGCCTCAATCGCACTGATTGACTCTTTGATAGAATTTTCATAGTCCGGATTCTTACGATCTGCGTATAAAGACAACGCCTTTGTAATATGAATATGTACAGAATTATATGGCTGTCCCATCGCTTCTTCAATCGTTGCAAGTTCAGATTCGTTAGTAACCGGAATTACCAGTTTATCTATGATACGATATGCTGATACCTCATCTTCTAAAATATGATTAAACTCTTCAGCCATTTTCCTTGCGGTTGTTTCATCGGATATGGCAAGATATCGTTCAATAAAATCAAAAATTGTATACCACATCGGGGAGTTAAGTATAAACTTTTCTAAGGCCTTTGCATTCTTTTGTTTACAAGCTTCATCCATAGGAAATTCATAGGTAATTCCCATTTGTATCATCATATCCTCAATACCCGTCGTATAATTGTCCGAATTCGAACCATCGAATATATCAAATTCCTGTTTATAAAATGTTGCTATAATACGTCGCTTAAGTGTAACACTGGCATATTTCAATTCAATACCTATAGTATTATAGCCATTCCTACGAGAAAATGTTATCATTTTTATACCTCCAATTCTCCGTTCATCAATCTGGGAAGCAGATGGTTACGAGCTTCCAATAAACATCTATTTTGCATTGCTAAAGCCTTGATTTTATTTGCGATAATTTCTATCAAACCTTCAAACCTGAATTGAACAATTGAATCCGCAATTAAAACAGGATATTTTTTCATTTCATTCCAGTCTGCACGAGGCATTTTTGCCCCCTCCTTGCATGATTGTGATGTAAAATTAACAAAAGCATTACTAGAAACCGTCATCAAGAGTAGAGCCCACAATTGTTTATCAGTAAACAGGACAATGCTATCTGTTGAAGTTACACCAGTATTTATAGTAAAACCAACTTTATGAAAATATGATCTTATTTTGCCAAAAAGTATATCCTTTTCTTTATACTGAAATTTATTGCTATTAACCTCGCTTGATTCTCCCCAATTACACAAGCAAATATCATTGCGAGGCATATGTTCTAAACCAATATATGGTATACCGGGCAGAATCTCATCAGGAGTAAGGACAATTTTTCTCAATAAACAAATATCTTCTAAACAAACTTTTTTCCACCCCTCTGGCACACCGTTAATAACAGCCACATTCTCATATCCCGGGAACCGTAAATCTACAAACCATTCCTTATATAAACGCTGTGCAGCTTCTTCAAGGAGTTTGATTTGTTTTCGATTATTTCCAATAAGTTTATCATAAGCCGATAAAATATCAACAATCTGATACTGCATTTCTAATGGAGGAAGGCATAATTCGAGCAACTTGATTGCTGCAATAGGTACAGCTTTCTGAGCTGTGCCTTTTGCAATAGCATCAATCTTTTTCTGTCCTTCATATGACAATACCCAATAATAAAGATATTGAGGAAGCAAGACATCATCAAAATTCTTTAGCCATGTGAGATTTCCATCTGCAAAATAAAATCTATCTGTGTCCGTATATATGTATGGTACTCCATATGTCCCTCTTGTTGTTATAAGTAAGTCCCCAGGTTGTGGAACCCCAAATTGTTTTTTTACATTTTCATAGAATTCTTCTTGAATATAATCACATTCTGTAATTTTTTGCCCATTAATTTTTTGGATTATTTCTTTAGAACAATAAAAAGGAATCCCTTCATTACTGCGTTCAGACAAATGAAACCTTTTACTGGAGGTTACAGTACAATGTTCACCAATCGTTGTTTTTATCCAACTCATAACCCCATTTCCCCCAAATTCTTCGAGATGATCTCCATCAATTTATTGGATTCTTCCTGCAAAGATAATAATTCTTGATGGATTTCCGTCATACGTTCTTTAAAGTCCACACCATCATCTTCAACAGGAGCAACACCAACATAAGCGCCCGGTGTGAGCGACCATCCTTTTTCTTTAATTTCCGTACGATTTGCCACTTTGCAAAGACCGGAAATATCAGCGTATGTACCATCACCAAACTTCTCATACAGCCAGTTTGCTTCCCTGGCTATGGCAAGAATGTCTGCAAGCCCCGTAAGTTTCGCATCGTATTCTTCCTGTATGCTTTTTTTCTCCCGTCTCCCGGCAGACCCCACCGCTTTTTTTGCCTCGGTACGGAGAGTCTTCACCTCTTCCGAAATTTCATGCACCTGCTCAGCAAAAGACCTGTCACTTCCAAGCGCCATACGGTATTCTTCAAGCAAAGCCTTGTACTTTTCAATCTCTCCACGATACAGCCATACAATGGCATTCATATTTTTAAGCTGCCATTCCGACCACTCATTGAGAGTCCGATCCACTACGGTATAATAATTCCTTGCATCAATGAACAATACTGTATCTTTCGCCTTCTCCGACTTCCCCTTGTCAAAAAACCAGAGAGAACATGGGAGAGATTTTGTATAGAAAAAGTTATTGCCAACGCTGATTACAGCATCTACATGGCCTGTCTCAATTAAACTCTGACGGATGTTTTTATCTTTTCCCTGGCTGTCTGTTGCAGAGGAAGCCATTACAAAGCCCGCACGTCCGTGTTCATTCAGATAACTGTAAAAATAAGAAATCCACAGATAGTTCGCATTTCCGATCTCTTTATTTTTGTTTACGCCGGGCAGGCCAAAGGGCAGCCGTCCGGCAGCGCTAGCAGATTCCGACTTAACCTTGTCCACGTTAAACGGAGGATTTGCCATGACATAATCACAATGGCCATTCAGATTATGCGCGTCGTGGTAGAACGTATTTGCTTCATCCCCCGACTTGATAACACCGGTCAGACCATGAACCGCCATATTCATAAGGCAAAGCTGAGCATTATACTCAACTTTTTCCTGCCCGTAAAACGTCATGGCTCTGTTGGCATTCATCCCGGACTGGTTGACAAAATCTCCCGACTGAATAAACATACCACCGGAACCGCAGGCGGGATCAAGCAGAACACCACCTTTCGGTTCGATAATATTTACGATCATTTTTACCAACGACTTTGGTGTAAAGAACACACCGTCATCCGATGCAATGTTTTTCGCAAATTTGTTAAGAAAATACTCATAAATACGGCCAATAATATCACCGCCCACTTCATCCAGAGCACTGTTATTAAAAATACGGAGCAGCTCAGACAGAATTTCATCAGAAAAATCCGTATAACTTTTGGGAAGAACACCTGTAAGCTGCTCGCTCTGCCCTTCAATGATCTGCATCGCGTTATTGACTACTTCGCCAAGACTTGACATAATATGTCCGTCTCTGTTTTTCAGTTCTGCAGCCGCAATATCTTCAGGAAGATTCAGCAGATAGTCATACTGCGCTTCTTTCGGAAGATAAAGCGCGCTTTTAGCGGCAAAATCACTTGCCTCCACAGGCATCACTCTGCCGCCGCGCGAAGGACGGTTCTTTAGAATCTCAGCTTCAACCATTTTGAATCTGCTGTAGGCATAACGCAGGAAGATAAGTCCAAGAACCGGCATACAATACTGATTTGAAGTGAGTTTCGATCCTGCACGCAATAAATCCGCAGATTCCCATAACTCTGCCTCCAGTTTTCTGATATTAACCATAATCAGTTCTCCTTCATTTTATAGTCAGACCACACCTCTTCAACCCCGAAATACTCAATACTATCTATGAGGGCTATAAATTTATTCAGCTTCTTTCGCCTCTCTCAGCACCTCACAGAATTTATCCATCAGTTCTCTGTTTGGAATACTGACCATGCCATTTTCAAAACTCAGAAAACCGTATACCACCATTGCTGAGAAGATCTCATCTTTTGTGGTCAGGTTCATGGAGGAAGCCGCATATTCCCGCACACTGGCCGCGGCCGGGATCCCGGCGATCATCTGCGCCAGATCATCCCGGACTGAGTCCACATTGCGGCTGACATAATAATAAATTTCGTCATAAGATCCGGAGCTGGTCCAGTAATTTCCCAGATTATTATTCATCAGGGACAATACCACCGATCTTGGGTTGTACACACGCTTTCCGCTTTTGGTGTGATAACCGTCATACCAGTCTTTCAACCCCTCCTTGGTGACTCTGCGGACTGTCTGTCTTTTCAGATATCTGCCGTACAGTTCATCTACCTCTGAATCCGTGAAACCAAAAGAATCACTGTACAGTTCTTCCGACACCATTGTATACTCCGCAAACATATTCAGTTCGGAACCACTCGAATACTTGGCGATCGGCAAAATCCCGGTCATATAGGCAAGAGCCACATAAGCTTTGTCTTTCAGCAGATTGCTCAGAAAAGTAATGTAGGATCTCTTATCGGCGTCCGTTATGAAATCTCTGTGAAAAATAAAATCCCATCGCACAATACACTCCTTACTGTCATCTGCTTTGCCGGACTCTTTCAATCCGACAACTGTGTTTTTTGCTCTGTTCTTCATAGCTGATACCGACCAGCAGGATATCGCCTCCGTAATCCCGAAGCGCCATCGGATAATTCCGTTCCTTAACTTGACGAATCGCTCCGCCCACCTCCTTATCCCACTTCAATTCAATCAAAAGCAGCGGCAGATCTGAATTTCTCTTCGGGAAATACACAATGTCCGCATATCCTTTTCCGGAAGGCAGTTCCTCAAACCGCAAATATTCATCCACGCAGCAAAGATAAGCGAAACGGATCACACTGCGAAGCGCCTGCTCATTGTTATAAAAAAGCGGTGCCGCTCCCATCGCGTGGGCTTCCTCGATCGCTGCCGCCACCGCCTCTTCATTTCCCTGCAGCGTTTGTTCCAGCAGTCGGTCCGAATTACGGATCATTTTCGCCACTTCTCTATGTCTGCCGGTTGTAACTGCCAGCAAAAACTCCTGCCGCACCTCCTCGTTTGGAATAAAGACAGCCTGCTCTTCAGCATCATACGTCAGGTATCCCAGGTGAACCAGCAGCGTCAGTACATCATCCTTTACTTTTATGCTGGTCATATCATTCTGAAAAGAACCTGCGTTGATTTTGATATGTCCTCCGCCGAGCATCTGGACAATGGCCTCTCTCAGACCGTCTTCATTCAGTTCAATATAAATTTTAAGCGATTCATACGTTTCCGTCCGGGTCCAGTAGCTCCCGAATTCTTCGTTTTTGATCGCCTCCATTACGGATTCAGGATTGTACACGGATTTCAGGCGGCGGAAGGAATATCCATCGTACCAGAATTTCATCTTCTGGAAATCCATCCCGTTCTCCCTGCACAATTCCTTTACCTCATCCTCCGTAAATCCCGTAAACCTGGCAAGCTTTCTGGGTGCGATCATCGTATACTCGCGGAAATCCGATACCGCGGACTGATGCCCGTATTTTTTGATCGGGAGGATTCCTGTCATGTAGGCCGCCTCGATCATTTTATCTGTCTGTCCGCTGTTCTTGAACAGACCTCTCAGAAAATAAATATATTCTTTGTGCAGCTCCGGATCATCCTTCGCCTCGCGGAACAGGGCATCCCACTCATCGATAATCACGATAAATTTATTTCCTGTCGCTTCCGCCACGCTATAAAGCATATCAGAAAGAACAGCTTCCCGTTTCACATCCGGATACGCCTGATGAACCTCCTCGGTAACCAGCGCGTTAATATCCTTCACAATACTTCTGATATCCGGCGCGCGCGATATAAAATGCGTAATATCCAGACAGAGCACATCATATTTATTCAGATATCTCTCAAAAGACTCATCCTCCGCGATTCTGTACTTCTCAAACAAAGCGCGCGAATCACAGCTTTTATCATAATAAGCGCACAGCATTTTTGCCGCGAAGGACTTTCCGAAACGGCGCGGCCTGCTGACGCAGGTAAGTTTGTCGGTCGTCCCAAGCGTGCCGTTGATAAACGCGATCAGCTCTGTCTTGTCCACATACATTCCCCTGGTCATCGCTGTGAAGCCAGCGTTTCCCACATTCAGATATCTGCCCATGCCTGCGCCCCCTTTCCATGTACTCAGCATTTAAATTTATTCAGCTTCTGCCGAATCCTTTCAATCCGGAAGCTGCGTTTTTTACTTTGTTAATATTTCAGAAAATATTTTATTTTTGCATAAAATTTATCACAAATCTTTATTTCAGTCAACACAATAGTTACAATTCCATCGGCAGGATTCAAAACTCGCTTGCAAGTTTTGCGCACGGGACTTGGGTCTGCATCATCAGACATCTTCAGCTCCGAATCCCTGTGCATACTTGCGGAGCGTATATCAGGACAGAATTCGTTCTACCGCATACTGCGTCAGCCGGGGGATTCTCTCGTATAGATCTTCTTTCAGAACCCGCTCGCCTGTCTTATGGACATCTTTTCCCCTGGGGCCAATGTTGATGCATGGCATGGAAATCTCCTCAATCTCACAAAAGGGGATATCATAGATATGTCCGAACAGGGGCATGGAATTTTCCAGTTCCTGAATAATTTTGCTGCTTCCGGATACACTGGTATAGCTTAAATCAGAAATCCCCGGATAATAATATTCCATATCATACTGCTGTCCCCATCTGTCCGCGGCAAACCGGATGAGATCATCCGGAAGAGCCCGAACATCATCGGCAAGTTCCGGCAGGAAAGCGTTGCAGACACTTGGATAATAAGGCGGAATCAGCCCGTAAACAATCCTGGGTGACAGGCGGTCATCGATATAATCATAAATGTAATCCACAAGAGCAAAATTACAGTCTGCCAGCGTGACCCGGTCTTCGTTCAGTTCTTTTTTCAGTTCCTGGACTTTAGCAGCATATCCAGTCCGGAATTTCTCACCATGGAGATTGAGAGCTTCCTGGTATAATTCCCCGAATGTCATTACTTTCCCCTTCCAGGAAAGTTTGGCCGGCGGCAGGCCGTTCCTGACCCGGCAGGCGGCGTATCTCTCGCTGATCTGTTCCAGAACAGCACCCAGGCTGTCTTCACAAATCACCCTGATTCTCCTCAAAATCTCATCCGGAGTCTGACTGAAAGTGATCACACTGATGTAACCAACTGAAGTTACAGGCAGGGATACATCATACTGGAGCTTTCGATCCTTCAGATACAGCCATGTAGGAGGCGGCGACAGTTCACCTCTTACCGCATCTGAAAAATCCGGATTCAGTTCCATGCGGCGAACCAGTTCACTTATGATTCCCAGGGAATTGATTCCTTCAAATGGGTTTCCGGCATGGGCCGGCACGCCTCTGACATGGAAGAAAGGCATCATCTTTCCAGCGGAACCGATGGAAAATACTCCGTGTTCTGCGGAACTGCCGAACTGGGGTTCTGTGTTAATCATCAGACGGAATTTCAGATTATATTTTTGTTTCATCTGTGCCAGGAGAACCGCTCCGGCCCTCATACCGGCAGAAAGATTCTCTTCATCCGGCACGGCCATGACGATCAGAGTACCGGTCAAAGCTTCCGGGTTCTCCAGGACCAGCTGGCCGTAACGGCGCAGAAGTGCCATCTGGATGGAAGCGCCTCCTTTCATATCACAGGCGCCCCGGCCGAACACATAGCCGCCAGACTCCAGATCCTCGCGGATCTCCCCGGGAAGAGTATCTTTCATCTGCCAGAGTTCCTGCTCCAGTTCATCCGGTGAGAAGGCAAGAGGTCTCAGCAGTTTATAATCCTCCGTCGTTACGACGTCATTGTGGTGAACAAAAACAACCGTATCATCGCCTGTGCCCCGAACCATGGCGAAAGCCGTGCCGCGGCCGTAAGAGTCGCCGGGAATCAGGAAGGAACCCACACAATCCGGATGCTTCTGCCAATAAGGCTGCCCTTTAAAAAAAGTAACAAAATACTGCTCCGCATCCCGTTCTCTCCGGGAGCCGGTAATGCTCTCAGCCTTCAGATATCCATAGAGGATTTCTTTGATTTCCTGCTCAATGCCATCCAGGAACTTCTCACTATGTTTCATGAAATGCGACCTTCTTTCTGTCTGACCCGCTAATAATCGGGTAACAGGAGCCTGAATTTTGCGGCGGTACTGCGTCACTGTCAGGCCCCCGGCACAGGTTTCTTCTGTAATTTTATCAGTATGTCTGATAAAAAGTCAATTCTCAGAAAATATTGCCGGGGGTTTAACAGCTGATGTGTGAACCATAATTTTTTATTTCTTCCGCCCGTTTTATTTTATTCTTATTATGTGCATAGTGTTGATTATATGATATACTTACAGGACAAGAATACTCTCATACCAGTAACCAGGAAAGGAGTGTTATTATGCCATTAGCTCAGGTAAAGCTTTACACAGAAGATGATTATTACAACCTGCCGGAAAATATCCGGGCTGAACTGGTCGACGGCCGGCTGATTTATAATCAGGCCGCGCCTTCCAGAATCCACCAGACAATACTCATGGAGCTTTCCGGAACAATCCGGGACTATATCAGGTCTCAAAAAGGTCTCTGCCGTGTTTACCCTGCCCCGTTTGCTGTTAAACTGTTCGACGACGGGAAAAATATTGTGGAACCGGACATAAGCGTCATATGCGACCGCAGAAAACTCACGGACAGAGGATGTACCGGAGCCCCCGACTGGATCATCGAGATTGTATCACCCAGCAGCCGCACCATGGATTACTACAGCAAGCTGTTTAAATACCGGACAGCAGGAGTCCGGGAATACTGGATTGTTGACCCTGAAAGAAATCTGACAACTGTCTACGATTTTCAGAATGACCACGCTGACAATTACACATTTGCTGATGACATCCCGGCGGGCATTTACCCGGGATTTTCTATCAATCTTTCCCTGCTGGATATATAAACCTGTCCGACAGAAAAAATATTAAAGAAACCCTGTTCTTTTTACAGTCCGATTTACTCCGGTATTATGACAAATGCGGAAATGTTCTGGACATCTGACCTGACGATGAATTTGAAGATTACGACGATTATGACAATGAGGTCATCCAATGGTTTACATGCGATAACCTGATTCGTTCAAATTCCGGATATTTTAAACATTAGTTACTTCCACAAAAAGAGAGATGTACACACCAGATGGTGTGGGAAACAGGAGGCAGTTTTGAAAAAAGATAACTTTTCAGATTACCCGCGGATATGGGACAGGCCTGTTTTCAGGCTGTTTTTCATCTGTATTGCAATCGTGGCGGCAATAGTTCTCGGAATCCTGATCCACCGGAAACATACAGATAATATGAAACGGGCCTCACGTCTGAAGGACAGCATCGCCAAAGAACGTGAAGTAGCCCAGTCGGAAGAGGAACTGTTTGATTCTCTGTTTGCCCGGTACGAGCAGGAGGTCCATTCTGCCTTTCCTGGAATCATATGCTGGGGAGACGGGCTGACCGCAGGTGTCGGCGGAAATGGAACCACCTACCCTCTTGTCCTTGAACGGCAGATCAAAAGAAATCTGATCGACGCATTTTCGATAGAGGACGCCGCCGGGCTGGAGTTCAGGGACGGTTCCTGGATGAAGACTTACCATCTTTCCGTCCCGGAAATCCTCAACATGGGAGCTGAAGGCGAGAGCACGGACACTATTCTGGGGCGCAGCGGAGTCGTGCCGTTCGTGACTGCGGAAACTCTGGATATTCCATCCGGCGTTAATTCTGTTCCGATCTCACTGATTTCCTCCAATGGGAACGCCGTCGCGCCGCTGCTGCAGAGTACGGCAGGAATGACTTATGTCGAGATCGCCGGAATAGAGGGAATCATCACAATTGAAAAAGAGATCGACTCCGTAAGCATGTTTGACTATCATTTCACAAGGTCAAAACCCGGGGATCCCGTAAAAGCTGCCGCCGGCACGGAAATCATTACCGAAGGATCCCAAATGGGCCTCGATTATCTTCCGGTAATCTTTATTGGACTGGATGGAGGCTTCGAGGATTCCTCTGATCTGATCCGGCAGCAGCGTGCTCTGATCGAACGTCAGGAGGAAAACGGAGATCATTTTATCGTGATCGGCCTCCACACAGGCAGCGCAAAAGAGCGGGCTTCGCTTGAGGAGGCAATGGAATCCGAGTATGGCGATAAATATATCAATCTCAGAGAATATATGTGCGGCCAGGGAATGGAAGATCTGAGCAGACTGACCAACGGAAAAGTCACACCTGCAGCAAAAGATGAAGAAATGATATCCGCCGGCATGACGCCGTCCTGCGTACTGAACGGGGACGGAATTCATTTTAACCGGTACGGGTATGAGCTGCTGGGAAGACTGGTCTATGACCGTATGGACGCACTCGGATATTTTGATGAACTAAAGGATGCGCTGGGGATAACCGCCGCCGAATAACTACAGTACCCCATGATGCCACGGATTTCTCCGCACTTCGTGCTCACGAATCTCCGTTTCACTCCGGTCGGTGCTGAGCGAACGTCCACTGGACGTTCAGCACCCTGAAACACCTCAAATCCGCACATTTTTCCATGAAAAATGGCTCCTTTTCGGTGTTTTTTGGGTCTCAGTGTCATGCTTTTCCATGTGAACATGGAACGCATGACCTTTCGACCCTGGCATCATATAATAAATTAAGATCTTTTCTTTTGGAGTATCTGTGAACGACCAGAAAATCGAAAATCTTTTAAATCTTGCGCTTGATGTGACAGAAACCGAACGTGAAAAATCAGAGAGTCTTGACGTCGGATACGACGCCGAAACCCGGACCTGGCAGGTGATCGTGCGGTACCACGGCGACCTGCTGAAAGCCGTGCGCCCTGAATGGGAAGTTACGCTGCTTACCGGCGGCTACGCAATTGTCCGCGTACCGCAGACAGATGTGAATCTGCTTGCGTCGCTTCCTGAAATCGAATACGTGGAAAAACCCCGGCTCCTGTATTTTTCCGTGGATCAGGGCCGGGCTTCTTCCTGTGTATCCGCCCTGCAGACGCCCCGGTATGATCTTTTTGGATCCGGGACGCTTGTGGCAGTTATTGATTCCGGAGTGGATTACTTTCATCCGGATTTCAGAAACGAGGACGGCAGTTCCCGGATCCTTGCGATCTGGGATCAGACGGCGCACGGCGCCGACGCTTCACCCTCTCCGGGCAGCAGCACACATCACCCTGCCGCACCTCAGACAGATCTTCCCTTCACAGAACAGGCTTCCTCCGGATCTCAGGCGGATCTTCCATTCCGGGAACAGATTTCTTCCGGGCTTCAGGCAAATTTTTCCGCTTCAGAAGCCACGCGGACATTCTCCTATGCTCCTCCCGCCGGCTTTTCACAGGGAATTGAATACACAAAAGAGATGATCGACGCCGCGCTTGCCGCGGACAGCCGCGATGCCGCACTGCAGATCGTTCCGGAGCTTGACGCCAGCGGTCACGGAACAAACGTGCTCGGGATCGCGGCGGGCAACGGAACGGTTTCCGGCGGGAGATACCGCGGAATGGCTCCGAAGGCCAGTCTTCTCGTGGTAAAACTCGGCAATCCCGAGGATGGCGGTTTTCCGCGCACAGCGGAAGTCATGCAGGCTGTTGAATATGTTATCCGGAAGGCACAGGAATTTGATATGCCGGCGGCAGTCAACCTGAGCCTCGGCAATACGTACGGCTCCCACCGCGGCACCTCCCTGCTTGAGACGTATCTCAATATGATGGCCGACCACTGGAAAACTGTCATCATCGCCGGTACCGGCAACGAGGGAAATTCTGCCGGACATTTTTCAGCAAAGCTGGAAGCCGGAACTTCCAGCCCTCTCACCGTCGAATTTGCCATCAGCGAGTATGAGCCTACCATGAATCTGCAGCTCTGGAAAAACTACACCGACGAATTTACCGTCACGCTGGCTCATCCAAACGGAGAAACTGCCGGACCGTTTGGAAGCAGTTCCGGGACTTCCCGCTATCGCCTTGGAAACACGGAGCTGCTGGTCTATTACGGGCAGCCGAGTCCTTATCAGGGACGGCAGGAAATCTACTTTGAATTTCTCCCGGCGGATATTTACCTTGACGCCGGCATCTGGAAGCTTACCATCGAGCCGCGGCGCATCGTCTCCGGTGAATTTGACATCTGGATGCCCGACTCCCGCGCCCGGAATGAATCAACGCGGTTTCTCCGCCCGACGCCGGATACAACGCTCACAATCCCGTCGACCGCCTCCCGCCTGATCGCTGTCGGCGCCTACGACTCCCGCCGCATGACATACGCTTCTTTTTCCGGCCGCGGACACGAGACGGAAACCTTTTATATCCGGCCTGACCTTGTCGCTCCCGGCGTCGATCTCACGACCACAGCGCTCGGCGGAATCTATACCACGGTCAGCGGAACTTCTTTCGCGACGCCGTTCGTGACCGGTGCGGCCGCTCTGCTGATGGAATGGGGAATAGTGCGTGGAAACGACCCCTACCTGTACGGCGAAAAACTGCGCGCGTCGCTGAACCGGGGAGCGCGTCAGCTCACAGCCGAGAAGATCTATCCAAATCCCAGACTTGGATACGGAGCGCTGTGCGTGAAAGACAGCCTGCCAAAGTAACTATCTCTTCTTTGTCACCTTCACATTCTCCGCCCCAAACAGCTCCGCCAGCCGTCCCACAAGAGCCTCGTCCGCCTGCACGGTCCAGTTCTCCCCCAGGCGGCGCAGCGCTCTTGGACTCCGCACATAGATCACCACATAATCTCTGCCCTCCGAATTTCGCAGGACATCAAACAGCTTGTCTTCGTTCGCATAGTAATCATTTTTCGTGGCAAACTGAATCCAGAGCTCATTCGGCATGTCCGGCATTTCTTCTTTTTCCGGCCCTTCTTCAAACGGCCACATCTTCTCGCAGATCAGCCAGCTTGCCTTTTCGTCCATCGCACTGACACGGCCGCTCACAAACACTCTGCTTTCTTCCGCAAGCAGATTCAGGTTCCGTTCATAATCCTTCGGAAAAACAAGCACCCGCATGCTGCCGACCAGATCTTCCAGCGTCAGATACGCCATCGTCTGGTTGGTCTTTGTATATTTGATCGTCTTGTTGGTGATCATTCCTCCGACGACCGCCTTGTCCCCATCCGAAACTTTTGTTCTTCCGGTATCTTCATCAATGTCAAAATCTGTCGTCACGTTCGTAATTTTGCTGCGCCACAGCTGCTCATATTTCTCAAGCGGATGACCGCTGACATAAACTCCGAGCACCTCTTTCTCAAATATAAGAAGCTGTTCCTTATCAAATTCTCCGACATCCGGCAGCTGCACTTCGAACTCCTGCTTGTCCTCTTCTCCCATCAGATCGAACAGCGACATCTGCCCGGTAATGGAATTTTTTCTGTCCTGAGCCGAGCGCTCCAGCAGGCCCGCATAAACCTGTATAAGTTGTTTGCGCGTCCCCCCGAGGCAGTCAAACGCACCCGACTTGATAAAATTTTCTATGGTATTCCGCCTGACTTCCATCCCGACAGTCCGGTCAATAAAATCCTTAATGTTCCTGAAAGGTCCTGCAAGCTCCCGTTCTGCGATGATATTATCGATCACCGCCCTGCCGATGCTCTTGATTGCGGACAGTCCATAGCGGATATCCCGTCCCTGCACAGAGAATCCCGCCTCGCCGAGATTGATGTTCGGCGGCTGAAGTCCGATCCCCATCTGCCGGCAGGTCAGAATATACTCCGCCACTTTTGTCGGCGCGTCTATGACGGAAGTCATAAGAGCCGCCATAAATTCCACCGGATAATAATATTTCAGCCAGGCCGTCTGGTACGTCACCACAGCATAGGCGGCGCCGTGCGACTTATTGAACGCGTACCGCGCGAAATCCGTCATCTCGTCAAAAATCCTGTTCGCGGTCTCCTCCGGGATCCCGTTTGAAATGCAGCCGGGCACCCCTTCCTCCGGATTTCCGTAGACAAAGTTCCGGCGCTCCTTCTCCATCACAGACGCCTTTTTCTTGGACATCGCACGGCGCACAAGATCGCTCCGGCCAAGCGTGTAGCCGCCGAGATCGCGCACAATCTGCATCACCTGCTCCTGATAAACAATACATCCGTAAGTCGGCTCCAGAATACTCTCGAGCTCCGGGCAGTCGTAAGTGATCAGACCTTTGTTTTTCTTGCCCCGTATATATTTCGGAATAAAGTTCATCGGTCCCGGCCTGTACAGGGAAATTCCCGCAACAATATCTTCAAAATTCTGCGGCTTCAGTTCCTTCATAAAGCTTTTCATTCCGGAACTTTCAAGCTGGAACACGCCGTCTGTCCTCCCCGTCCCGAGCGAATCATAAACCGCCTTGTCATCATAATCAAGCTTCTGCAGATCAATCCTGCGGCCGCTGCTCTTTTCCGCCAGACGCACCGCATTCTGGATAACTGTCAGCGTTCGAAGTCCCAGGAAATCCATTTTCAGAAGTCCCAATTCCTCCAGGGCCGTCATCGTGAACTGCGTCGTGATTGTGCCGTCAGCCGCCCTCGAAAGCGGCACATACTCGTCCACGGCTTTCTGGCAGATGACGACACCGGCTGCGTGCATCGACGTGTGGCGCGGCAGCCCTTCCAGGCGCATCGACATATCGATCAGCTTGTGCACCTGCTCGTCCGTTTCATACATTGTGCGAAGTTCCTGACTTACCTTCAAAGCCGTGCTGATCGTCACCCTTTTCTCGGAAGATCCCGAATCAGACTGCTTTGCGTCGGTCGGAACCATCTTGGCAATTGTGTCACAAAGCGCATATGGTATGTCCATGACCCGCCCTACATCGCGGATCACGCCGCGCGCGGCCATCGTACCAAACGTCACGATCTGGGCGACCTGCTCCTTCCCGTATTTTCTTACCACATAATCGATGACCTCCTGCCTCCGTTCAAAGCAGAAATCAATATCAATATCCGGCATCGACACGCGTTCCGGATTCAGAAAACGCTCAAACAGCAGATTGTACCGGATCGGGTCAAGCTGCGTGATCCCAAGCGTGTAGGAGACGAGGCTGCCCGCCGCGCTTCCCCTGCCCGGACCGACCATGATGCCGTTCTCCCGCGCATAGCGGATAAAATCCCACACAATCAGGAAATAATCGACATAGCCCATCTTATGAATCACGGACAGCTCATATTCGAGGCGGGATCTCAGACTGTCCAGATCCGCCTCCGGAGCCTTTTTCTTCCGGGCGGAACCATGCGACTCTTCCTCTTTCTGTCCCGCACTCCCCAAAACAGCAGTCCTGCCGGATGACTCCTCTTCCATCAGCTTTTCTGACCGGTCAGATTCCTGCTCTCTTCTCGAATCAGCTGGTCTGTCAGCAGAGTTCTCTCCCACCGTCTTTTCCGGCTCCTCTTTCGCGGAACCGTACAGCCGCTCCAGCCCTTCATGACATAATTTGTTCAGATATTCCCAGGCAGTATAAGGCGCCGGCACATCAAATTTCGGCAGCTTCGTCACTCCGAACTCAATCTCAACATGGCAGCGCTGCGCTATCTTATATGTATTCTCAAGCGCTTCCGGCGCATACGGAAAAAGTTCTGCCATCTGCTCCGGCGACTTTACAAAATACTGTCCTCCCTCATAGCGCATTCTGTCCTCATCCGAAAGCTTTTTTCCTGTCTGGACGCAGAGCAGAATATCGTGCGGTTCCGCGTCATCTTCGTACGTATAGTGCACGTCATTTGTCGCCACAAGAGGAATATCCAGTTCCCGGCTCATGCGCACAAGCTGCTGATTCACCAGCTTCTGGTCAGCAAGACCATGATCCTGAAGCTCCAGGAAAAAATTCCCTTCCCCGAAAGTGTCCCGGTATCTCCGGGCCGCCTGACGCGCTTCCTCAAAAAGTCCTCTCGCCAGAAGACGCGGGATCTCTCCCGCCAGGCAGGCGCTGAGTGCAATAATGCCCTCGTGGTACTCCTGAAGCACTTCCATATCTACCCTGGGTCTGTAGTAAAATCCCTCGACAAAACCTTTCGAGACAATTTTCATCAGATTCGCATAGCCCTGATTGTTCTCAGCCAGCAGCACCAGATGGTAATACCGGTCATCCCCGCCTCCGATCTCGCGGTCAAACCGGGAATTCGGCGCAACATAGACCTCGCAGCCGATAATCGGATTGATCCCGGCCGCTGTCGCCTCATGATAAAAATCAATGACGCCATACATGACGCCATGATCCGTGATCGCAGCGCTGTCCATTCCCAGTTCCTTCACACGCGCCACATACTCCTTTATTTTATTGGACCCGTCCAGCAGACTGTATTCTGTATGGACGTGCAGATGTGTAAAATTCATACCCTGCCCCCTTTCCTGTTTTTTCATTATACTACATTTGGGGAATGTTTCAAATAATCCGCCCACAAAAGTTTCTGGAAAACAAGAGCCGGACCTTTTACAGTCCGGCTCTTTCAAAGACATAATGCTGGGGAGCAAAATATCTTCTTACCATGTTAAGAAATTTTTATACCCGGCAGGTTTTACCAGTACCTTCTCGCACTGACCGGCGTACGATATCCGTAATCAGAAACGATAATGCCTGTGCTCGAGTTGCTCGCGTGTACAACCTGACCGCCGCCCATGTAGATTGAAACATGTCCGATTCCGCTGCCGCCTTCATAGAACAGAAGGTCGCCCGGCTGGATGCTGCCTAAATCCACCGGCGTACCGCTTCCGGACTGAGCTGCCGCCGTACGCGGAATGCCGATTCCAAAGTTCGCAAATACTGACTGTGTAAAGCCTGAACAGTCGGCTCCGTTCGTCAGGCTTGTGCCTCCCCATACATACGGATTGCCCACAAACTGAAGCGCGTAATCCACGATAGCCTGGCCGCCGCCCGAAGTATAGTTTTCTGTATACTGAGCTTCCGGCTCTTCATATTCCTCCTCCGACCAGTTCTGTTCTTCCTGAACCGGCTCCTCATAGTAATCTTCCGTATACCCTGTATCTTCCACAGGTGTCTCTGTATAATCCGTGCCTGCCGCAGCCGCGTCCGCCGCGTTCTGCGCATTCACATATTCCTGATAGGCCGCCTGCGCTGCCTGTGCCGTATCGTAAACGTACTGCTCATCCGCCTGCTGCGTGGCCGCATCCGCTGTGGCCTGCGCGTCCAGATAATTCTGGTAAGCTGTATCTGCCGCCGACTGTGCCTCCGAAGCTCCTCCGTCAGACCAGGTCTGCTCCTCATAGTAATCCGCCGGTGCCGGCTCTTCATAATAATTGTCCGTATAGCCTGTATCCGTGGAAGACGTTCCCTCAGATCCGGTATAATCCGCTCCTGCTGCAGCTGCGTCCGCCGCGTTCTGCGCATTCACATATTCCTGATAAGCCGCCTGCGCTGCCTGTGCCGTATCGTAGACATACTGCTCATCCGCCTGCTGCGTGGCCGCATCCGCTGTAGCCTGCGCATCCAGATAATTCTGATAGGCTGCGTCCGCCGCCGACTGTGCCTCCGAAGCTCCCCCGTCAGACCAGGTCTGCTCCTCATAGTAGTCCGCCGGTGCCGGCTCCTCATAATAATCATCCGTATAGCCTGTATCTGAGGAAGACGTCCCCTCAGATCCGGTATAATCCGCTCCTGCCGCTGCAGCGTCCGCCGCGTTCTGCGCGTTTACAAATTCCTGATAAGCCGCCTGCGCTGCCGCCGCCGTATCCTGAACATATTGCTCGTCCGCCTGCTGCGTGGCTGCATCTGCTGTGGCCTGCGCGTCCAGATAATTCTGATAAGCTGCGTCTGCCACGGCCTGCGCGTCCGAAGCTCCTCCGTCTGACCAGGTCTGCTCCTCCGCGGCCGGTTCCTCATAATAATCTGCCGGCGCCGGCTCTCCATAATCATCGCCTGTATAAACTGTATCTGAGGAAGACGTTTCTTCATATCCTGTATTATCCGCGCCTGCTTCCCGCTCCGCCGCAAGCTGCGCCTCATACGCTTCCTCCGCCTGCTTCTGCTCATCGAGATAGGCAAGCCACTGCTCGTCCAGCCGTTCCTGCTCCTCCTCAAGCGTCTCGCCGGTCGCGTAATAAGTATCGTAATCCACGTAATAGGCGTTCACATAGCCGTAGGTATCTCCGCCGAGGGCCACCTTCATCCAGTCTCCCTCATATGCGACAACCTCAAGCTGATCCGAATTTCTCGCCACACCAACCGACTCGGAATCCTCATCCGGCTCCGCGCGGACCATCAGCGCGTCCGGATGTACGGTCGCCACATTGTAGGCAACCTGCTGCGCGATGGCATCCGCCTCCGAACCCACCGCAAAATAATCGGCATTCACATAGCCTGTCACATTTCCTGTCTGAACCTCATACCAGTCTCCGACTTTGCCAAGAATCGTGGCGGAACCATTGTTGTAGATCTTTCCGACAACCTCTCCGTCCGTGCCGGCGCTGGTACGGATATTAATATATTCATCACACTGCGCAAAAGCGAGCGTCCCGTTCAGACTTGTGTCCTCAGCCTGACTCTCCGCTGTATCCGCGGCCCCGCTGTTCCCAGTTCCGTCATCGACAGTCCCTTCCACTGTCTCCGCACCGGAATTGCTGCGCTCTGCCTGAATCTCATCCATAATTTCCTTCACTGATTTCTGACTGTCGGAATCCTCCGTATCATACTCTGCAGAACCGATCCCTGCAAGCGGTTCATTTTTTGCTGCCAGAACAGATGTACCTGTACCGGTAAAAGCAATCCCCGTCGCCAGAAAGCACGCCGTAAATTTTAATGCCCCTCTGTTCATTACTTATCCAACCTCCAAAAAACCTGTATGTTAAAAATTCCTTTCTATTTATTACGAATTTGTTAATTTTTATTACGCAGTTATCATACCAAAATTTAAAAAATATGTCAAGAGTTTTACAGATTTTTATTTCCCGTGGATAAACGAAGGTTATTACAAAAAAGAAAAAATGTGCCAGAGGCACATTTAATCCGG
Organism: uncultured Lachnospiraceae bacterium; assembly: GCA_947626965.1. Classification (GTDB taxonomy): domain Bacteria; phylum Bacillota; class Clostridia; order Lachnospirales; family Lachnospiraceae; genus Choladousia. Next base: position 29,388 of record CANQUH010000010.1, read on the forward strand.
GTTAATATTTTTTTCCATCCATTTGTACACGTCCTGATAAACCTTTTCTCTGTCCTCCTCCGCCTCGTTCAGTATCTCATGGCGGAGTCCATCGTAAATCCTGCACTCCACCTGTTTCATGCCAGTCTCCTTAAAGAGATTGACGACTTTGCGCACGCCTTTTCCAAAATTTCCGACCGGGTCATCGCCTCCCGAGATAAACAAAACAGGAAGGCTGCGCGGCATGTTTTTCAGATACCTGGGGTCCGATATCTTCAGCATTCCGCGGAACATATTAAAATAGCCGTTCAGCGTAAACGGAATCCCGCATTTTGGATCCTCCAGAAAAGCGTCCACCGTCTCTTCATTCTTGCAGAGCCAGTCCGACTCTGTTCTGAGCGGATGAAATCTTCTGTTAAAATTTCCAAACGACAGCCACCACACGAGACGGCTCCTGTGACGCCAGCCCATGATCATGGCCTCCAGCCCGGACAGGAAAACTCCGGCCTCCAGGATCACCCTCGGCTCCTGTCCGGTTCCGCAGATCACTGCCCCGTCAAGTCCGTTTCCATAACGGCAGATGTACTGGCGCACCAGAAAAGATCCCATACTGTGTCCAAACAGAAAATACGGAACATCCGGGTACTGCTTTTTCGTCCGCTCATACACACTGTGAATATCACGGAGCAGCGTCCGGTTTCCCTTCTTTTTCGCAAAATACCCGTAATCCTTCTCCGAGACGATGGAATCCCCATGACCAAGATGATCGTGCCCGACAACCAGGATTCCCTTTCCCGCGAGATATCTGGCAAAATCCCGATACCGCCCGATATATTCCGACATTCCATGGCAGAGCTGCATAACAGCCCGCACATTCCCCTCCGGAATCCAGCAGATTCCATGCAGGGTGGTCCTCCTGTCGTGGGAGAACAGGGTGAACTCTTCCTCTCTTACTTCACGTTCCATAAAATTTCCTCCATTACCCCAATCCATGTTCGGCAGTTTCCATTTATTTCCGGCAGGCAGTTCATCCCTCTGTCTAAGATGGGGAATCCCTCTGTTTTTCCTTAAAGTACATCGTAAATCCTGTCAAACTCACTCCTCGCAACAAAATTAAAATCTGCGTCCGTCACATTCTGCCTGTCATCATACTGAATATCATAAAACACAATGACGGCATCTCTGGCTGCGGTCAGCGTATCTCCCCACAGCGGAGCCGAAAAATACGCGTCTTCGCTGGATTTATCGATGGAAAGTCCCTTATGGCTGATCAGAAACTCCACTTCCCGGCACATCGGCTCCCCGATATCCCATGCCATGAGAGGTTTCGGGATCTGCTCATATTCGTCCCCGCCCAGCGGTCTGTGATTCTTCAGGAAAAACTCTCTGCTGTTGGGATACGGTCTCCCGGAAGAATCGAGCTTAATATAATCACCTGTCTCCGCCTCCTCTCCATCAGTCGCTTCCCGTGAAAAGATTCTCCAATGAGACGCGTCTGCCTGTTTTACAAGTCTTTCCTTTATCAGTTCATCAATCATCGGACTTTTCTCTCCCAGACAGTACGCTTTTACTGTTTTGCCTCTCTTTTTCTTTACCGTCTTCATTGATTCTCTCCTTTCATATCATATACACAGAGGCTTATCATCTGGTATTTTCTCCGGATATTCTTTTTTTAATTCCACCCAAACAGAAAACTGGACAGAATCATCCCCGCCAAAACGCCGAGCAGTGCTGCGATTATCGATGATTTTTTCACACCCACATCTTCCGGTTCCTCTTCCAACTCTTCCAGCTCTTCCAGCAGATCCTCATCCGGCAGTTTTATTTCCCTCAGTAATTTATCCAGCAGACCTTCTCTTTTTGGCCCTTCCTCCGGCAGTCTTATCTCCTTCAGAAATTTATCCTCCGAATCTTCTCTTTTCGGCTCTTCCTTCTGCATATCTTTCTCCGGCAGGTCTTCTTCCGTTATCTTTATTTCCTCCAAAAATTCACTGATCTTTCCCATCTTTGTTCCTCCTTCATCTAAGCTGAACTTATTATAAGCAAAAGGAATTTTGGGGCTAAACCACAATCAGATCCAGCACAGAATACACAATATCCCTGTCCAGCTGCTTAAAGTCACGGTTCCTGTAGGAGTCTTGAACAGGCTTCATGATCTGCTGCAGCTTTTCCATCTGCTCCCGGACAGAAACTGTACTCCGGCTTCTTTCTCTGCCATCCAATTTATCCTTCACAACTTTCACCGCCCGTTCCCAATTTACCCGGCAGGTCTGATCCTGATGATTCGGACGCTCCCCCATATGCTCCGCACATTCTCTGCTGCACTGACAAAGATCACGCAAATCCGGCAGCAGTTCCGAATCAGCAGTCTTCAGCATATCAGAAAACAATTCCTCCAGCTCTTTCATGATTACAGATTTATGCCTGCAGTACCACCGGTAAATATCATAACTCACTTTATCCAGAGGATCCAGTTTGTCTGTCTCCTCTTTTGTCATTTCCTGCCAGTTGTCCGGCGGAAGTCTTTTCACCGGCTCCGATGATACCAGGAGCGGATGTCTGATCTTTTGAGGATCACGTTTGTCTTTCCAGTCGTTCCCTTCCTGATAGGCATAAGAATCCATTTCCTCCACAGCGGCCGGCCTGTGCCCCGCCGAAAGCATATACGCGGTCCATGAACGATGCTCCAGCCACCCCAGCCTTTCAACAATCTGCTCATCGTTCAGCTTTTCAAAATACGCCCGGAACTTTCCCGGCTGACCAATATCAATCCCAACCGATCCCATCTTGTAGATTCCATGAAGGGCCGCTCTCTCAGAAGACATAATATTGTAAATATTTTTCCTGTAATCCTGTTCTGTCTCCGTCCTGTCCCACGTATTCTCCCCGGATACATTGTTCATAGCCCCCCGGTAATAAGCGTGCGCCATCAGTCCCATCTGATAGATCTGTTCTCTGTACATTTTTTCGCTGTACATCTCGCTGACATTGTTCCTGCTGATTATATGGAGATCCATTTTCTTTTTATATTCTTCCTGATTTGCCAGATATCCGCTCTTCTGAAGACATCCGACACAGATTCCCGGACAATTCGCACCTTTCGCAGAACGATACAGCGCCTCCGCCATTTTCAGTACGGCCACTTCCGAATCAAGCAGCGCAAAGTACCGGTACTCCTCCTCATACAGTTTTGTTATCCCCTGCCCGGCTTCCTCATTCAGAATACGGATACTGGCAAGCGGACTTCCGACCAGATTACAGTCCAGACAGTCCGGCAGCTGCTTCCCGTCAATTTCCACCCTGACAGCCTGCCGCAGTCCGGCATTTTGTTCTGTATACTCATTCCAGAACTGCTCCGCGTCCGGGGAAAGAACGGCGATCTCAAGATCCGTATCCAGCATCTGCCCTATGGACAAAACCGCAGACAAAAAACCGTTCCGCATCCTGTGCTTCCCCACAAGCGCTGCCTTCAGGATCCTTTTCCCACTTCCTTCACGCGCCCCGCACGCATAACGGAACATCGGAAATTTCTGCAGCATATTATAAGCCGCAAACGTATCATTAGCATTTGCCATCTCCGACTGGGATATGTACGCCTCATAATGCATCTTCCTGTAAAAATCATCCAGAAATTCCCTGATCTTTTCACAGGAATAAAAACCTGACAGATAGCGTTCCCACTGTTCAGAGAACATATTTTTCAGCAGATTCATAAGCTCATCCGCCGCGTCCAGCGTAATATCATACTTGCTGACCAGACGTCTGGTCAGACATCTGAACATATCTTCCCGGCATTTTTCTTCGAATCTCTCCTTCTGATCCGGAACATGTCCAAACAAAATCCGGAAAAACAGAACACCAAGACTATATACAGCGGCGCTCTTCTCAATATAATCCTTTTTGATCTCATCAAAAGAATGTCTTCGGAGAATACCCTCCAGATTCCTGATCTCCCTGGAAGCGTATTCTTCATGATAAAAGATATTACCCTCAGCCTGATGCAGCCGGTCGATCTCATTCAGGTTCAGAATACTGTCCAGATCGAACAGCCGAAGCTGGTAATGGTTCTCTGTCTGATTGATCACCAGAAAATTATCAAGACTGATGTCAAGAAGCATAAAACCATTTTTCTCCAGAATCGTCATCAGATCCGCCAGATACAGCATCAGAAACAGTTTCTTCTGAAAATTTCCGAACCAGCCCATCTTTTCCCGAAGAGATTCTCCGTTATGAAAGTCACTTATTATGTAGTAAGTGTCCCCATAAGAAACCAGATACTCCGGCTCAACCACAATCTCTAGGAATCTTGGATCCGAATAAAATTTTTTCTGCCACTTATAACTCCGGACAAATTGATGGAACCTGCTTTCAAGCTCTGTCGGCGCGCTGCCGCCGTCCTTCCAGACCACACTGGGGATATGCAGTTTTTGATTACCGCTGTTTCTGGTAATTCCCCATATATTTCTGAAACTGTATGGATAAAACTCCTTCACAACTACCTTTCTGTTATTGCTCAGAAGAATTCCCTCGTAAGCTATGCAGGTAATGCCCTGATCCGACAAAAGATTTTTAATTTCTATCTTTACTGTATTTTGCCTGTCCTGGTCTGTCCGGATCTGTTTCTTCTTATCCTTTCCCTTCTCCCTCTGCTCTTTCTGACCCTGTCTCTCTGGTTCCTGCTCCTGTATTTTCTTTCCAAATGGGATCTGATCCAGATCTGCAATACAAAAATCATATATTCCAGGCTGCATGGGAATTCTGTCAGTGTTCGTCTTTATTTGTCTTCCTCTGTCATTCATTTTGCCGTACTCACCTTCTTCAGCTGAATAAAACTCTGATCATCCTCCCTTTGCAGATAAATCTTCCCACCTTCCAGTATCTCCCAGATCCTGTTCTCCGTGAACTCTTTACTCAAAGGATACTCATACATACCGTCCGAACACAAAACGATCTGATCCAGATCCCCGATATTTCCGCACCTTATTTTTATACGCTCCGGCAGATTTTCGGAGATCGTCAGAAATGTTCTGTCGCTGCCGCAGCTGACCGGCCAGGACAGCACACGGACATGCCGCTTCTCTTTTCCGATAATTATACCATCCCCCAGATGCAAGAGCAAGTAACTGCCGGTCTCCATATTCACGATAAAAGCCAGAAGCGTAGAGCCGAAACAATCCGCGGGCAAATGGCTGCGGTCCATATACCCGCTGATAATCTCTATAATTCCTCCCATCAGTTCTCTGGTCAGTTCATACCTCGACAATCTCCGCAGATTTCCCGCCTCCGACAGGGTCAGCAGCTTTTCCGCCGTATATTTCACCACCTCGGAAACACACGCGGCATTGATATCGCTGATCCCTGTTCCGTCCGCCAGAACGATCACCTGTCTGTGATTTCTCTCTTTATAGTACACCTGATCCTGACACTTCATCTTTTTATTTTCATGATATTCACCAGTCCTCCTGTCTGACGACATCTTCCACATTTCAAGCTTCCTCCTGTTTAATTATTTGTTAATTGTTATCGTTTCCGTCGGCATCATCGGCCTCCTCATTGTCTTCTTCCTCTATATAATCGTCGTCCTCATCCTCACTATCGTCGCCTTCGTTCTCATCATCGTCGTCCTCGTATTCATCGTCATCCTCGTACTCATCGTCATCGTCCTCATCCTCCTCGTCATAATAGTCATAATCGTCGTCCTCATCTTCCTCGTCACAGGAATCGTCATCAGTATCATCATTTCCTATACATTCCAGTTTATACAATATATCCGACAGCAGCTCATCACTGTCATCCTCCGCATCATCTTCCACAACTTTTGTGAATATCATTTCCCACCCCCCAAGGAAAAAACTGTATGTGCCCTGCCTGCTGATCGAAGGATTATATCTCTTGGCGGAACCTTCCAGATTCCACCCGTCATTTAAGAAAGCAGCCACGATTTCCTCCGCGCGAGGTCTGGATTCAATATAAAGCCTTCTTCCGTTATAGTACTCTTTTTCCTGTCCGTCATGAATGTTTATAATTCTTACCAGAGTTTTCATAGTTGTCCTCCCTGCATCTTATTTTTATTTATATTACCCTCTGTCGGAATTTTATTTTTTTCGTCCGCAAAGATCTCTTTTGATATCAAAAATTATCAAATGCTTTTAACTTCTCTTTGTAAATTTTTAACACCTGTATCGATATATCTTTCGATTCAACCGGAACATAGGAATCTTCATCTGAATCTTCGCCGCCCTCCTCTATCCTCATGATCATTACCATGCCGTCGTCATCCAGCAGCGGGAGCAGCACCGCATATTTTTCACCTTCGTACTCGACATAATCAAGAAACTCAAACAAAACCTCTTTCCCATTCTCATCCGTTAAAGTAATTATACTGTTCATCTCATCCTCCTCCGTCTGTTCCTGCTGTTCACACTCCAAAAAATTCCCTGATTCCGTCCGGCTCTGCTTCTTCTGTTTAAAAAGATTCCCTGGTTCTATCGTTTCCTCTTCATAAATCTCATTAAACCTGCGGAACAATTTTTCTATCCGTTCTTTACGGGAAAGTTCTTTCTTCGGTTCCTCCATTACTTTTTTCAGATTCTGGATAAATACATTGTCTTTTACCATAGTTCTCCCCCCTTTCAAGACCCGGGATACTGTTTTTAGTTCCAAATTCTATAAGCTGCTTCAGCACTCCCCATTATTTCCTGCCGGCAATTACGTCTCTTGTTGTGCATGTTCTGAAAGAGAGCGGCAGCCGGAGGCTTTCTGTGTCACAGAACAAAATTTCCTGTGACACAAAAAAGTCAGACTGAGGGAATGCCCATCCCACAGCCTGACTCCAGACCTTTATAAATTTAATTTTCCTTTTGCCTTTGTCTTTCATTTTCCTTATAAATCACACGCAGAATATCACATATATCTTCTGATATGCAAGTACCAAGCAGGAACTGAAGAAGGCAGTCAATTGGATAACCCATATATAATTCATCAAATCTGTATTCGCCCATCTGCTTGCTGATAAACCCTCTGAAATTCCGGATAAATCTTTCCCGCTTTGTTCTCATAAGCTCTTTTCCGATTTCGATATACTTCAGAAACAGCAGAACCAGCAGAACACTGCGCTGTCTGTATTCACTTAATTCCGCAAACTGCTGCGGACTTTCCGGAATCTTACTCTCTGTCAGCCAGTCAGACGACAGATTCCGCAGATCAAGTCCTGTCTCTCTGGCCTGCTTAATATCAAGGCCGGAAACCATAAGGTAATCTTCCTCTCCGTACATATAACGCGAGAACAGCTTCTGGCCCGAACCATCTTCCCTTTCCCTCTCTTCCAAAATCTCCCTTCCTTCAACCTGATCGGTTCTCACGACCAGACTGTCCCCAACCACCTCAACCTGATCCTCGGAAACTGTGACGCGATTGCTGAGATTACTGATCTTCCTGACCACATCAGGCATGGGCTTCATCTGGGTGATCTTTTCTGTCCCCTCCAGCACATAGAATTTTTTTGTTTCTGTTCTTCCTTTGACTTTTACTTTTTTTCTCTCGGTCTTTATGATATTTACACCTATCCCATCAACATCCAGACCAGCCAGTACCGTTTTTTTAGAATAGCAGGGTCCTTCTATTCCCTTTTCTATAATGGGAGCAAACTTAAAACCCTTATATTCAAAACACAGATCTTTCGGAATTGGCTCTCCCACCATTACATCCATCACAACAAAACCTGTATACGGCGATTCTTCATAGTCCTCTCTTGTCCACTTTGGCTTTGTCCAGAGGCTGCTGTCCAGCTTTGTCTTCGGGGCGGCGTTTTCCGTGTTTTCTGCTTTTTTTACAGTACTTAATGTTGCCGTCCTGACGTTTTGAATGACCGGCCTGCCGTCTCTTTGCTCATTTCCTTTAAGAATTGTAAATTCAGCTCCCGCCTTCACAGCCTGTGTTCTCTGTCTGGGCAGCTTTGAATTATCCGGATCCGGGATGATATGCACGCACATCTGCACATAATCTTCCGGAGGCAGTTCCACCGGTTTTCCTACACTATACTCGCAGTTTTCTCCTTTAAACTTTGTCCCGCCCTTAATCCAGACCGACTCTGTACTGTGTGAATTGTCATACCAGACTGTAACCGGGACTTTAAAATTCTCTCTGCACCATCTTTTTACTCCTGTAACCTCCTCCTGCGCCACTACCCTGAGAAAATCATCCATCTTATCCGAATACAGCTGCATTACCTCGTCAAATAACGCACTATACGCTTCTGCCCTGTTTCTGTTTAACGGCTTGACCGCCGCCTTATACCAGCTCATCACTTCCTGAAGCTGAGGATAATCCTCCGTCCGGAACGCTTCTCTCTCATCTTTCAGCTCAAATTCACTTTTTTCAGCTATGTACCGGGTTCCCTCCTGCTCCGGCACCTCCTCCGACACTTCGGCAGGAACAGCGGAATCATAGCAGGCTTTCAGTCTGTATAAAATTTCGAGCGTGGAATCCATCTCATACTGCTCGTGAATCATCATGGCCATGTTCAGCAGAAACTCATTCGTTCTGTAATTGGAAAGCTCATCTCTCTCAAAAACTCTCACCATAAACATCATGACGGTAAAAGCGTCCATGTCGCAGACCGGAGCAAGAAATTCCAGAAAGAAATCCTCTTTCAGATCCAGAAGATTATCCCGAATCATCTCCCAGGTATACTTCTGCTCCAGTTCCCTGCGTATATCATTATCATCGATTTTCCCAATCTGGTCCGTCAGACAATCCGTAAGATCTGACAGAACATCTTCGGATGATTTCGACAGCGGTCCCCCGCTCTCCTGCTCTTCAAATAATTTCAGTTTCCGGTCTTCTTCGCAGTTATAATGAAAATACTGACACAGAACATTGATCAAATATCTGTTTTTGGGAAAATTTTTCCACTTTTTCAGACAGTCGTTCAGCCTGCCAGTCATTCTGCCTTCCTCATAAATAATCTCGTCCATACTGATCATCTCACCGGAATCAAGCATTTTCTGTCTGAAATCTTCTTTCAGTTCCTTTGTTCTCCCGTCAATAACTTTTATGATTTCCGCACCTTCCAAGCCGTTCATTTTTCCACGCTCTCTTTCTTCAGATTTCTTATGGCATAGTATACATCCCCTATCCACTCATAAGCAACCAATAAATTGGTCCTTTTTGCCATAAAACAACTCAAAAAAGAATCGCTGTAGTCCCCCTCTTAAAGGACTGCAGCGGTTCAGAAGATGAACTGTCCCTGTAATATCACCTTATTTTCCAAAAAACCTACTTACAAAATGCCCTGGCTTGGGCTTTTTCATTTCTACTTCGTCACCTACAGTTATCGCGCCAAGAGTGGTGATGTGTGTCAATGCCCTATCTCGGGCTTTTCTCATTTCTACCTCGATGGGCATGGTAGCGTATGGTGTAGCCGGTAGAAGTGTCAATGCCCTATCTCGGGCTTTTCTCATTTCTACGAGGAAAAAAAACATGCTAGTGAATAGCAGTATCGCTGTGTCAATGCCCTATCTCGGGCTTTTCTCATTTCTACAGTACCCCTCAGAAAACCCTGTATTTATGCGGCTTTCAGAGGCCATTTTTGTAAGTAATTCACAGAATATTCTGAAAACAGGCTTTTTCGGCCTGTTTTTTGGGCTCCGCACTTTTCTATTAAACTTATCATACTCCAGTTGCCACTTTTTGTCAAACACTTTTTAGGTTTTATTTTCCTGCTATTGCCTGCTGGCTGTCAGGAATACAGGCAAATTATCCTGTCAAACTAAAAATTCGACGTTTTCTCTCGAACAGAATATACAAGAACTCTGTCCATAAAAATACGGAACTCATTCGGCGCTGAAGATTTTTAATAAAACATGCCCATGCGTTCCGCCAGACGGGCAAGCATCTCTTTCATATCTTCATCTTCCGCATCCTTGTCAAGTTCAGAAAACAGACTTCTCAGTTCTTCTTCCAGAGCTTTCTCACATTTCGCAATAGCGTCCTTTGCAGAATAGCCGTCAAAAATGATATCAACAATACCCTGTGCATAGCGCTCGTACATCGCTCCAATGCAGCAGATGCTGTTCTTTATCACTTTGGCAGACGGAAGCGCTCCATCGCAGTCCACAAAGCTCTTGTATCGGATTTCGCCATCGCAGAAATCAAACTCAAAGGAGCCGTTCTTCAGACCGTAGTTAGCACGGCAGAGGAATTCAGCCATCCGTGCCATCATCTCAGCATCATCTCGATCAGCACCAATCGGGCAGATTCCATAGAACACAATTTCATCATCCTTTACAACCACCAGATACTTGATCTCCTGAATTCTGCTTTTGATACTCAGTCCAAAACCGAAGATTCCGCAATTCTCATCGAAGGAATAATTCCAGTTACCCACATCCAGAAACTGCTTAACAACTGCTGCGATCTCATCAGAATAAGTAAACTTCTTCATGGCTGAATTCTCCTTTTGCTTTATTTGTTATTTCTCATTTTATGTTTTCCGTGTAACTATCAGTGCTGCGATCCCAGAAGTTTTCGGCCGCACAGTGGTCGCTGTTATCGAACTTTACGCCCCGATAATCAGGCGTTTATGGAGATTAACTTATGATGTTTTCAAAAATGTTTCCCCTTTTCCTCAAGAGATTCTATCGCTATCTGCGGATGTTTCTGTTTCCAGTAATCCAGAAACTCCAGTTCCAGAGGGCCCCCGAACATGTTTCGGTCACTGGAGCAGAACCACTCTTCCTGCGTACCTTCATCCGTCATCCTCAGTTTTCCTTCTTCAGCCAGCATTTTTCCATCTGACTCTGGAAAAGCCCTCACAAAATCTTTCTTCCCCTGACAGGAAAAAGAAGCATTCCAGACATTAATCTCTCCGTTCTCCAGTACCGGATACATCAGATACTCACAGACCTGATTTGTATCTACAACAATAAATGACTTTATACAGATAAGTTTTTCCTCTTTCCAGCTGACACAGAGCAGGACTTTTTTCGCCTGAATTCTTCTATAGAGACTCTCTCCTGCAGCAACATGATTTCTCCCGTACACCAGGCTGACTGTTCCATCTTTATGATGTACTTCCTTCTTCCTCATCACTTTCAATTCCCTGAATGTACCATAACTTTTTCCGCCCGTCATATTCACCCTGTACAGATCCGGTATGGAACACGGTTTTTCCTCGTTTTTCCCTTTCTTTATGTCACAGGCAGGCATAATCCCGGTTCTGATGAACCCCGTTGTTTTTTCCATGCTCTGCGGGAATTCAACAACTTTAATATCGCTGTCGGCAAAAGCATACGGACTGATCTTTCTGACACTCTCCGGAATCACCAGTTCCTCTATCTTCGATCCGGAAAACACAAGTTCTTTGATTGTTGTCAGAGTCTCTGGAAGCGTAACCGAACGGTTTCCCAGATTGGCAAGCGAAAATTCATAAAGCGTATGTATTCCTTCCGGAATTACCAGATTGTATTCCTGCGAAAAACAGATGTAAAGAACTCCCTCCTCGCAGTAAAAATCCCCCCATTGCTTTGCCGCCCACGGTGTATTTTTGAAGGTCTCCAGCCCAAAATACACAGTCTCTCTGGCGCTGCCTGGATTTTCGTCATAAATATACCGGAATATGTTCTTCTTCGACTGCACTTCCTCCAAAGAACAGCAGTCCCGGAACGCATACGCATGAATCCACTCCAGAGAATCCGGCAGATACACCTTCTTCAAAGCACGGCATCCTTCAAATGCCTTCGCTCCAATCTCCGTTATGCCCTCAGAGACATAAAGTTCCCGAATCTGTTCTTTTTTCTCCTGCCACGGAGGAACCGGATTTTTCCCGCAGGAAAAATCCGGTATACTTCCAGATCCATAAATCGTCAGACATCCAGTTTCATCAAGATTCCAGTCCAGCAGACAATCCTTACCTAATCCAGTCGTATTTTCTCTCATCTATAATCCTCCGTTATAATGAAAAGCAGATTTCCAATTCCCATCTTCCCCATCTGTTCACCTGGCTCCGTTCCTGCCCCATTTCTCTGATTTCCCTGAAACGCGGCGTATTTACCGGGATTCCCCTCCTCCTTTCTTTTGGGAATTATCCGTCCGCCATGGCAGAGGCCCTTCTGTACGCAGGGCGCATCTGTCATAACGGTATCTCACCAGACAGATTATTCAGTTGTCAAAGAACGCTGTCAACAAAATGGATTCTATCCGATGACGCTACTTTATTTTTTCCTCGTTCTGTCTCCATGCGCAAGAATCTCATAAAAATTTAAAACAACCATGGCACGCAGTTTGAGTTTCGGAAAGTTTCCGGAAAACAACTTTCATAATCATAAAGTTATCCGCATTGATAAAAGTAAATCCGCTATGTTACGATAAATACATCAAGGGGCACAAATGTTAAGAAAGATAGAAGTTTCAGGTTTCAGGTTTCAACTTTCAGAATTACAGAATTAATCGAATCGACGGAAAAAAATCCGTATGGTATAGTAAACACGCTTAACAAAAACCCTTATCTCTTTCACATATGCAGAGGGGAGGTGAAATCATGGCAAGCAGTATATTCATCCTTGCTGCCGCAAACTTTGCGGTATCCTGCGCAAGACTGGTTTTCAGATTCTAACGGACCAGCTGTTACCCATTATCTTAATTTTTTCTCATATGCAGAAGGGAGGTGAAAAATCATGGCAAGCAGCATATTTATCCTTGCTGCCGCGAACTTTGCGGTATCCTGCGCAAGACTGGTTTTCAGAATCTAATGGACCAGCATACAGAAACAACCGAATAACAAATAATATAAAACAAAGGAGAATTTTTATGAAAAAAAACATAATTACTGAAAACAATGCCTCAATTGATCTTATTTGTCCTGAATTTCCGATGCGCTACGGATATACGTGCAACGACTGCCGTTACATGTCCCGTACTGATTCAAATAGGTATGGTGAGTACTTCTGCGGATATTTCCGAAAATACATGGATCCCGGCAGCAATGTCTGTTCCCATCGGGATATCAGATACTAAGGAATATTCTCTGGCTCTTTAAATCCTGTTTCTCCCGTAAATCTGTGTTCCCCGGTTTGTCATCCTCATCGTTAACCCGATGCTGCGCTCTGACAAACCGGGGACATTTTTGTAATTCATAACTTTCACTCTGCCCGAACCGGATCCTCTTCTTCATTTCTATGAACAATGAACCTCACAGCCATCCTTCTTGAGCGTGTGAAAAAGGAAAGTTTCCAAAAAATATCAGATGTTGAGAAAGTGAGAAAGATATATGAATAGAAAAATACGAATCAGACAGGAACTTTACAGAAGAATATGCAGAGTCTTTCATTACAGTACTTTTGAAAAAGGGGGACTACTTGGAATTCATGACCATGAAATTGTTTCCTGTTATCTGGATCGAAAAGGATCGAAAGGTATTGATTTTTACAAACCAGATCCATGGTTTCTGAGGGAAAACATTGGAATCATACAGCAAAACTGCGACGAATTTTCTTTTATTCACAGCCATCCGGAAGACTGGCCTTTATCTTATTCGGATATTTCATATATTCGGAAATTTCTGGAACTGAATCATAAGGAAACAGGCTATACTGCATTGTTAAAAGGAGAAGAACTGGAAATTTATCAGATAGGGCCGGCCAGGGAGATCGTTAAAAATGAACTGATAATATTTTAAATTTCCAATGATTAAAAATTATTGTTTCCTTTTTTGAATCTCAGATGTATAATAGTCGAGGAACCTCAACACTTTAACAATCTATTTTTAAACACACTATCCTCGGAAAGGAACTATTTTATGTCCTACTACATAAAGCTGAATCATGAGCAACCATACCCTGATATCAAACTGGAAACTATTTTTCCAAGAACTTTTCGCAATGAGATCAATTATGATCAAAGAGCTTTCCTCGGTCTGTTTCCCTCGGGTTTTCTGACCGTAAGAGATAATGAAAGTTTGTTAAATAAAACGGATGGAAGAATATCAAAGTACTGGAACGCCTATGATCCTGATTCCCATTCTGATACCGCATGGGTGAAATCTCACATTATTGACTCTGCTTCAAGCGGTAATTATTCCTTTTTTAATCTTCCTGAAAGAAAAGAACTCACAGACAAAATTAAACAGCTGCTGCAAAATATTCCCCAGGCAGTCCGGGAAAACTATGAAAATGATATCAATAATCTCATCGATCAGTTTCTGGACGGTATCAGGAAGAAAGCACCGCTCTACAGAGGATTTCAGGGGCTTGACCTGAATACAGTATTCCGAGATGACTTAACTGATTTTCCTCTCAGATTAACCTGTCTTACACTTATCGCCGCAACGTGGTTTTACTGGAAAAGAAATGCGAGTGACTATCCTGCACCTGATGACTCGAAAGCCGTCAAAGATTTGTCACTGGTTATTTTTCCGTTCCACCGTGAAAATTCTCTGCCCGGCGCTGGCATAAATATGGAAGAACTGCGTCAAAAAGAAATAGACAGGGAAAGAAGCTCCGCTCACCAGAATCTGGAACAGGCCAGAGAATTCTTTAACAACCACGATTACAATAACTGCGGCGAGCTTTGCAGGAATATCATTTCGATGGGATTTGTTGACCCGGAAGAAAAAGGGGAAGCATACTATCTTCTCGTTAAATGCCGGGAGGATTTTGGATACAAATATATCGGATATTATAATGCTGCAGAATTCATGCGAAGTGCCATTTCCTACGGCTGCGCACCAGCCCGGAATGAATGGAAAACACTTCACCTGGACTCACTGCTTTTTTGTCCGAAGCCTTCATCATCAGGTATCGACTTCCATATTGTAACCAATTCCCCTCCTGACAGTAAGCGGATCACAACTTTCCTGCGCACTGTTCCAGAAAACATGCTGAACAGAAATGTAACAGAGTATCTTTCATTTGCATCTTCAGCAGATGAACTGATTCAAACCGTCGCTCCGTCAAAAAATATCCTCTATCTCCTGCTTGACGATAATTTTGACAAAAATTTTCATGATCTGCTATTCGTTCTTGACAAAATCAAAAACTGGAGTAAAAAATCCTCGGGTTCCAATGTCTGCAATGAGCAGGACTGGACTGGAATAACCATATATCTGCGCACCAGAGAAGAAGAGTACGCACCATTGATTGACACCGCTTTAAAACACATGGACGGGCTGACTGTACCCGTGTATCTCCTGGATGACGCAAAATGGAGCGCTCAGTATCTGCCGGCCCTTCATCCGGTCTTCTATCCGGTTCGTTCGGTCAGCAAATCCCGGCTTCTGCAGGGGCAAAAACTTTATATTATTCATTTTACCGTCATTGCACTGAAAAACGATGATTTAACCAACTGGCTTATAAGAGAAGTTTTCTGGATGGGATGCTTTTTCTACAAAAAATTAACTCTTTCCATACATGTAATCTCTCCTGAAGCTGAGTTAATAGAATCCCGTCTCCGCTTTGAATGCCGCGGTATGTTTGACAGTCTGCCTGACTCTGAAAACATTTCATCTGTCAAATTCAGTTTTACTAAACTACCTTCTGCACTGCTGCGTTCACCAAAACTAACAGAGCAGATTGAGAACTGCAGCCAAAGCGATTCTGCATTTTATTATTACGTCATCAATACCGGAAGTGACACGGAAAATCTGAACCTTGGAATCAGGCTGAGGGAGTGGAGCATTCGCAGGGCTGTTCTGTCAAAAGAAAGAATCAACCAGACTACTTTTCCAATCATTGCGTATTATTGTCAGGATCCTGACACGGCCCATCTGTCAGAAAGTATGGTCGTACAAATGGAAGAACACGGTGACAGCTGGTATAATAATTATGCACTCATTCCTTTTGGCATGCTGACAGATCATTACTCTTTTAATAATATATCCGGTGGATATTTTGAAAAAATGGCCCAGTCAACACACCTGCAGTACTGCGGTATTTCTTCTGCTGAACCGGAAAACAGCAGCAGACGTACAGAAGCAATGGAAAGTTATTTCAACAGATGCTACAACAGGGATTCTTCTATGGCGGTCGCCCTCAGTCTGCCCTGCCGTCTTTTCCAGACTTCCGTTCGTTCTGGGGCCGATCATATCATCCCTACTGGATGGAATATTCTCAATTCAGACTCTTACATAAACAGTTCATCTGTCGAAGAGATGGCGAAAGCCTTTGAAAATTGTGATAATATTGGCGACTTGATTCTGTATGAGCATGCACGGTGGACACGTTGGATCATTTCAAGGGGATGGATGGCGTCATCTCCCGATGAAGTAATTGCATATATAAAAGCCGGAAATCCTAAACAACAGCTCTATATAGGAAAACTTCATGGCTGCATAGGTTCCCTGGAAGATCTTAAAGCTCTTTCCAGAAAAATGTACGATTATTACCTGGAAAGCGGAGACCAGCGTTTTTCAGACAGCAGCGGCGGTCAAAAAGACTTTACCCAAATTGATAAATCCAATCTCGAACAAACAGGTGATATCCTTAAGACAATCTGGTTTCCTGTGAAACAGCCTGAAATGGATATTTCCCGCTTTTAACAGTCAGTAAATCATACATATTCAGCCAGAGTTGTACAGTTATTGTAAACTCTGGCTTTTTTCCTGAAAATAAATTTTTTCGGCCTGTTTTTTGGGCTTCTCACTCTTTCAGTAAACTTATCCTACTCTACTTATCACTTTTTGTCAACCTTTTTTAAAGCTTCCAGGTATTTTTCTACATTGCGGTAATGAATCCCACTCTCTTCCATATCCTGTCCTCTGTACAAAACTGTTTTTGAAAGGATCGGACCATACTCATGGATGACCTGATTACATTTTTCTTCATCTGTCAGGTGTCTGTATTGATTCGGGAATATCCGGTTCGTATGCTTTATCTCAAAAATTTCGCAGGAAACATCTTCTGTATCTGCCACAACCATATCAAATTCGCCTGCTGCGAAAAAGAGTTTAAATGCTTTTTTATGTCCCGGAAGGATCTTGACTGTTTCCAGAAGAACAATCTCCTCCATCATTCTCCCGCGTACCTCTTCAAGGATCCTGTCCGATATCTGTTTCCTTTGAAAAGCCGGATATTTCTTAAACATCTCATCCTGCATAAGAGAAAACACGAGAGCCTGTGCCTGACAATACCGCATTCCCGGCTGTGTAAAAACAATGTTTTCGATCGGCGCCTTTGTACCAATTCCCTCTGCCGGAATATTTATGATCAGCTCCAGAAGCGACAGATACTCCTTGATCTCAAAAACGTGCTCCTGCGTGATCGGCACCGTCATTCCTGCCTGATTTCGAATATCCAGTATCTCCATCAGCTTTCTGGTAACAGCTTCCCTGTCTATTTCATCAAGAATGCTGACGCGCCCCTCCAAAGCGGCTCGTTTACGTTCAATCTGCGCGGCTGATCCCAGATCATGCGATTTAAAATCCCTGGTCAGCACAGACAGCAGGAACCGATGATTCATATCTTCAATGATACGATTAACAGCACCTGTCAGTTCCCCTGCTTCATACAAATCAACTAAATGTCTGAAATATGTCCCATACCTGCAGCAGGCAAGCGAATGCTGAATATTTCTGGCCACCGCAGTGTCAATATACCTTCGCGTGGTCTCATCATCGCGGAAAGAAATCCCCTCATCCATAAGTTCCGGATCGTCAAAATCCGTTTCTCCGACACGAAAAGTCCCCCCGTACCGTATATATTCATCAATATCATGGATTCCAAGGAGTCTGGAATACTCCCTGAACGGAATGAATGTGGTATGAATCGTTACAGAACGATCATACAGTTCCGCTGTCTCCGCCAGAGTAAAACCCAGAGAATCCGTTCCGGAAAGAACAATCTTCATTCCAAGCATGGCATATATATCAGAAAGCAGAGAGGCGCTGTCGATAAAATCCTCGAGGAGTGTAATTTCATCAATGAACACATATTTATATTCCAGTTCCGATAATTTCTTCAGATCTCTGTTCAGATTGTCCATCGTATCGTTTCTCATAACTTTTATATAAACTGTTTTATCTTTTGGAAGTCCGGCAATTGCCTGAAAAATCAAAGTCGTTTTTCCTGTCCTTCTAAGGCCTGAGAGCACGCATACTCTTCCGAATACATCTGAACGCAGATATTTCTCCAATATTTTGAAACATTCCCTTTTTTTATATCCGGAAACCTTCTCGCAGACAGGAGCCAAAATGTCCCCTGTGATTACTCTTGTATAAAACTTTTCTGTTTTTTCCTGAGCTGTTTCTTCGAAAAACAGCTTTTCGTATCTTTTTCCCATCTGTTTTCTTTCTTCGGCACCATTGTCCCCTTTAATTTTCCCTAAACGATCTTCATCCACACCCCATCGCCTTCCTGTTCCTGACTTTGCTTCTATTTTAATATTTTTTCCGGCAGTTGTCCATATGGACGCTGAAAGCAGGATTTTTCATCTCATTTTTTAGGCTTCACACTTTTCTATTAAACTCATCATAGTCCAGCTGCCACTTTTTGTCAAACAGTTTCCAGAATTTTATTTCTCGCCTGCTGCCCGCTGACTGCCGGGAATGCAGGAAAATTATCCTGCCAGACTAAAAGATTTGACGTCCTTTCTCTAACAGGATATACTTTATATCATAGGGGCTGTGAAAAATCCCCACTCAACCGCTGCCTGCTATTGCCCACAGAAATCAAAGACCCCGCTACAAGCAACAGGGTATCAATCTTGCAGCGCCCCAAGGGGCGGGGTATTTGGTCTCCGCTCCGCTTCGGGTCTGCACTCCGTTCCGGTCGGTTCTAAACGAGCGCCACTGGCGCTCAGAACCGGTGCTGACCGTGCGCCACTGGCGCACAGCACCCTCGCGGCATTCGTCAAATATCCATGCAAGCATGGCTATTTTC
>CANQUH010000011.1 GCA_947626965.1 uncultured Lachnospiraceae bacterium
CATCTGGATGAGAATGGGAAGATCAACTATAACACCTTGAAGCCGGTACTGTTTGAGTTTCCGACTTATCACTACTTAAGAACCGGAGATGTTATCTGCAAATGCCTTTCGCTGAAAGGAAAACAGTCGAAGGAGGCGATGGAAAAATGAAACGAACTATATTTGCCATGCTCATGATTTTTGCTCTGCTGGAGACAACGTATCGTCTGGAGAGCATCGATGAGTGACATACTGCAGCGGGAGGCAATTTACTTCTGGTATTATTTCAGCGTACAGCTCAGACAGATTTTTGGATATTGGGTACTGGGAATGCTGATTGGTTCTTTTATCTCCGTATTCATGAAGGACTATATCCATGATCTGTTTCGTTCTATCCGCTCAAAGAAGCTGGGGGCGTTCGGCATAGTGATTGCCAGCGCCCTTGGAATTGCCTCGCCCCTGTGTATGTACGGAACGATCCCGATTGCCGCGTCTTTCTCAAAAAGCGGGATGAGCGACGACTGGCTGGCGGCTTTCATGATGTCGTCGATCCTTCTCAATCCGCAGCTTATTATTTACAGCGCGGCGCTTGGAATCATAGCCCTGCTGGTGCGGATCGTGGCCTGTTTCCTGTGCGGGGTCACAGTGGGAGTGCTGATAAGAATATTCTATAAAGGAAGACCCTTCTTCAACTTCGACGGTTTTGACGAACCGAAGAGCCGCGATACAGACCCGAATATCCTGCTCCGTTTTTTGAAAAACCTGGGAAGAAATGTGAAAGCGACCGGCCTCTGGTTCCTGATCGGAATTGCGCTTTCCGCTCTCTTTCAAAGGTATGTGCCGGCGGAGGCAATGACGGCGCTGTTTGGCGGGAACGAGGCGTTTGGCGTCTTTATGGCAGCTACGATCGGAGTACCGCTTTATATGTGCGGCGGCGGTACGATACCGCTTTTGCAGATGTGGCTTTATGAAGGCATGAGCATGGGAAGCGCGGCGTCCTTCATGCTGACCGGACCTGCCACAAAGATCACAAATCTCGGCGCGCTGAAGATTGTGCTGGGAATCAGAAGATTTCTGCTGTACCTGCTGTTTATCATGGTGTTTTCCTTTGTAACCGGAATCGTCGTGAACATCATCGTATAATTGCAGAACAACGAATAAAAAGGCAAGGAGCTTCCTGTGAAGAACGGCAGCCGGCTTTCGGAGAATCTTGTCGGTTCTCATTTTAAGAACTATGATTCCTATATTGTACTATCCCACTTCAAGGGACACGCGATGGCGGGCTTTGGCGGAGCGATCAAAAATATTTCCATCGGTCTTGGCTCGAAAGAAGGGAAATGCCTCATCCATACGGGCGGCAGGAGCCATACCAATCCCTGGGGCGGAAATCAGACTGCTTTTACAGAGTCGATGGCGGAAGCAGGAAAATCCGTATCCGATTATCTGGGGAATGGAAAGCGGATCGTCTACGTGAACGTTTTGAATAATATTTCAATTGACTGTGACTGCGACGGAAATCCTGCCAAGCCGGATATCCATGATATCGGGATTCTGGCATCGACGGATCCGGTTGCCATTGATCAGGCTTCTATTGACCTGTGCTTTGCGGCAAAGGAGAGCGGGTCGCTGCAGAGGCGGGTCAGCCAGCAAAAAGGACTCCATACGCTGGAGCACGCACAGGAAATTGGATTGGGGAGTCGTACATATAATCTGAAAAATATTACGGAAAATTCCGAAGAAACAGAAAAGCCAAAAGAGACGGAAAAACCCAAAGAAACAGAAAAACCAAAAGAGACAGAGGCAGGGACAAATCCTCCAAAAGAGAAGGATCCGGAAACCATACCGGATCCAAAGCCAGCGCAGCCCTCGCCATCTGCAGCCGAAAAAAAGGCTGAGCAGGATGCGAAAAAGGCAATGGCAGGGGTAAAAATTGCAAAGTTCAAGGCAGAGAGTACGGGAAAAAGAAGGATCAGTGTATCCTGGAAAAAAGAATCAAAAGCAAAAGGATATCAAGTGCAGATTTCCACTGCCGGAAGTTTCAAGGACAGCTCGATCATTTTCAGAAGATTCCTGGCGAAAAATTCACTGGATATCTCGAAGGGTAAGCTGAAAAGAGGAAAGACGTACTATGTGAGGGTACGGGCCTATACTACATATAAGAAAAACGGCAGAACAGTCAGAGCTTACAGTGCGTGGAACACGGGATCCGGAAAGGTAAGGTTATAAAAATATGTTGATTGTTGTATTAGAAGGAAGTCCGAACAAAAAAGGTTCCTCCAATCTGCTGGCGGAGCAGTTCATTCAGGGAGCGACGGAAGCCGGTCACAGCGTACAGGTGATCGATGCTGCCCACGCAAACATCCATCCCTGTACCGGCTGTATCCATTGCGGGTATGAAGGCCCCTGCGTCCAAAAAGATGATGTGAATGAAATCAGGCAGAAAATACTGGATGCGGACATGATGGTGTTTGTGACGCCGTTGTACTATTACGGAATGAGCGCCCAGCTTAAAACGCTGATCGACCGTTTCTGCGCGTTCAACAGCAGTATCCAGAGAAAGCATATGAAGTCTGCGCTCCTGGCTGTGGCCTGGAATAATGACACGTGGACCTTTGAGTCTCTGGAATCGCACTATCATACGCTTGTGCGGTATCTGAACTTGAAGGATCAGGGTATGGTGCTGGGAAAGGGCTGCGGCACGCCGTCCATGACGCAGCATTCCAGGTATCCGCAGCAGGCTTATGAGCTGGGGAAAAAGCTGAAGGCTTAGTATCAGACTCATACAGAAAAATCCAGTCTTAAAAGACAGGAGAGGGTCGAAATTCTCCCATAAAATCAGGAAATTTCGAATTTCTCCTGTCTTTCAGGTTTTAAAAATAGGATAGAACAGACAAATGAAAAAAGTAATCAGTTTATAATTTAAATTGAAATTCCTGCTTAAGTATGTTACTATCAATCTGAGACTGTCAGGATGGTAGGCGGTTAGCCCTCTCCGGAGGGAATGTGTTTTACACTCCGTTTCGGTCGGCGCAGAACTTGCGTCCACCGGACGTAGTGCGCCCCTCCGTTTACATAGAAACCCGCAAGGGAATCTGAGAAAGGAGGGCTGAGCCATATGGATATTTGTGAACTGATTGCAGTGTTGAGTTTTGGCTTGACCTGCTTCGGAATAGGATACTCTCTTGGTAAAGATAGCAGCAAGACACAAAAATAGCCGCCCCAGTCTCGCAAACTAAGCGGCTATTTTGTCGAATATGTTTCGGGCTAACCGTCTATCGGCAGTTTCTATGGGGCACCTGTTATTAGCAGGTGTCCTTTTCTGTGTCTAATATATCATAACTGTCTGAGGGGTTCAAGTATTTTTCTTGTTTTCAAAAGAGTGAAATCCGTAGAATGGGCGTCTGTTGTTTTTGGGTGGAAACGGAAGAGGCCGATGAATACAGCGACAAGAAAATTCATAAAGCACTCAAAATGCCTGTTAAGCATGGATGAGACATAAAAACAAAGTATTTGATATGAAACAGCAGCCTGAATATAATGTAAGTGCAGATGTACAGTGAAGGATGCGTGAATCTGCACTTACATTTTTCTGGGAAATCGAAATATGTATCCGGAATCATATTCTTTCGATAGAGTCTGCTCCGTCTCCATATCTGACACTTTATCTGCTTTACGGTCTGACGGACAACAACAGCGCATGGCTGCAAAACATCCGCATCCATATGTGGGCAGAGGAAATGGAGCTCGCGGGCGAGTTTTAAACAAAATAGGAAGAAATAAGTTGTAAAGTGGATGAAAAGTATAATTTAGAAGGTATGAGGTGAATGATCATGAAAAACAGACATAACATAAAACGGATCGTAGATTTTGCCATGATTATTCTTCTGCCGGTTTTGATGGCAGAAATACTGGTCGGACAGGAAATACACGAATATATCGGCGCCGTTATGCTGGTGTTGTTCCTTGTTCATCATTTACTGAACCTGGGCTGGTGGAGAAGTTTTTACAAAGGGAAATACACCCCGAACCGTGCTTTTGGCACGGCGCTTGATTTGCTTCTTCTGCTGGATATGGCGGCGCAGGGTGTCAGCGGAATTATGATGTCCGATTTTGTTTTCCGTTTTCTTAATCTTCGCGGCGGAATGGTATTTGCAAGACCGCTTCACCTGCTTGCTTCCCATTGGGGATTAATTTTCATGTCGGCGCACCTTGGAATGCACATGGAGCAGTTCTTTGGAATGGGAAGAAAACTGTTTGGCCTTTCTGAAAAGAACGCGGCAAGGACGTGGGTTCTCCGTATCATTGCTGCTGTCCTGTCTGTGTATGGAATCTATGCTTTTTTCACCCAGCGCATGACGGATTATCTGTTCCTGCGGACAAATTTTGTAATGTTTGACGAGACAAAAGCGGCAGTTATTTATTTTGCTGAGACTGCTGCCATGATTGTTTTGTTTGCGGCAGCGGCGCATTACATAAACAAGATGCTCCGCAGAATTGGCAGGAAATCCGAGAGGAAGCAGCCAGACGGACGCAGCTGGAAAGCTCTGGCTTTTATTGTTCCGGTGGCTGTCTGTATTTTTGCCGCGGCAGAAGTGAATTTCTCCCTGCAAAATGAGCTGTGGGAAGGCAGTCCGGCAGAGATGGCAGAAGGAAATATCGGTGCGGAAGAAAATGTGACGGATTCTTCGGAGCAGATCGCAAGAGAAGATTCCAGTGAAAAAGAACTCATGTCTGATCTTGGTGAATCCAGTGAGTCTACTCCGCTGTCTGAGGCAGCAGAGGACGGCTTCGTGCTTATCAAGGGCGGCAGTTTTGCGATGGGCAGCCCGGAGGACGAACCGTGGCGCTCAGCGGACGAGACGCAGCATACCGTGACAGTCAGCGATTTTTATATCAGTCCCTACGAGGTCAGACAGAGCGAATATATGGCGGCAATGGGCAGTAATCCTTCCAGCTTCAGCGGGGACGATGATCTGCCGGTGGAGAATGTGTCGTGGCTGGATGCCATCGCGTTCTGCAATGCGCTCAGTGAAAAAGAAAGCCTCACGCCTGTTTACGGCATTGACGGCGAAACCGTGACATGGGACAGGAGCGCAAACGGCTACCGCCTGCCTACCGAGGCGGAGTGGGAATATGCCTGCCGTGCCGGAACGACAACTCCTTTCAATACCGAAAATTCTATAAGTCCGGAGGAATCCAATTACTACGGCCACTATCCATACGAGATCGAGAACAACTATTTTTCGCAGGGGAATCTCACAACGAAGCCCGGCGAGTACCGGCAGACGACGGTTGCCGTGGACAGTTTCTCGCCCAATGCGTGGGGACTTTATAATATGCATGGCAATGTCAGCGAGTGGGTATGGGACTACTACGGCGAATATGATAAAGCGGATGAAGCGGATCCTGCCGGCCCGGAAACGGGGACGAGGCGTGTCTACCGCGGCGGCGGCTGGAATGATTTTGCCAAAAACATGCGCTCGGCCTACCGCGCCACTTTGCCGGAGGACAAGGGCAGCTTCAATCTCGGCATCCGGCTTGTACGTAATGCTGTAAACGGCACAGGGAACATTGTCAGCGCTCAGGCGGGCAAAGAGGCCGGAGATGGAGGCAAAGTGCTGATTGCGTTCTTCTCATGGGGCGGCAACACAAAAGGCATCGCGGAGGAAATCCAGTCTCAAACCGGCGCAGACCTCTTTGAGATTGAGCTTGTGACACCCTATTCGACCGACTACAACACTGTGCTTGATCAGGCTCAGCACGATCAGAATATTCAGGCGCGGCCGGAAATTGCCGTTCATGTGGAAGATATGGATCAGTACGATACAATCCTTCTGGGTTACCCGAACTGGTGGGCATCTATTCCCATGCCGATCGCGTCCTTCCTGGAAGAATACGATTTTTCGGGCAAAACGATCATTCCGTTCTGCTCCCACGGCGGCGGGCGTTTCGGGCAGAGCCTTACGGCGATCACAAAGCTGGCTCCCGATGCGGTCATGGGTGAGCCGCTGTCTGTTCACTACTCAGGCGGCAGCAGTCTGCCGGATGATATAGCCGCATGGCTGGAAATCAATAACATTCCTGTCAAGTGATTGTTCACACCTCCACTGAATTCGAGGTGATTTCCGCACATTTTGTGCAAAAATCCCGAGGTCTGAGACGCGAAATGCTGCGAAAGCAGCATTCTTTCAGAAGGGCTTTTCCACTGTACTGAAAAGATATTGACACATTGTCAGAACAGTGCTATAGTGGATATGCTGACATAATGTCAGATTCAAGATTCGCCTGTGCATCCCATGGGATCATAAAGAAGAATGTTACATTGATTCTTCCCCAAAATGCCGGAAAATAAGGAGGAAACCAAATGCCGAAAGGATCGCCGGAACTGACAGAGGCCCGCAGAGAGGAAATCATCAATGCCTGTGAAAAGCTCTATCAGACGATGAGTTTTAAGGAGATCACCATCAAGGAGATCGGGAATGCCACCAGCTTTACCCGGACTTCTATTTACAACTACTTTCAGACGAAAGAAGAAATCTTCCTGGCTCTGCTGAAACGGGAGTATGAGCTGTGGATCGCGTCATTGAAGCGGACAATGGAGCGGGTTGATACAATGACCAGAGATGAATTTGCCGATATGCTGGCGCATTCTCTGGAAGAACGCTCCCAGCTTCTGAAAATCATGTCCATGAACCACTACGACATGGAAACTGGCAGCCGTCCGGAACATCTGGCGGCGTTCAAGGTCGTGTACGGAGAAGCAATCCGCACCGTGATGTTCGGTCTTGATAAATATTTTCCGGATATGGCGGTTTCCGGGAAGCAGGATTTTATTTACACGTTCTTCCCGTTTATGTTCGGGATTTACCCCTACACTTTTGTTACCGAAAAGCAGCGGACGGCGATGGAAGCAGCTGGCGTCAATTATGTGTTTATGACAATTTATGAGATCACATTCAAGTGCGTGAAAAGGCTGCTGAACGGATAAACGCAGGGCAGTACCAGGCCCATCCTGAGAACAGGATGCGAACAAAAAGCGCTGCAGCCGGCGAAGACGAAAGGAAGATCATTCATGGAAATCCGTGTACTGAAATATTTCCTCGCGGTCGTTCGAGAGGAAAGCATCACAAAAGCTGCCGAAGTGCTGAATATCACACAGCCCACCCTTTCAAGACAGCTTACGCAGCTGGAGGAGGAAGTCGGCGTAAAACTGTTCGACAGAGGAACACGAAAGATTGTTTTGACAGATGCGGGAATGCTGCTCCGGCGCCGGGCCGAGGAAATCATCTCCCTGACGGACAAAACGGTTCAGGAACTTCTGGAACAGGAAGAACAGGTGGAGGGTGTTATCAGCATCGGCGGCGGCGAACTTGGCGCGATGGAGCAGATTGCCGGGCTCTGCGGAACATTCCGGGAAAAATACCCGAGGGTGCGTTTTGATTTCTATACGGCGACCGCTGATGTGGTGAAAGAACAGATCGAACGAGGAAATATTGATATCGGGGTTTTGCTGGAACCGGTCAGTATGGAGAAATTTGAATATATCCGTTTTGCCGGAAAGGAACGGTGGGTCGTGCTGATGAGGAAGGACGATCCTCTGGCGCAAAATGAGACAATTTGTGCAGAACAGCTGGAATCTCTTCCTCTGGTGCTTCCAAGACGGCTCAATGTGCAGGGGGAGCTTGCGAACTGGTTTGGGGAGCGTTTTGAGCGTCTGAATATAGCCTACACAGGAAATCTGACAACAAACGTTGCTTTGCTCGTCCAGAAGGGATGCGGTTACGCAATCGTTGTAGAAGGCTCCCTTCCCTTCGGAGAGAGGACGGAAGTTATTTCCCGTCCGCTTTCGCCGCCGCTCACAGCATCCGTTGTTTTTGCGTGGAAGCGGGAGCAGCCAATGAGTGCGGCAGCAAGAAAATTCATTGAGCACTCAAAATGCCTTTTAGGCATGGAAAAGATATAAAAACAAAGCATTTGATATGAAATGTCTGTTCGAGTATAATGTAAGTGTAGAAATACAGCGAAAGATGCGTGAATCTGCACTTACATTTGTAGTTTGACGCAGAATAAATATAAATCGGAGGAAAAAATCATGAATGATATTGCCGGAAAGCTGAAGAAAAGTGCACGAGGACAGGTCATGCCCCGTCAGGTGGAACTCCTTAATAAAGAAGCATTTGCAGATATTGACCATACCGAAATCCGTTGGCTGGGCAGCGCCAGTATTCTTGTCAACAGCCGCGGCACGGTACTGATGATCGATCCGCTGCTGGAGGGTTTTGATATGCCTCTGCTGTTCGACATGCCGGTCAAACCGGAGGATGTACCCAGGCTCGACGCCATTCTGGCGACTCATATTGACAACGATCACTTCAGCCGCCCTACCTGCCGTGATCTGAAAGCAGTCTGCAGGGAATACCACGCGCCGCAGTATGTAGCCGAAGTCATGCGGGAAGAGGAACTGAACGGGATCGGTCATGATATCGGGGAGACCTTTTCCGTGGAGGAAGTCAAAGTTACGCTGACGCCCGCTGAGCACAACTGGCAGAACGATATGCCGAAGTACAGCTACCGGGAATGGAAAAAAGAGGATTACTGCGGGTTCTGGATGGATACTCCGGATGGAAGTATCTGGACGCCCGGTGATTCCCGTCTGCTGCCGGAGCAGCTTGCCATGCCGCGGCAGCCTGATGTGCTGCTGCTGGATTTTGCCGACAATAGCTGGCACATTACCTTCGACGGCGCGGTAAAACTGGCCAATACCTACCCGGATGCACAGATTATCTGCATTCATTGGGGGACAGTGGATGCGCCGGACTGGAACACTTTTAACGGGGATCCGGCGCATCTGGCCGAGAGCGTGGTCAACCCTGACAGAGTATACGCCCTGTATCCGGGTGAAGCTTTTATACTGAGTAACGGAAAGAATGGATGTACCGAATGCAGGTAGTGAGGAAACTTGTGTTGCAGCGTCTGAAGGTCACGGATCATCGGTCATTTACGGCAGGACAGCACGGCGTGACCGGGAACCATGCGTGGATTCCCGGATCATTTGAATTAATCTGCGCGCGGCAATGCCTACAGGACGATTTTTGTCCCGGATGAGACTGATGCTGCGGACGGGATTTCCATGGACGAGGCGGATTTTAAACACCTCGTCTTCTTTTTGTGCGCAGGTCCAGGCATGGGAATCAGCTGCTGACGCAGCTCCTGGGCCGCGCGGCGGGCAGGAGGAAAAGCCGCCTCCTACTTGATTAAAGGAAAAGCGGGAGGAATCGTGCCTGCGCTGCGAATCTTCAAACATAAAATCCGGCAGGAACCCGATGCCAAGTCCATATTTTACCATCGGGAGGATCTGTCCCATCGTGGCAACTTCAATCTGCGGATGATAGGAGAGATGATGTCTGGCAAAATAATCTTTGTAAAATTCATATGTGGATGAATGTTGTTCTACGCTGACCAGAGGATATCCGGATATTTCCTCAAGAGTCAGCTCTTTTTGTTTCAGATTTGAAAATTCGCTTCCGGCGATCAGGACTTCTTCGTAGTGCATCAGAGTTTCTTCGTGCAGAGGGCTCTGCACGCCGTTTGGGGAGACTGTGACGGCGAAATCCACCAGCCCGCTGCGCACGGCAGAGACGGCCTGGCCAACGGTGTGGTTCGCGATGTGAAGCTGGATATACGGGTAAGCCCGATGATACTCGCCGAGGACCGGCAGGAGCAGTCCGTGGAGCGCCGTCTCGCTCGCGCCGATAAAGACGCTTCCGCTTTCAAGCTTCTGGTCTCTGGAAAGTTCGTTCTCCGCCGCCTGCAGATGATCGCAGGCAATCCTGACATGGGAGAACAGTTTTTCTCCTTCGGGTGTCAGAACGACGCCCTGGCGCGACCGCAGAAACAGACGGCAGCCCAGTTCATGCTCCAGGCGGCGGATGGAGCGGGTGACGTTCGGCTGGCTGCTCTGCAGGATTTCGGCGGCGCGGGTGAAGCTCCCATACTGGGCGGCTGTATAAAAAATCCGGTAGTAATCGTAAGGAATAGACATTGCGGACTCCTTTCTGTTTGATTTTGCGGGCGGCCATTACACGATTCAATTTAAATCTGCCTTTTTGGTGCTGTCTGTGGTATGACGTCATGTTTTCCATGGTGAACATGGAACGCATGACCTTTCGACCCTGATATCATATCATAATCACATGGATAATATATCAAATATACATTTTACACATGAAACTGTTTTGATTATAATGGACGGGCGCGCAAATGAAAACAATTATTTTTACAGCCGGGTCTTAAAACAGAATCGGCAGAGATGAACAATAAGGGAAAAGGAGAGTTTCAGTATGAACAGAGATCTCACGGCCGGAGAGCCGCGAAAGGTACTTTGGAGTTTTTGTCTCCCGCTGTTCGGGAGCGTTTTGTTTCAGCAGCTGTACAACATAGCGGACAGTCTTGTCGCCGGAAAATTTGTGGGGGAAAACGCGCTGGCAGCGGTCGGAAATTCCTACGAGGTGACGCTGATCTTTATCGCGTTTGCGTTCGGCTGCAATATCGGCTGCTCGGTGATCACTTCCCGATATTTTGGGGCGAAGGATTTTGGAAGGATGAAGACGGCGGTGACGACCACGCTGATCGCTTCCTGTGTTCTGTGTGGATTTTTGATGCTGTGCGGACTGGCAGGGAGCGGAAAGCTGCTGCAGATGATCCATACGCCGGAGGAAATCTTAAGTGATTCCAGACTGTATCTGACGATCTACATCTGGGGACTTCCGTTCCTGTTTTTCTATAATATAGCGACGGGAATCTTTTCTGCGTTCGGGGATTCGAAGACGCCGTTCCTGTTTCTTGCCGTGTCTTCGACGGCGAACATTCTTGTGGATATCTGGTTTGTGACGATGTTTCACATGGGAGTCGCGGGAGTCGCCTGGGCGACCTTCCTCTGCCAGGGAGTCAGCTGCGTTCTGGCGGTCGCGGCAGTTCTGCGCCGGCTGAAGACAATGGAGACAAACAAAAAGGCCGCGCTGTTTTCCTGGGAGATGCTCCGGCAGATCGCGGCGATCGCCATACCCAGCACGCTGCAGCAGAGCTTCGTGTCCGTGGGAAATATCATTCTCCAGAGCGTGATCAACGGATTCGGAGCAAGTGTGATCGCCGGCTACGCCGCGGGAGTCAAGCTCAACAACATGGTCATCACCTCGTTTACTACAATTGGGAACGGAATCTCCAACTATACTTCTCAGAATATCGGTGCGGGGAAGATGGAGCGGGTGAAGCAGGGCTTTGGCGCGGGAATCCGGATGATCTGGACACTGAGCCTTCCGCTGGCAGTGCTGTTCTTTTTCGGCGGCAGGTTCCTTTTGTATCTGTTTATGGAGGATCACGCCGGGGCGGCGGTCGAAACGGGAGTCATCTATCTGAGAATTCTTTCCCCGTTTTATTTTGTCGTTTCCGCTAAGCTGATCGCGGACGGAATCCTGCGCGGCGCGGGGAAGATGGGGCAGTTCATGACCTCGACATTTACGGATCTGGTGCTGAGGGTGGCACTGGCGTTTGTATTGTCTCGGACAGCGCTGGGCTCGGTCGGAATCTGGTGCGCGTGGCCGGTCGGATGGGGTGTGGCGACGGTGATTTCTATAGCGTTTTACCGGGTCAGCAGCAGAGACTGGGAAGTGAAGCGGGGTACAGAAAGCGCAAAGTGAATTATTTACAAATATTAAAAAAACGCTATAATGTAATTGAATGAGGAGGTGTCGTTTATGGCGCAGATAAGCGTAAATTTCCGTATGGATGCAGAACTGAAGGAAACTGTGGAAGAAATCTGCCAGAAAATGGGAATGAATCTTACAACGGCAATTACAATTTTCTGTACGAAAGTGGCGCAGGAAAGAAGAATTCCTTTTGAGATTACTGCAGATCCGGGTCCTTTGAAAATTTATGTGGATTGCAATGCGGAACATGACGGCAATGGCACGAAAGAAAATCCGTTTCGCCGGATCCGGGAAGCGGCGAAGATTGCCCGGGCTGGGGATGAGGTGCTGGTGGCGCCGGGCGTGTACCGGGAGTATGTGGATCCGGCAAATGCCGGGAGAGAAGATGCGCGCATCGTGTACAGAAGCACGGAACCTCTGGGAGCGGTGATCACCGGGGCGGAAAAACTGACCGGATGGGAACTTTACAGGGGGACGGTCTGGACAGCCAGTGTGGACAATTCGATTTTTGGAAAATACAATCCGTATACGACCTACGTGTATGGGGACTGGTATTTCGCCGGCCGCACGAAGCACACCGGGGCGGTTTATCTGAACGATAAAATGCTCTACGAGGCAGGCAGTCTTGAGGAATGTCTTGCGGGGGAGATAAATGAGTGCTCCTGGGAGCGGGAGGCGTCCCGATTGAAATGGTATGCCAAGCAGCAGGACGGGCGGACTGTGTTTTTCGCGAATTTTCAGGGGGCGGATCCCAACTGGGAGAACGTGGAGATCAATGTGCGTCGGGAATGCTTCATGCCCTCCAGGACAGGCGTCGGCTATATCACGGTCAGCGGATTTGTCGTCACAAAGGCGGCCACTACATGGGCCCCGCCCGCGGCTTTTCAGGACTGCATGATCGGCCCGCACTGGTCGAAGGGCTGGATCATTGAGGACTGTGAGATTTCCAACAGCAAGTGCGCCGGCATCGGGCTGGGGAAATATCTGGATCCGGATAACGAGCATTATTTCACGTACAAACATGTCAAAAGTCCGACGCAGATGGAGCGGGACGCGGTCTGCCGCGGCCAGTATCATGGCTGGGTGAAGGAGAAGGTGGGCAGCCATATCATCCGCCGCAACAACATCCACCACTGTGAGCAGGGCGGCATCATCGGCAGGATGGGCGGCGTCTTCTCGGTGATTGAGGACAACCACATCCATCACATCAATAATATGATGGAGCTGGGCGGCGCGGAGATCGCGGGAATCAAGATGCATGCGGCCATCGATGTGATCATGCGCAGAAATCATATCCACCACTGTACCATGGGCATCTGGACGGACTGGGAAGCGCAGGGGACGCGCATCACACAAAATCTGCTGCACGATAATCAGCGGCCCGCTTTTGCGAAACAGCTGAACGGCGGCATGATGAGTCAGGATATTTTTGTGGAAGTAGGGCATGGCCCCACGCTGATCGATCACAACATCCTGCTGTCAGACGTGTCGCTGCGCATGGCAACGCAGGGCGTGGCGATGGTACATAACCTGATCTGCGGAGCGTTTACCTGCGTGGGCGAGGGGACAGGCCCCCGGTATACGCCTTACCACATTCCCCACAGGACGGAGGTCATGGGATTCATGACGATTCTTCACGGGGACGACCGTTTTTACAATAATATTTTTGTGCAAAAGTGGCCGAAAGACGCGATCGAGGTCAAAAGTGATAGCCGGGATGAAACCTTTACAGAAAACCGGGAAGTCGGCACTCATGTGATGAATGATTATCTCACTTATGAGGAATGGATCTCTCATTTTGACATGGAAAACGATACGCCGGATATGGCGGGGCTGGAACCCTGGCACGCACATTCCCTTCCGGTCTGGGCGGACGGAAACGTTTATCTGGCCGGGGCGCAGGGCTGGGACAAGGAAAAGCACAGCCTGACGGATTCCGAAAGTCCGGTGCAGGTTGAGCTGAAAGAAGAGAACGGGCATCTTGTTTTGAAGACCAATCTCTATGAACGAATCCAAAATTTTGAATCCAGACTCATCTCTTCAGATACGCTTGGGAAAGCCTTTGAGCCGGAGGAGCGCTATGAAAATCCAGATGGGACAGACATCCTTTTTGATACGGATTATCTGGGGAAGCATCGCGGAACCCGGATTCTGCCGGGGCCTTTTGCGGAGGCAGTGAAAGAACAGGTTTCCCTGACCGGCAGTCTGCCGGAAGACTAATTGTAAGACGCCGACGGATGGGATCTGCGGTTTACAACAATCTTTTTGCTTTTCAGAAAATAAAATTTCATTTCTGCGTCAGAGTGTACCGCCATCTGAAGGCTGATCTCCCACATGCGGCTGTTCAGACGGTGGTACATAATCTGCATTTTCCACGGAATTCCAAGTAAATATTCCCGTTCCCTGGCGGTCAGGCAGGCCGTCATCCGCGCGAGGCGGGCCTCCCTGTCCCTGTGGATTGTGCCGAACGGACAGGAGACATAGGAATTTTCCTCACCGTCCGCGCCGAGATATTCCGACAAGAGAGCGGCGAGCTGCGCCGGCTTTGCGTCCTTGAGAACAACCATTTCCATGCTTTCCTCCGGGACGGGAAGAGATTCCAGCAGAGTTCCGCTCTCCGTCATACAGCGATAAACCGTCTGTTCCACCCGCTCCCGGGGCGTGGGGAAATCCAGCCGCTGCATGATCTGATCCGTCGTATAGCCGCTGCTGACCAGATGGCGGATTGCCCTGCCGCTTGCTACATCGTGTACAAAATCAGAGAGAGCTTCCTCAAAATATTTCTGCTTTTCTTTTTTCTCCATGACAAAAACCTTTCATGCTGCAGAACTTCGTTGTTAATTTTATTATACAGGGCAGCGGAGGGGTTTTCAATTGAAATTTTCAGCTCGAAGGGAAAAATAATGGGATTGTGTTACATTATCTGCATGTAGTAAGTAATAATACGATATATAAAGTTTAAAATATTATATTGACAAAATAAAATCTATATCTTACTATAAAGAAACAAGATTTTATATGTTTCTTTAATGTCTGCCTGAGGACAATTAAATAGATGGTCATGTTTTTGGAGAAATGAGAAAAAAGTTTAAAAAAAGTGACCAATATGTGACAGGGAACATGTATAATAGAAAAAAACGATAGAAACAACTGCCTGCTGAAATATAAGATCGGTGTGCGGAGAAGGAGGAGAAAAATTATGGAAAGAGATAAAGGCGGATAATCATAACTGCAGGGGGACTGCAGAAGTATCTTGGGGGCAACAAGACAGTACAGAGAACAAGAAAGGCAGAAAGGTGTTGATTATGAAGAAAAATAATCGTTGGAGAAGAATCATCGCCATGACGCTGGCAGTATGCATGATGCTGACCTCAAACGGAATTATTTCACTCGCCGACAGCTTTTTTGGCGCTGTGACGGATAAGGGAGACCAGCAGGGCGATAATCTTTCGGGGGGGGTAATCCAGAATTAAGGAAAGTTACCTTCACCATGGATGAGGGCGCGCAGGTAAGCGTAGACGGAGAAAATATTGCAGACAATGGAACGGCAATGGCCCAGGATGGCAAAATTGTCTTTTCGGCGTGGGCAAAGGACGGCTATGAGATTACCAGCGTGCTGGTGGACGGCGAGAAGGACGCCCGCCACAATGGAGACAGCACAACGGAATATGTCATAGAAGGCATCAAGACCGACGAGACAGTGGTCAGCGTGAGCACGCAGGCGCTGGATACAGAAGCATCGGAAACCGGGGAGGACTCCGCAGTAAAGAACGTAGTCACATTCCAGGTTGCTGAGGGAGCGGCGGTGACCGTGGACGGCGAAGATGTCGCGGACAACGGAACGGCAATGGCAAAAGACGGAACCATTGTCTTTTTTGCGTTTCCAAAAGACGGCTATGAGATCACCAGCGTCATCTTTGACGGCGAGCACGAAACGCGGAAGACAAGCGATGAGAGCGGGAACGAATACATCATCGAGGGAATCCAGACGGACGAGACGGTGGTCAGCGTAAGCGCGCAGCCGGTGGACGACGGGATCAGAAGGAACGTCGTCACATTTGAAGTCGCCAAAGGCGCGGTTGTGACCGTGGACGGCGAGAATGTCGCGGACGGCGAAACGGCGATGGCAAAGGACGGGACCATCATCTTTACGGCAGTTCCGGAGGAAGGGTACGAAATCACGAGCGTCATCTTCGACGGCGACCACGAGACGCGGAAGACGAGCGATGAGAGCGGGAACGAGTATATCCTTGAGGGGATTCAGACGGATGAGACCGTGATCAGCGTGAGTGCGAAGGGGCCGGAAGCTGAGGAAACCGAGACCGAGACTGAGCCGGGAGCGGCAAAGAATGAGGTCAGCTTCAATGTAGAAGAAGGGCTCACCGTGACGTTAAATGGCGAAGATGTCACAAACAAGACGGTGGAAACGGGAAAGAAAAAGATCACATTCGAAGTAGAGCCTGAGGAAGGATATGAAATCGGGGAGGTTATTGCTGAAGCGGACGGAGAAGAAGCCGAAGTAACAGAGAACGGAAACGGAAAATATACCATTAAGGGACTTGCGGCGACCAATGAGACTCTTGTCAAGATTGCGTCGGAGCCGTCGGGGATTGCACCGATCAGTATTTCAGGTCCGACGGCGGTAGAAGTTGGCGAGACGATTACGCTAGAGAGTAGTGAGAACAATGGGGACAATCATCAGTGGACCAGCGATGATAAGAATATAGCAACAGTGGAAGGGAAAAAATCAACCAGTGGAGGCTTTTTGGGTCTTGGTGGGACAACTATTTATACTGGAGAAGTTACTGGTATAGCACCTGGTGTTGTGAAGATTACGCATACGTATACGACGGGCTTTGAGAATAATCAGCAAACTCATACCGAAACTTATGAAGTGACTGTAAAGGCAGCAAGCCTGCGTACAGTTACATTCAATCATAATACTGAGGATAATGGTTATGGATCTGGTAATGCTCCAGCGAGTCGGTCAGTAAAAAAAGGCGGAACAATTACGTTGCCAGATCAAGATAATATGACGGCAAGGAACGGTTATGTATTCGTTGGGTGGAGTACAAATAACGGAGCTGCAACGGCACTAGGAGACATAAACAAGCCAGAGAATACAGCTGTTTATCCGGCTGGATCATCATATAATGTCGAGAAAAATATAACTTTATATGCAATATGGGCCAAACAGAATGAAAAAGCCACATTCTATATTCGACTGGATGGAAAAATGCCTAAAGAGCCAGGAAACTATAACATAAGTGACTATACCAGTGGAATTCCAGTAAATGGTGCTTTGAAAGAAGGTTATTTCTATTTTAATTCGCAAGGCGTAGATGCTCAATTAAATAAAGAGCCAACTGAAGAACAAATTAAAGCCGTGATAGATAATAATAGTCAGATTAATAAAACATATAGGATAGGAACGGATTATGTCGTCTGGTATGTTATTAAATATCAATATAATGGACTATTTAGTGGATGGGGATGGCATGTCGATGGTGTACTTTATACAAACGAGAAAGTAAGGCTTACATATGATGAAAATGTGTCGGTGGGTTACAGTTCTTATGTACAAGGCATACCGATGGGACAACAATATGATAAGAATACAAGTGTAACTGTTGAGGGGACACCTACATGGCCGGGGCATACGTTTCAGGGATGGGCTCTGGATAAAGAAGGACCAGTTAAGTATCATGCCGGAGATCAGTTTACTATTACGGAAGATACAGTATTGTATGCAATCTGGGATGAAATAACAACCAGTGTAACAGTAACGAAACAGTGGATAGATGGGAACAGCAGTACACGTCCTGGGAATATCGAAGTACGGTTGAAACAGGATGAAAGAAATTATGGGGATGCTGTTATATTAAATAGTGAGAATGGCTGGACATATACATGGAGGAACCTGCCGCAGACAGACGAAACAGGTGAAAAACATGCATATACAGTAGAAGAAACCGCAGTACCCGGTTATAAAACCACATATGGGGAGTCTCAGACGAGTAGCAACGGAAATGTCTCTATCACGGTAACGAATACTAGAAATGATATTGATGCGAAGATTAATGTAACCGGAACAAAGACGTGGGTAGACGGAGGCAAGACGCATGATAATGCGACAGAACTGACGCTGACGCTGAGCCGAACGAGTGCGAAGGCCGGATCAGAGGCGGAGAGCGTAGAAGCGACGGCGACGTGGGAAGGCAATAAGTACACGTTCAAGGATGTAGCGAAGTATGACGCGGAAGGCTATGAGTACACGTACAGCGTAGCAGAGACTGCGATAGAGGGCTACGACACGACATCGGCCGGCAATAACTTCACGAACACGATGTCTAACATCGGTGAGAAAACCAGTGTAACGGGCACGAAGACGTGGGTAGACGGCGGCAGGACGCATAATAATGCGAATGAAGTGAAGCTGACGCTGAGCCGAACGAGTGCGAAGGCCGGATCCACAGCGGAGACTGTAGAAGCGACGGCGGAGTGGGACGGCAATAAGTACACGTTCGCAGATGTAGCGAAGTATGATGCGGAAGGCTATGAGTACACGTACAGCGTGGCAGAGGCTAAGGTAGAAGGCTATACCACGACATCGGCCGGCAATAACTTCACGAACACGATGGACGGCATTGATACGAAGATTAATGTAAGCGGAACAAAGACGTGGGTAGACGGCGGAAAGACGCATGACAATGCGAAAGAGCTGACACTGACGTTGAGTCGTACGAGTGCGAAGGCCGGATCCAAGGCGGAGAACGTGGAAGCTACAGCGACGTGGGAAGGCGATACCTACACGTTCAGTGAGTTGCCGAAGTATGATGCGGAAGGCTATGAGTACACGTACAGCGTGGCGGAGACTGAAGTAGAGGGTTACACTACCGAGCAGGTCGGCAATAACTTCACGAACACGATGGATGGCATTGACGCGAAGATTGTCGTAACGGGCACGAAAACGTGGGTAGACGGTGGCAAGGAGCATAACAATGCAGATGAGCTGGAGCTGACGCTGAGCCGAACGAGTGCGAAGGCCGGATCCGAAGCGGAGACGGTAGAAGCAACGGCGACGTGGGAAGGCGATACCTACACGTTCAGTGGGTTGCCGAAGTATGACGCGGAAGGCTATGAGTACACGTACAGCGTAGCAGAGGCTGCGATAGAAGGCTACACCACGGATCAGGATGGTAATAACTTCACGAACACGGTAAATACCATCAACGACAAGATTGATGTAAGCGGCACGAAGACGTGGGTAGACGGCGGCAAAGCGCATGATAATGCGACGGAGTTGACGCTGACCCTGAGCCGTACGAGTGCGAAAGCCGGATCCAAGGCGGAGACGGTAGAAGCGACAGCAACATGGGACGGCAATACCTACACGTTCGCAGATGTAGCGAAGTATGATGCGGAAGGCTATGAGTACACGTACAGCGTGGCAGAGGCTGAGGTAAAAGGTTATACAACGACATCAGACGGCAATAATTTCACAAATACGATGAATAATGATGAGCCGGCTGGAAATAAAACCAGAGGAACAGTAGCTGACGAGTATAAGGTCACTGAAACACTGTCAGATGGCAGTACCAGAGATCTGCTGAAAGTTGGCGCTGAAGTTACTTATACCATTGAATACTATAATCATACCAACGAAGCAGCAAATGTGACGATTACAGATACTCTGCCGGCAGGTACAGAACTTGTAAAAGTTTCTGAAGGCGGAAATTATTCAGATGGTACAGTAACATGGACGATCAGCAATGTAGGACCATTTAAGAGAGGTTTTGTAACAGTAACGATTAGAATCACTGAGGAAATATTAAACACTCCATCAGCAAATCCTGAAGTGACAAATGAAGCGAGCATTCAGGTTGGTGATGAAGACGAAATTAAAGTCAGCAGTGGTACGGACTATGTAGCGAAACCGGGTTTGACATCTGAGAAGAAGCTTACGAACGGAATGAATAAAAATGGAAGTGAGCGGAAGTTTAAAGCAGGTGAGACAGCGACCTTTGACATCGTAGTAAAGAATACCGGAAACACAACGCAGTATGGCGTGGTTGTTACCGATACGATGGCAGGCGCGAAGATCGTGGCAAGAGACGGCTACACGGTGAATGCGGACGGCACGGCGACGATCGAGAAGATTCCGGTAGGCAAGAGTGTGACGGTGCAGGCTGAGTACACGGTAACGCAGGATGACATCGACAATCAGACGAAACTGACGAACACGGCTACAGTAAGCGGCGAGGGAACAACAACTGGTCCCGATCCTGAACCAATTCCGACAGAAGAGAGGAAACTGAACTTTGAAATCGCGAAGGAATTGGTAACTTGGCCGACTACTTACAAAGCCGGTGAGCATGTGGATTATCTGATTGCGGTAAGAAATACCGGAAACACAACGCTGACGATAAACCTTGCAGATGTAATGGGCGAGACTGCTTATGATTTGAATGCCAAAGGGGTTCAGACTAATATGAATCCGTACAAGGGTTGTACGATTACAGAAAGTAGTGAAGGCAGTGTTAAATTGGAAATGCAGCCAGGCTCAGCAGTGACATTCCAGTACAGCCATAGAGTGACGGAGCAGGACATCCTGAATGGAGAACTGAAGAATATAGCTACAGCCACACCTGAGGAAGAAACGATGGCGCCAAAGTCAGCGGAAGTGACGGTTAAGTTTGAGAAGCCGAATCCGCACCTGACAGTAGAGAAGAAAGTTACAAGTACTCCGAAGAACGGCAGCACGTACGCGCTGGGTGAGACTGTTGAGTACGAAATTACGGTGACAAATGACGGCAATCTGACAATTTCAGATGTTACTGTAAAAGATGATTTGACCGGGTTAGAGCAGAAGGTTGGAGAGCTGAAGCCGGGTGAGCCTTATAAGGTTACAACCTCTTACACAGTAACAGAAGAAGATATCAGAAAAGGTTCTGTGACTAATGTGGCAACCGCAGATGGAACTCCTCCAAATGGGACAAAACTGGAAGTGACACCTAGTGAGGCGAAAGTTCCTACTGATCCCGTAATTGAGAAGATGACGGTAAAGAAAGAGATCGTCAACGGTGAGCATGAGTTTGGCCTGGGCGAAGTCATCCGCTATATGGTTACCATCGAAAATGAGGGGAATCAGACTAGGGAGATCGTCGCAGATGATACGTTCAGTCTGGAACATGCGAATGTTTACTTTGCGAACAGTGCTACCAAATACCATAAGGATGAAGAAGGGAACCTTCATATTAAAATAGCTCCAAACAGCAGAGTTGTTGTGACCTATGAACATAAAGTCACAGCGGAAGATATCGAGGCTGGCCAGTGGCTTAAAAATACGGTTACTATGAGGGAAGAATCCGGCGAAGAAATCGGAAGCGACTGGAAGGAAGCGAAGCTTACCAGAAAGATCAAGGATCTGTCTGTGGTAAAGACACTGACAAACAGTGGAAGCGGCAAGGACGGAACGTTCAAGGCAGGCGAGACGGCGACTTTTGACATTACCGTTACGAATAAGGGTAACACGATCAGGAGAAATATTGTTATCAAAGAGACTCTTGCTGGCGCAAAGATTGTAGAAGGCACAGGGTACACGATTAATGAAGAGGGCAGTGCTGTCATTGATGAGCTTGCTCCGGAAGAGACAGTCACTGTGCAGGCGGAATATACGGTAACCCAGAAGGATATCGATAAGGGAGGTCCTCTCTCGAATAATCTGTCTGTGGAAGCGGAAGGAGAACCTGATCCGAATGTCCCGACGGAGGATATCCCGCTTGAACCGAGGAATCCTGAGTGGTCAGTGGAAAAGACAGCGATTAATGAGGGAAGAGGTACAGCAGGCGGAAAATTCCGTTATGGCGAGACAGTACAGTACCAGGTTGTGATAACAAATAAAGGAAATACAACTCTGGATGGCCTGAAAATGAATGACGCTCTGTTTGGGGACGAAATCAACGTATATGGGGAAGGAGTCACCTGGAAGCGGAACGGAAATACACTGGTATTAAGCGGACTTGCACCAGAAAAAACTGCGGTAGTAACCTACAGCCATACAATAACGGAAGCGGACATCAAAAATGCCGCGGAAGCGGAAGGCAAAGTAGTGAACACCGTGACTACAAGCATGGACAGAATCAGTGAAGAAGCGAAAGCGGAAGTTGGTGTTGAAGGAGAAAGGAGAAGCCTGTCTGCAGAGAAGAAGCTGACGAACAGCGGAAGCGGTAAGAACGGCAGATTTAAAGCAGGTGAGAAGGCGGAATTTGACATTGTAGTCAGAAATACCGGCAATGTCACACAGGGAAAAGTTGTTGTGGAAGAATTTCTGTCGGGCGCAGTGTTCGTCGAGGGTGATGGCTATCGCGTGGAAAACGGCAAGGCCATTATTGAGAAGCTGGCTCCGAAAGCCGAAGTGACCATAAAGGCAGAGTACACGGTGACGCAGGCTGATATTGACAATGACGAAGGCTTGAAGAATATCGCGTATGTAGAGGGAGATGAAGGAACAGATCCAAGACCGAATCCGGAAGTTCCGGTTCCGAAGGAAGATCAAAATCCTGACTGGTCAGTGGAAAAGACTGTGGTGAATGAAGGCACGGCAGGCGGAAACGCGTTTAAGGTCGGCGAAGTGATCCAGTATCAGATCGTTGTGGAGAACACCGGGAATGTAACGCTGAATGATCTGGAAGTAGCGGATGCCATGTTTAAGGATATCCACAATGTTAATGTGTATGGAGATGTCACGCATACATGGAGAGGAAACACTCTGATTGTGAATAATCTTGCACCTGGCAAGCGTGCAGTGGTGACTTACAGCTATACAGTTACGGAAGAGGATGTCCTGACCGGAAAGGTGGAAAATACCGCGACCGTAAGTGAAGGCGAAAAGAGCAAATCAGATGACGCAGATGCCAATACGGAAATTGCAGTAAAGGAGCTGTCTTCAACAAAGAAACTGACCAATAAAGGCACCGGCAAAGACGGAGCATTTAAAGCGGGCGAGACAGCAGAGTTTGATATTGTAGTGACCAACGACGGCAACATTACACAGAAAAATGTGATCG
The DNA here is from genome assembly GCA_947626965.1 of uncultured Lachnospiraceae bacterium. GTDB lineage: Bacteria > Bacillota > Clostridia > Lachnospirales > Lachnospiraceae > Choladousia. The sequence continues at coordinate 22,754 of CANQUH010000011.1, forward strand.
TGGCTGAGGCTCTTGAGGGAGCGGTAATTAAAGAAGGCGAAGGCTATTCGATCAACGGAAGAGGTCAGGCAGTGATCGGTGAACTGAAGCCGGGCAAGTCGGTGACAGTGAAAGCGGCTTATACAGTGACGCAGAAAGACATCGACAGCAAAGCCGAGCTTAAGAATATCGCGAAGGTAAGTGGCGAAGGAACTACACCTGATCCTGAACCGGTGCCGATTCCGAAGGAAGAACAGAATCCGGACTTTGAGGTTACAAAGATACAGATGACTCGGCCGAGTAGCTATAAGTTGGGCGAGCATGTAAATTATCTGCTCAAGGTGGAGAACACAGGCAACATGACACTGAATCTGAATGTCAGCGATATCTTGGGCAATGAGACGGTGAATCTGTCAGTGGCAGAAGTCCAGATGAATTCTATCAGGAGCACATTTGTGGGTCACTCAGATTCTGTAGTGCTTATAATGCCGCCGGGAGCAATCGTGACATTCCAGTACAGTCATACGGTGACGGAGGAGGATATCCTCACTCTGAATGGAGAACTGGTTAACACTGCGACAGCGGTGTTTGAAGACACGAAGAAACAGGCGGAAGTCAAAGTCGGCATTGAGACTCCGAACCCGCATCTGACGGTGGAGAAGAAGACGACGAGCAGGCCCAAGAACGGAAGCACCTATGCTCTGGGTGAGAAGATCGAGTACAGCATTACCGTAAAGAATGATGGAAATCTTACCATTAAAGATGTTACGGTGAAAGATGAACTGGTCGGAAAAGAATGGTCAGCGGGGACTCTCACACCGGGAGCAAGCCAGACGTTTACAGCAGAGTATGTGGTGACGGAGGCTGATATCGCGAAGGATCCTGGTTTTGTAACGAATGAGGCAACTGCCGATGGAAAAGGTCCGGATGAAGAGCATGAGCCGGATGTTACACCTGGTAAGACTACAGATCCGACAGATCCGGTAAAGAAGGCAGTGACAGTTGAAAAAGAGATTATCAACAGCGGCAATACTTTCAGCGCCGGAGAGATCATCCGCTATCAGGTGACGGTTCGCAATGAAGGAAACCAAACCAGAAATCTGGTACTGACCGATACCTTTGGCCTTAAGAATGCAAATGTTTACTTTGCGGATTTGAATGTCACGTACAGCATGAATGAGGATGGTTCTCTGAACCTGAATCTGCCGGGCGGAACAAGAGCGGTTGTGACTTATGATTATGAAGTAACGATGCGTGATATCGAGCTCGGACCGGATCTTAGGAATACGGCTGTGGTAAGTGATAAGGATGGCGAAGCAGGACGTGACACTGCGACTGCGACGATTGTAGACGAAGTGAGAGAGCTTCTGCTTAACAAAAAACTGACGAATGCGGGAACTGGTGAAAACGGAACCTTCAAGGCAGGCGAGAAAGCAGAATTTGACATTACTGTCACGAACAACGGAAACACCGTTCGAAATATCGAGGTGAAGGAGAAACTTGAAGGCGCCGTGATCGTGGAAGGCGAAGGCTATACAGTCGAAAATAACAAAGCTGTGATTAAAGGGCTTGCGCCGGGCGAGACGGTGACTGTAAAGGCAGCCTATACGCTGAAACAGGAAGATATTGATAACAATGAGACTGGGGAGTTTGCCAACATCGCGGCAGTGAACGGAGAAAATACGCCGCCTGCACCGATTCCGACGGAACCGCGGAATCCGGGACTGTCCGTGACAAAGACAGTGACGAATGCGGGTACGAGCGATAAGACCGGTGAAGATGGTAAGAAACTGTTCAAAGCCGGCGATACAGTCGAGTTTGATGTTGCAGTTAATAACACGGGCAATACGACGCAGGCAAGAAGAACGGTTATAGTTACGGAACAGATGGAAGGCGCGAAGTTTGTAAGCGACGGCAGCGTGCTCTACAGTGTGCTTGAAGATGGAAAGAAAGCACAGATCAATGTCGATATGGTGCCGGGTATGCCAGGTATGCCGATAATCCTGAAGGCGGTATATACCGTTACACAGGAAGATATTGACGAAGGCAGACAACTTACAAATATAGTCATGGCTGACGGCGACAATGGTACGAATCCTGATCCGAGAGATGAGGAAAAGATTCCGACTGAGCCAAAAGAACCGGGCCTGACAGCTGCAAAGACGCTGACGAATGCAGGAACAGGTGAGAATGGAGCATTCAAGGCAGGCGAGACAGCGGCATTTGACATCGAGGTAACGAATACCGGCAACACGACACAGAAGGACGTGGTTGTGACAGAGCAGCTTGCAGGCGCAGTGATCGTGGCGGGCGAAGGCTACACGATCAATGAGGCAGGCCAGGCAGTGATTGGAACAATAGCTCCGGAAGCGACGGTAACTGTAAAAGCAACGTATGAAGTGAAACAGGCTGACATTGATTCGGAGAATACGCTGAAGAACATAGCAGTAATCAGCGGCGGTGATCCGACCGAGCCGGTACCAAATCCGGAAGTTGAGATTCCGAGAGAGCCGAAGAATCCGGGCCTGACGGCGTCTAAGACAGTAACGAACGCACCGGCAGGCGGTTTCAAGGCAGGCGAGACAGCGAAGTTTGATATTACAGTAACCAATAGCGGAAATACGACGCAGACGGATGTCGTGGTAGAGGAACAGCTGGCAGGCGCAGAGATTGTGGAAGGCAAAGGCTACACGATCAATGAAGCAGGCCAGGCGGTGATCGCGGAGATGGCACCGAAGGCAGAAGTAGTCGTGAAGGCAGCCTATACAGTGTCTCAGGACGATATTGACAATGATGCCGAACTGAAGAACATCGCACTGGTGAAAGGTGATAACGGAGAAGATTTAGATCCGACACCGGAGGTTGAGATTCCGGAGGAGCCGAAGAATCCGGGCCTGACAGCTGCAAAGACGCTGACGAATGCAGGAACTGGTGAGAACGGAGCATTCAAGGCAGGCGATACAGCAGCCTTTGACATCACAGTGACAAACAGCGGCAACACGACACAGACCAATGTGACAATAAGTGAACAGCTCGCGGATGCGGTAATCGTACCGGGAACGGGTTACACGATTAACGAGGACGGTCAGGCAGTGATCGCGGAGATGGCGCCTGGAGCGGTGGTAGTTGTAAAAGCAACGTACACAGTGAAGCAGTCCGACATTGATTCTGTTGAGGAACTGAAGAATATTGCGGTGGTTAATGGAGACAACGGAGAAGATCCGGATCCGACGCCGGAGGTTGACATTCCGGAGGAGGATCAGAGGAAGGGTCTGTCCGCAGTCAAGACAGTGACTAATATTCCGGAGAGCGGATTCTTCAGAGCAGGCGAGACAGCAGAGTTTGACATCGCGGTAACGAATACAGGCAATACGACGCAGAAGGACGTGATTGTAACAGAGCAGCTTGAAGATGCAGTGATCGTGGCAGGCGAAGGCTACACGGTCAATGATGCAGGCCAGGCGGTGATTGGAACAATAGCTCCGAAAGCGACGGTAACTGTAAAAGCGACGTATGAAGTGAAGCAGTCCGACATTGATTCTGAGGGTACGCTGAAGAACGTAGCGGCAATCGGCGGCGGTGATCCGACCAATCCGGTACCGGATCCGGAAGTTGAGATCCCGAAGGAACCGAAAGAGCCGGGTCTGACGGCTAACAAGACGGTGACGAACGCACCGGCAGGCGGCTTCAAGGCAGGCGAGACAGCGAAGTTTGACATCACGGTAACAAATACTGGTAATACGACGCAGACGGATGTCGTGGTAGCGGAACAGCTGGCAGGAGCAGAGATTGTGGAAGGCGAAGGCTACACGATCAATGAGGACGGCCAGGCAGTGATCGCGGAGATGGCTCCGGATGCGGTGGTAATCGTAAAAGCGGAGTATACCGTGACGCAGGAAGATATTGATTCCGATGAAGAGCTGAAGAACATCGTGAAGGTGGAACCGGAGAATGGTCCGGATCCGGAGGTAACCATTCCGGAAGAGCCGAAGAACCCGGCGCTGTCATCTGCAAAGACAGTGACAAACAAGGGAACCGGCGAGAACGGAGCGTTCAAGGCAGGCGAGACAGCGGAGTTTAATATCACAGTAAAGAATACAGGCAATATGACGCAGACGAATGTGGTCGTAGCGGAGCAGCTGGCAGGCGCGGCGATTGTGGAAGGCGAAGGCTACACGATCAACGAAGCAGGCCAGGCGGTAATCGCGGAGATGGCTCCGGACGCGGCGGTAGTGGTGAAAGCGGCGTATGAGGTAACGCAGGAGGATATTGATTCCAACGCGGAACTGACGAATATTGCGCTGGTAGAGGGAGACAACGGTACGAATCCTGATCCGGAACCGGAAATCACGATCCCGACCGAGCCGAAGAACGGCCATGTAACGATCACCAAGACGACAACGAGCACACCGGCAAACGGTGAGGCGTATGTCCTTGGAGAGACAATTACTTACAGCATCACAGCAGAGAACGATGGCAACCTGACACTGACTGATGTGGTAGTAACCGATGAACTGACAGGTGATTCCTGGACGGTTGGAACACTTGAGCCGGGTGAGACGAGTGAAGCATTTACAGCATCCCATGTGGTGACGGAGGCTGACATCCTCGCAGGAAGCGTGGTGAACGTGGCGACGGCGACGGGAACGAGTCCTGATCCTGAGACACCGCCGACGGTTGTTCCGGGCAATACGGAAGACCCGACGGAGCCGAAGGACGGCCATCTGACCATCGCAAAGACGGTGACAGGCACACCGGAGAACGGTGAGGCATATGCCCTTGGCGAGACAATTACTTACAGCATCACAGCGACAAACGACGGCAACCTGACGCTGACTAATGTAGTGGTGACGGATGCGTTGACGGGAGACAGCTGGACAATCGCGGGCCTCGCGCCGGGAGCAAGTGAAAGCTTCACGGCAGAGCATGTGGTGACGGAGGCTGACATCCTCGCGGGAAGCGTGGTGAACGTGGCGACAGCGACGGGAACGAGCCCGGATCCGGAGGAGCCGGATGTACCGGTAATACCGGGTACGGAAGAGATCCAGACGGATCCGAAGGAAGGTCATCTGACGATTACCAAGGAAGCGGCGGGCACACCGGCAAACGGTGAGACATACGTTCTTGGCGAGACAGTTACTTATAATATTACAGCGGCAAACGACGGCAACCTGACAATCACAGATATCACGGTGGCGGATGAGCTGACGGGAGACGAGTGGACGATTGAGTCTCTTGCACCGGGAGCAAGCGAGAGCTTCACAGCCGCCCATGTGGTGACGGAGGCGGACATCCTCGCGGGAAGCGTGGTGAACGTGGCGACGGCAACGGGCACAAGCCCGGATCCGGATGAACCGGACGTACCGGTAGATCCGGGTACGGAAGAAGTGACGACCGAACCGAAGGACGGCCATCTGACCATCGCCAAGGCGACGACGAGCACGCCGGCAAACGGAACAGCCTATGAGCTCGGAGAGACAATCACCTACAGCATCACGGCAGTGAACGACGGCAACCTGACGATCACGGATATCACGGTGACGGATGAGCTGACAGCTGACAGCTGGACAGTGGAAAGCCTTGCACCGGGTGAGAGCCAGACCTTTGCGGCATCCCACGTGGTGACGGAGGCGGATACCCTTGCGGGCAGCGTGGTGAACACGGCTGTGGCAGCGGGAACGAGCCCGGATCCGGAGGAACCGGACGTGCCGGTAACGCCTGGTGAGACGGAAGACCCGGTCGAGACGCCGGCCCCGAGCCTGTACGTTGAGAAGACGGCGGCGCAGGCGGAAGGCGGCTACGCGCTGGGCGGCGTGGTTACTTATACAATCCGGGTAGTGAACAACGGAAACACGGACGTCAGCGGAATCACCGTGAATGACCCGCTGACCGGGAACACCTGGACAGTGGATGCCCTTGCGGAAGGCGGGGAGGCAGCCTTTACAGCCACCCATGTGGTGACGGAGGCGGACATCCTTGCGGGCAGCGTAACGAATGTGGCGACGGCGGCGGGAACGGCGCCGGACGGAAGCACGGTGGAGTCTGAGGACAGCGCGACAGTCATAACCGAGGAAAGCAGAGGCCATATCACAGTGGCAAAGACGGCGACAAGCACGCCGGCGAACGGGACGGCCTACACGCTTGGCGAGACGGTTACTTATGAGATTACAGCAGCAAATGACGGCAACCTGACAATCACGGACATCACGGTAACGGATGAACTGACCGGAGACAGCTGGACAGTGGAGAGCCTTGCGCCGGGTGCGGACCAGACCTTCACAACCACCCATGTGGTAACGGAGGCGGACATTTCCGCGGGCAGCGTGCTGAACGTAGCGACGGCAGCGGGAACGAGCCCGGATCCGGAGGAGCCGGAAGTACCGGTGACGCCGGGCCAGGAGGAAGTCCTGACGGAGGACAGGAACCCGGCGGTCGCGATCGACAAGGCAGTGACCTCGACGCCGGCGGCAGCGAGCGGAAGGTACGCGGCGGGCGAGACCGTCACCTACCAGGTAACCGTGACCAACACAGGAAACCTGACACTTGAGAACCTTACACTGGAAGACATGATCACCAGGCCGGGCGGAGCGCAGGTGGTTCCGGAAGGAATTGAGGAAGGCCTTGCGGGCGTTGAATCCCTGGCGCCGGGCGAGTCGGCAGTTGTCACCTACAGCTATGTGGTGACGGAGGCGGACCTTGGAGGAAGCCTGGTCAACAACGCGGTTGTGGAAGGGACGCCGGTCATCCCGGACCCGACGCCGGAGACGCCGGAACTGCAGCCGCAGGACAATGACAGCGAGACCGTCCTGACGGAGGAGCCTGCAGACAGCACAATCACAATCAGCAAGACGAACGTGGACGGACTCACAGGAGAGCTGCTGTCCCTGCCGGGAGCACAGTTCTACGTGGCGCTCTTCGCGGATGAGCAGCTGACCCAGCGGGTAAGCGGTGTGCAGACGCTTGCCTTTGGAGAGGACCAGGCGACGGTATCGGCAGCGTTCGAGGGCCTGGAGCCTGGAACCTACTACATCGCTGAGACGGACGCGGAAGGAAATGTCCTGACGGGCGGCGAGTACGACGGAGGCACCTTTACACCGGAATACGCGGGCGGCCAGCAGGTAGTGATCACGGAGAGCGGGCAGAGCACGGCAATAGCGTTCCAGAACCTGTTCGCGGTACTGCCGGAGGAAGGCTACAGCCGCATGGCGGAGCTGACAGTCACGAAAGAAGTGAGAGATACGAGCGGGGCGCCGATGAACTCGGATGAGACGTTCTACGCGGGACTCTTCTATGACGAGGCATGCACGATCCCGGCGGAAGGCGTATCGCAACAGATCATCCCGTTTGAAATGAACGGAGGATCTTCGGCGAGCGCAACAGCGGAAGTAACGATCCTGGGCGACGGAAGCGACACGGTGCTGTATGTGACGGAGGTCACGGCGGACGGAACGCCGGTGAAGGACGCGGCGGACTTCCCGTATGAAGTGACGGTGGAAGGCGGAAAGGTGACGGTGAACGCGGATTCTCCGGAAGCAAGCGCAAGGATCATCAACGTGGCGGAAGAGCCGGGAAGGAGTTATTACGAAGCCGGCGATCTGACCGTCACGAAGGAAGTAAGAAACGCGGAAGGCCGTCTGGTCAATTCGGATGAGACGTTCTACGCGGGAATCTTCTCCGATTCAGCGTACACGACGCTGGCGGACAACGTATCGCAGCCGGTAGTGGAACTGAACATGCAGGGAGCTTCGAAGATGAGCGTGAGCGTGGAAGTGAGCGTGGCGGATGAAGAGAGCGACACGATCTTGTACGTGACCGAGGTGACGGAAGACGGGAAGCCGGTATCCGGAAGCGCGAGCTTCGCATATGATGTGACGGTAGAGGGCGGAACGGTCGTAATGAACGGGAACACCCTGGAAGGAAATGTAAAGATCGTCAATGCGGAGGCATCCGCGGAAGAGCCGGGAGAACCGGAGGAGCCTGGAACAGAAGAACCTGGAACAGAGGAGCCTGGAACAGAGGAGCCTGGAACCGAGGAATCCGGAACGGAAGAGCCTGGAACGGAGAAGCCGGGAACAGGAGACAACGGAACGGACGACGGAGACAACGACAGAACGGGCATGAGCGAAGCCGAGACAGAGGGAAGCGAGACCGTCCAGAGCGTCAGGACAGGAGACGAGACGCCGGTCATGACATGGATGATCATATTCCTTGCGGCAGCCCTTGCAATGTTCCTGACAGCAGTTTCCTGCTTCAGGAAGAGAAGAAGCAGATAAACTGGATTTGCTGAAACCTGGAGGGGAGGGAAGGCCCGGAGGGGCCGGCCGTCCCCCAAGCAAGACACCCGGCGGGCTGAGACGTCCGCATCCGCCGGACGGCCTGTATCTGCCGGGGAGAGGATGAGCGGTGCGGCGCATCGTTCCATCCTCCCGGCAGACGGAAAATTATCCGGAGCCATCTGGCAGAGGACAAGCGAAGCGGAGCAGCCGCATTTCATCCTCCCGGCAGACGGAAAATTATCTGGAGCCATCTGGCAAAGGACAAGCGAAGCGGAGCAGCCGCATTTCATCCTCCCGGCAGACGGAAAATTATCCGGAGCCATCTGGCAGAGGACAAGCGAAGCGGAGCAGCCGCATTTCATCCTCCCGGCAGACAGGAAAGATTATCCGGCAGGAGACGGGCGGATCAGCCGCACCGGACAGAAAAGAAGAAAAACCGAAAGAATGAAAGCAGGATCGGACAGATCAGGAGGACGCATATGGTAAACAGAATGTACAGGAAAAAGATTGCGATGGCTGTCATGGCGGCGGCGCTTGTAATACAGGCTCCGGTGCTGGCGGAAGAAACGGAGGCAGAACCTCTGCCGGAAGTGCCGCAGGAAACAGTGATGCAGACGGAAGCTCCGGCCCCAGCGGCAGAGACGGAAGCGCCGCCGCGGACAGAAGCACCGCAGACGGAGGCTCCACAAACGGAAGCGCAGACAGAAGCGCCGCAGACGGAGGCTCCACAAACAGAGGCGCCGCAAACGGAGGCTCCACAGACAGAAGTTCCACAGACGGAGGCTCCACAGACAGAAGTTCCGCAAACGGAGGCTCCACAAACGGAAGCGCAGACAGAAGCGCCGCAGACGGAAGCCCCACAGACAGAGGCAGAGACAGAAGCGCCGCAGACGGAAGCTTTTCAGACAGAAGCAGGAACAGAGGCCTCTGAGGAAACAGAAGCAGAAACCTCCGGAACAGAAACGGGAGCAAAATCCGGGTCTGAAGAGGAATCTTCTGAAGCAGGAACGGAGTCCGAGGCCGCGGGAGAAGAGCCGGGAACGGAATCTTCTGAGGCAGGAACAGAGACAGAAGCCGCGGAAGAAGAACCAGGAACGGAGTCTTCTGAGGCGGGAACAGAGACAGAAGAAGAACCAGGAACGGAATCTTCTGAGGCGGGAACAGGGACAGAAGAAGAACCAGGAACGGAGTCTTCTGAGGCAGGAACGGAGACGGAAGCTGCAGCAGAAGAAACCGAATCTGAAGAAACAGAGGCGGAGACTTCCGGGGAAACAGAAAAAGCAGTTGTTTACGAGACAGATTTCTATTATGAGAACGATGAAGTCATCGTGACGGCGAAAGCAAATGAGGCGGCGAAGCTTCCCGAAGGCACGAAGATGAACGTATACAGGCTTGAGGAAGGGACAGCGGAATTTAACGCTGCGAAACAGGCCGCGGAAGCAAACTGCGGAGCAAGCGAAACAGCGGAATACAGATTTTATGGGGCATCGTTTGTATATAACGGAGAAAAGCTGAACCCGGCGGATGGAACCGTATCCATACAGGTACAGTTTAAGACAATACAGATTGACGCGTCAGCAAAAACGCAGAAAGTCCTCCAGATCAAAGGAGGAGGAGCGAAGGATGTGACCGCTGCGGCAGCAGAAGGAAGCAGCATGAGTTCAGTAAATTTCGCAATCTGATCAAAGAAAAGAGCAGACAGCAGAACCGGAGAAGGATCTGCTGTCTGCCTGCGTTATACAGTAATTTCAGAGTATGTGGGTTTGCTAAACAAGCCCACCCATATCCCCCGCTGTTTACAGCGGGGGTGTTGACTTTGTTGGAGCAGTCCGCTCAGCAAACCATTCCTGTACAGTCTCCAGGCTGACCTTGACCGCCCTTGCAATCTTGTCAGCAGACAGGCCCATGTCATGAAGCTCATAAGCAGTTTCCCTGGCCTGTTCCCGTCTGTCTTCCCGTCTGCCTTCTTGCCTGCCCTCTTGTCTGCCTTCTTCAATCTCATCCCACATTAACATTCTCAGCGCTTCACACATGGCAGGAAACCTCCTTCTTTCCGCATTTTTCCATCAGCTCCCGGTTTTTCCCGCAGTTGATGTTCAGCACCAGGGCAGCACACTCCAGAGCAGACGCTCCGAGCGTGGTCAGGGAAGGGATGAGACTGTCATTGTTTGTGAAATCAGTACAATTTTCAGTTAGCTCCTGCCAGCTTCTCGCGCAGTTTCCGGAATTCTTCCCTTAGTTGGAAGAGTTCGTGTTCTGCGGTGTCGGCGCGGGTCTTTTCAGCGTCAGCGCGATTTTTTTCAACGTTTGCACGGTTTTCAGCAGCATCCGCGCGGTTCCGCTCCCGCAGCGTGTTGTTTTTCTCGCTCTCGATTCCCCGCTCAATTCCCTGCTTTATTCCATCCTGAAATCCATCGTTGTAGCTGTCTTCCTTCTCGATCTTCAAATGCCGTTCCGCATCGTATTCCCAAAAGCTCATCGCCACTACCTCCGCACGGTTTTTTATCAGGATATCTTTCAGAATTCCTTTCCGGATGCATTCGTCCACTGCCGTATTCACTGCCTCCAGCTTCTCCTTTTCCGTTGTTTTCCCCTTCATGTGTCTTCGCATGCAGGCGACAAACTGCGCGTATTCCCCAAGCTTCCCACATTTCTCCATCAGCTCCCGGTTCTTTCCGTAGTTGATATTCAGCACCAGGGCGGTACATTCCAGTGCAGGTGCTCCGGGTGCGGCAAGGGAGGACAGGAGCGTGCTTCTGCCGCTGGTTTCCTGTCCTTCCGGGAGCAGGAATGCGTCCGACAGCTTCATCTCCCAGCTCTCGCGGCGTTTTTCTTCTCCGTTGTAGAAGACGATGTACTGGGGAACCGGCAGCGGGATCACTTTCCTTCGGTGCGGGTCATAGCCGTTCGTCTTTACATATGCACGGTACATTGCCGCAAAATACTGAAGGCCCCGCAGGGGCATGTTATAGCAGAGGGTGCTCTGGTGTTCGTACAGCCCGAGCTGGGTATGGAGCAGGAAGCCGGCGTCGTTCCTGATTCCCATGTACACCGCATCTTCCAGTGTGTAGATGATGAGATCCGTCGGATTATCATAATCGGTGCCGCTGATGGCATTGTAGAGGCTGAGAAGGTTTTCCTTTTCGCGGAAAACGATGCGGAAGATGCCGTCCTTGAAGCAGCGGTTTAAGTTCGGTACGGTCTGTCCGCTGTTGTCCGCTTGGTCTGTCACATCCTGCGCTGCTGCGCTGTTACGTTCCGGATCATCCTCCAAAAGGGCGGATAGTTCCGCAATGCCTTCTGAGGAAACCGGTTTTTGTGCGGTCTGGTTCGTGGGGACGGATCCTGGATATCCTGTCTGTTTTTCAGTTTCTGTGTTTTGATTCAATAGTTGTTCCTCCTTATTGTAGCAGTGTTGATGTATGATTACAAGTATGTTGTGGAAGAAAATAGGATAATCTTCATGAAATGTAATATAAGATTCAATAGATAATAATATAATGAATATCTAATGATAAATAAGTTCCTTTGATGATCATCAAACATATCATAACATATATTTATGATTCTGTCCATATTAAGTTTGATTTTTTAATAGCAAAAAATTTGTATATCATTTTTGGCGCTGAAAAGAAAGAACTGACAGATTATGGAGGTATGTTTGGGACATTAAGACTCCCATTCTGGTCTATTACGGACAGGATAGGCCCATCCATATACCCCGCTGTTTACATCGGGGGTGTTGACTTTACCGGAGCAGTCTGCTCAGCAAACCATTCCTGTACAGTTTCCAGGCTGGCCTTGACCGCCCTTGCAATTTTGTCAGCAGACAGGCCCATGTCATGAAGTTCATAAGCAGTTTCCCTGGCCTGCTCCCGTCTGCCTTCCAGTCTGCTTTAATGCCATAGTATGCAGAAAACCCACCAGTGGCAGGTTTTCTGTATTATATGGTAATTTCATAAATTTTTTATTGGAAGGCGAGCCGTCAATCCATCCCCAGGCATTATAAAATATGTTAAAATAAGGAAAATTTCCTATTGCAGATGGCAGTAAAAGCCATCAAAGACACGCCGGAACGACTGTGTTCAGGTCTGAGAATAACGCTTTTAGAAGGAGGAATTTGTTTCTTATGAGACAGGGAAGAAGAATTTTGTTTGTAGGTGTCTCGGCCGTGATCATGCTTTTTGCGCTGTGCCTGAGAAAAGATTTTGCAGCTGACAGGATGGACACGGTATTGATTGCCGCGGCCACGGACCTGCACTATATCGCGCCGGAGATGACGGATCACGGTTCATATTTTCAGCAAGTCATAAAAAACGCCGACGGAAAAGCGATGGAATACTGTGAGGAGCTAACAGAAGCGTTTGTAGAGCAGGTAATCAGCCAGTGTCCGGATCTGCTCATCCTGTCCGGGGATCTCACATTTAACGGGGCGAGGGCAAGTCATGAGGCTCTGGCGGCGAAACTTGAGCGGATTGAGACGGCCGGGATTCTGGTTCTGGTCATACCAGGGAATCATGACCTGGAAAATTTTATGGCGGCCTCCTTCCATGGGGACAGCTATACGCTTGTGGACAGCGTGACGGAAGAAGAATTCGCGGAAATTTACGGAGAGTTTGGCTATCAGGAGGCGATTGCCCGGGATGACGCCTCCCTCAGCTATGTAGCGGAAGCGGGTGAGGGACTGTGGATTCTGATGCTGGATGTAAACACGATTCATTCCCCTGGAACGCTGACGGATGATACGCTCGCATGGGCAGAGCGGCAGCTTCAAAACGCTGGAAAGCGGGGTGTTCGTGTGCTGGCGGTCAGTCATCAGAATATACTTGAGCACAATCACCTTTTTCCCTTCGGGTTTGTGATGGGGAATCACAAAAAATTGCTGGAGCTCTATGAAAAATATCATGTGATCTGTAATCTCAGCGGGCATATGCATGTGCAGCATATCGCGGAAAGCGAGAAAGGATTTCCGGAGATTGCTGCTTCCTGTCTTGCTGAGTGGCCGAATCAGTACGGAATTCTGACTTTGGGCAGCGGGTCGGAGGAAGATCGCGCAGGCGTCTGTGAGTCGGAGGAAAACCGTGCGGGCGTCCATGGATCGGAAGAAAACAGGACAGGTATCTGTGAATCGGAGGAAAACCGTGCAGATGTCTGTGAGTCGGCGGAATATCATACAGTTTTCGTGGATGTCTCCGCGGCGAATCAGGAAAGCAGTGATCCGGATCTTCGGAATTTTCCCGCCTATGCGCATGCTTTTTTGTGGGATACCGCGTATCGTCAGGCCGGAACGGAGATGGGAGACGACGCGCGTGGAAAAGAACTGAAACGTTTTTTTGCGGATGTCAATACCGCTTATATTGCCGGACGTATGGACGAGGCGGACTGGAATGAGGAATTTTATCAGGCCTGGAAAAAGGATGCGGCATTTTTGTACGCGTATCTGCAGAGTATTGCCGATGACGGGTTCAGAAATTATACGGAGTATACGTTTAGTTTTTCATGATCAGACAGGAATTTTTTGATAAAAATATTATTTATGGTGTTCCTGCAGTGTGGGCATGGAGATTTGGCGTGGATAAGTACAGTACAATAAAAAATTCGACTCGTTTGTATACAGTATAAGCGCCGGACGCGCCTGGAGTGAGCAAATAAACTCTTTCAGTTGCGCCCGGCGCACAATGTTTATATGGTAAACGGCACAATATTTTTATCCGTTAAGCAGGCCGGCATTCCTCAGATTTGACAGGAGTGTGTTGAGCTGAGTTGCCAGTTCAGCTGTGGTCGCGGTTGCAGGGTCGATATCTGCGACAGCTGCGGCGGGTGTGACTGTGGCGGCTATACCAGCCGGTCCCATTGGTCCAGTGGGTCCAGTAGGGCCGGGAGGACCTCCAGGTCCCACAAGGCCAGGAGTTCCGGTGGCTCCGGTGGCTCCCGTAGCCCCTGTCGCTCCGGTCGCACCAGTTGGTCCAGTAGCGCCGGTGGCTCCCGTGGGTCCCGGAATTCCGTCCGTGCCGGTAGGTCCAGTCGCGCCGGTGGGTCCAGTCGGTCCGATGGGTCCCACAGCGCCATCAGGCCCGGTCGCACCGGTCGGCCCAGTCGGCCCGGTAGGTCCTGGAATTCCGTCCGCGCCAGTGGGCCCAGTCGCGCCGGTAGGTCCAGTGGCTCCTGTAACGCCGTCCGCGCCGGTAGGTCCAGTCGGTCCGATGGGTCCCACAGCGCCATCAGGCCCGGTCGCACCCGTGGGCCCGGTAGGTCCCGGAGTTCCGTCCGCGCCGGTGGGCCCAGTAGCTCCCGTAGGTCCAGTGGCTCCTGTAGCGCCGTCCGCGCCGGTAGGTCCAGTCGGTCCGATGGGTCCCACAGCGCCATCAGGACCGGTCGGCCCAGTCGGCCCGGTAGGTCCCGGAGTTCCGTCCGCGCCGGTGGGCCCGATCACGCCCGTAGGTCCGGTTGGTCCGGCTACGCCTGCAATGCCGGTCGCGCCCGTGGGTCCAGTGGCTCCTGTAGCGCCGTCCGCACCAGTAGCCCCCGTAGGCCCAGTCGGTCCAATGGGTCCCATAGCGCCGTCCGCACCAGTAGCCCCCGTAAGCCCAGTCGGTCCAATGGGTCCCACAGCGCCGGTCGCGCCCGTGGGTCCAGTAGCCCCGACCGGTCCCGCAGGCCCCGTAGCTCCAGTAGTTCCTGTGACTCCTCTTGGTCCCGTGGGTCCCGTGATACCGTTAGCTCCTGTGGCGCCCCGCGGTCCGGTAGGTCCAGTGATGCCATTGGCGCCTGTGGGCCCCGTCGGTCCAATCAGTCCGGTCGCGCCCGTGGGTCCAGTAGCTCCCGTAGCGCCTGTGATACCATTAGCACCGGCAGGACCGGTCGCACCAGTCGCCCCCGTCGGTCCGGTCGCGCCTGTGATTCCATTTGACGATCCAGCCGGTCCTGTTGGTCCAGTAGCTCCAGTGGGTCCTGTGGGCCCAGGAACGCCGGGGAACCCCATCGGCCCATATGGTAGTAACAAAATGGAAAGGTTTTTGAAAACTGTGTTTGTATTGCTTGAAAAGCGCTGTGTATGAGAGGCATGGCGTTTTTGTCGAAATATAAACTTTAATGATAAATATGAGATAAAATCTCAAATAACGATTTACAAATTTGAATTTTTATCTATAATAGATAATAAGAATGGAGGTAATCATTATGTTATGCCAATTTACAGTGAAAAATTTTAAAAGTATACGGGATGAAATTACTTTTGATATGCAGGCGGCAGCTATTTCAGAACACGAGAATAAAGTGATCAAAGACAAGGACGGTGAAGTTTTTTTGCCGGTATCAGCAATTTACGGACCAAACGGCGGAGGAAAGTCGAATGTCCTGGAAGCGTTGTATACTTTAGACTCTAAGATTTTGAGGCCGCTTTGTGCAACCTGTGATAAAACCAACTGTGACTATAAGATGAGAAAGGTTCCGGTTGAGCCATTTGCTTTTTCCGAATCGGGAAAAGAGAATCCTACCGAATTTGAAGTGTTTTTTCGGACTTTAAAAGCAGAATATAGATATATTCTCCATATCAAAAAAGATCGTATTGTTTATGAGAGCCTTGATCGGATTAAGTTGGAGACAAAACGTCGTTCGGCATTGTTTAAAAGAACTCCTGATCATGTGGAGTTAAAGGGAATTTTTGGAAAATTCAAAGTCAGTGAAGATCTGTCGGAGACGCTGCCGCTGCTTTCATATATGGGAATCACATACAAGAAGAATGAAATTGTTCAGGATGTTCTCGACTGGTTTGAAGAGTCGATTGAT
Organism: uncultured Lachnospiraceae bacterium; assembly: GCA_947626965.1. Lineage (GTDB taxonomy): Bacteria > Bacillota > Clostridia > Lachnospirales > Lachnospiraceae > Choladousia. The sequence goes on from CANQUH010000011.1 coordinate 38,797, forward strand.
TTTTTGAACTACGGGAACCCGTTTCAGGAGCTGCGTACTGCCATTGCCAGATCAGAAGAAATAAAATCCTTAGTCCTTGACATGATTCGGGAAATGGACTTGGATATTGAAGACTTTCGTATAGAAGAAAGAGGCGAAGACAGCATAGAAATCTTTACAAAACATATTGTTGGAAAGTATAGTGCAGAGATTACTTTGGCGGAAGAATCCAGTGGAACGAAAAAATTGTTTGGGCTTTTGCCGTTTATTGCAAATAGCTTATATTATGGGACTACATTGGTGATTGACGAGTTGGATGCCAAGATTCATCCGGTATTGCTGCAGTATATCATCGAACTTTTTACAAATATGAATATCAATAAAAAGCATGGACAACTGATTTTTACGTCTCATGATTTATCTACAATGAACAATGAAGTGTTTCGGAGGGATGAAATCTGGTTTGTAGCAAAAGGGAACGGGCAGAATTCAGAATTATACTCCCTGGTCGAATTTAAAAATGATAAAGGTGAATCTGTCCGCAAGGATGCAAAGTATGATAAACAGTATCTGGAAGGCAAATATGGCGCAGATCCATATCTTAGAAAGATTATAGACTGGAGTGATGTCAATGCCTAAAAAAGCCGGAATGGAAACATGGAAGAAAAAGCGCCGTCAGGAACATCTGGAGCAGAAAAAATATCGCTATTATATTTTCTGCGAGGGAGAACAGACAGAGCCACAATATTTTGCGGGATTTAAGAGACTGATCGAAGATAATCCGATTTATCGGGAAATGGTACTGATCCAAATCGAACCATGTGCAGCAGAGACAATGCGGGTGATCGGAGCCGCTGAAAAATATGTTTCCAAAAATCAAATTACAAAAGGGCAGATATGGTGCGTCTATGATAAGGACAGTTTTCCTGCGAAAGATTTTAATGGTGTGGTTGAACGGACAGACAAATTAAATCAGGAAAATCCGGAGTTACAATATCATTGTGCATGGTCGAATGAGTGTATTGAATTCTGGTTCGTGCTCCATTTTGCATATTATACAGCCAATAATCATCGAAGTGAGTATAGTTCATTTTTGAATGATAAATTCAGGGAATTGGGGATTGGCAAATATCAGAAAAACAGGAAGGATATTTTTGAGATCCTGATGGAAAAGGGTAATCCGAAACTGGCAATACGATATGCAAAGAGGATTATCAAAGACGGACAAGGGAAGACGCCGACAGAAATTGCACCTGGAACGAAGGTGTATGAGCTGGCAGAAGAATTAGCGAAATATTTACCGGAAGAAATAAAAAGACATTTTGTGAGCTGATGAAAAAGGAATGGAACAGTGTTTTGTTCGCATAGTTATAGAGGAAAGTAAAACAGAGGAAAATAATATCTTGAAAAAGCGCAAACTGAATTATTGCTTTCATGATCCAAATGCTCCAGCTGTATCAGTAAATTATATATTGAAAATTTTAATTGAGGCAAACAAAGAAGAAGTCGAACAATTGCTGCAGAGCCAGAATGCAAACGAAGATAATGGAGAATACAAATATGGAAAAAGATGTGATATTGGATAGTATAAGAAATGTAAATATTCGACAGTATAAAGCGGATGTAGGGTTTAGGACTCTGATTGAAGGCGTAAAAGAGGCCTTGTTGGATCAGTTTGAATTAGAAGAGCTTCATATTAATTTAATAGGAGAAAATGGGAGATCTGTTAATGTGGATTATGCTGCGCTGCCGATTGAACTGAGAAGACAAATTGATTATACAACGATCACTGTGGTAGAAATCAAAGTTGATAATGAAGAGAGAGCCGGAGGTGTTTCGGCAAATATCTGTAAATCTGAACAAGAGAGGTTAGCGTTTGTCTGGTCAGGAGAAGAGAAATGGAATATATCTGCCGGTTTTATAATATTCGTGTTTCATAAATTTGAGTAAAAATCATATATGTGTATAGATTAGAGATACTTATAAAAGGGAATTTTACATGAACATCGCTGCTTATTGCCGTGTTTCTACAGATAAAGAAGATCAACTTAACAGTCTGGAAATGCAGAAGCAGTTTTTTTCGGAATATATTCGGCGTACCGGCGGCACTCTTGTCAGGTTATATGCGGATGAAGGTATTTCCGGAACAAAAATAAAGAACAGAAAAGAATTTCTTCATATGATGGAGGATGCAGAGCAGGGGCGGTTTGATCTGCTGGTGGTGAAGGATATATCACGTTTCGCACGAAATACAGTGGATCTTCTGCAGAATATCCGTAAATTAAGGACATGGGGAATTGAGACGCAGTTTCTTACTGCCAATATGACCAGTATGGGAAACAGCGAATTTGTACTGACCATTTTTGGAGCACTGGCACAGGAGGAAAGCGCCAATACGTCGAAACGTGTAAAATTTGGAAAGAAGATAAATGCGGAAAAGGGAAGAGTTCCTAATCTTGTTTATGGATATGATAAAACTGTCGGCGATTATTTTAACCTTTCCATTAACAAAAAAGAGGCACAGATTGTCCGGCAAATTTATCAATGGTACACAGAAGAGGGTTATGGAACTGTCAAAATTTCGAATATGCTGAATGAACGCGGATGCCGGACGAAGCGCAATTGCAGGTGGAGCCAGAGCGCGGTTTGCCGCATTTTGACAAATAAGCTTTATACTGGAGAGATTATTAATGGAAAACAGGAAGTAACTGATTTTTTGACAGGACGGCGCCTTGAAAAAGAAAAGGAAGAATGGATCGTGAAAGAAAGACCGGAATTTCGGATCATTGAGCCGGAAATTTTTGAAAAGGCGCAGGAGATTTTGCGTATCAGAAATGAGAAATTTCATCTTGATCATGAACGGCAAAGTAATAAATATCTGTTTTCCACGTTAATTAAGTGTAAAGAATGCGGACGGTCATTTCGGCGGATGGAGCGTACTTATAAAAATACATATGTCCGCTGGGGATGTTCCAGACATAACGGTAAGGGAGCAGATGGCTGTCCCAATGCGGTTGTTGTGGATGAGGATGAACTGACAGAAGCATTTACGGAATATTTTACAGAATTATTGAAACAAAAAAAACAGGTAATGTCATATGTGGTCCGGGAAATCCAAAGTATGTGCAAAAGCGGGAAGGAACAAACCGGTTATAAGAGAGAACTGGAAGCGCAATTGGAAAGGCTGAGCAGAATACGTCGTAAATATATGGATATGTATGCGGATGACCTGATTTCTCTCGATGAATTGAATGGGAAAATTAAAGAGATACGCATGGAATCAGAAAATCTGGAAAAGGAATGGAAGAAGTTGGGGCAATGTGCAGTAGAAGAAGAACAACTGGAAAATATTTTAAATCAGACATTTAAGGGAGTGGAAGATATCGTGAATGTAAAAAAGATGACAAATGCCCAAATAAAGCAGGTAATCGAAAGGATTGAGGTGGATAAAAATGGAAACCTGGATATTTATCTGCATGTATTCGATAGATAGAAGTGGGAGACATTCCAAATAAAAGCAACCGTGCAGCCGGTCCTGTTGGTCCGGTTGCCCCCGTGGGTCCTGTGGGCCCAGGAACGCCAGGGAACCCCATCGGCCCAGCCGGTCCCGTCGGCCCCGTGGGTCCGGGAACACCCGGATCTCCAGGAAATCCCGTTGGCCCAGTAGGCCCTGTGGGTCCGGCAGGCCCAGGAATACCAGGGAAGCCCATTGGTCCTGTGGGCCCAGTCGGTCCGGGACATCCCATTGGTCCCATCGGCCCAGTCGGTCCGGGGCATCCCATCGGTCCCATTGGGCCGGCAGGCCCGGTCGGTCCCTGACCGCTGCAGCAGTTGGAGGATCTCCCGCAGCGCTGGTTTGCGTTTGAATTATTGAAAAAGCCGTTCATATACAGCCCTCCTTTTCCGTTTCCGAGACAGAATTGTCTTTAACACAGATAAAATGTTTGATTGAAGATCGGTATTTCTGCCTCACTTTACTATATTCATAAATGCAGACGGAGGTGATGGAGTTTTTGCCGCGGGTTATACGCTCACTGAACTTGAAGCGGCTTCCGGGCGAGATGCCCGGAAACCCTGAGGATTGCGGCGCGAAATGCTGTGGTCAGGAACGTCTCCTTTGCTCAAAATATTTCAGATTCTGCAGAAAAGCGGCGGAAGAGGGCCGGTATGTGCCCGCCTGCCGGTTATACTCCTCTGCTTTCTCATATTCTCCAAGACGGTCATGGCAGACACAAAGCTGGATGCAGGGCAGGTAGCCGTGGCTGTCCTCCGAAATGAACGCGCCGCTTTTGACATCTTCCCGGGTCATAAGGGCGAGTTTAAACCAGGGGATTGCGTTTCGGTACTGTCCGAGCCGCATATAGAGATTTCCGATCTCGCAGCAGATTTCCGCGCGGGGCGCGTCGAAGATGCCGCCTGAACCAGCTTCCGCCACAGAGCAGTTCTTTGCGTGAAGGGAATCCAGGAGAGCTTCGCCACTTGAGCGGGATTCACATTTGCGGAGGACATCCGCCCGCGGCGCAGCGCAGAGGAAGGACCCCGCCAGCGCCTCCAGCGCCCCGTACAGATTTCCGGACGCACTGCGGCAGTAGGAAAGGATTTTGCAGGCTTCAATTTTATTTTCCACCCATCCGTCCGGGTTGGAGAGAAATGCGGTCAGCACTTCAATAGAACGTTCATAGCGTTTGTGATAGTATAGTTCCCGGCCGTAATAAAACATATCGCGCGGGGCGAGTTTTTCTCCATCGCGGATCTGTTTTTCATAGATTCGCAGATTCCGGTCGCTGTATCCGGTTTTGATGGATTTGTGCGTTACAGCAGGACTTTCAGCATAATATGTCTGTCCATTACAGACGATCGCTTCATGTACACGTCCCTTCCATTCATGAGGAATCGTTCTGCGGACCATACGCTCTCTATAATAGGAAAAGACAGGCTTTCCTTCCTCATCGAACGCCGTATTGTAGCGCATCATGACCACATCGACTTCATTCGGAAGTTCCTGTTTTAACCGGAGAAATTCCGAAAAATCCGCTTTTGTAAGGATGTCATCCGCGTCCAGCCACATGATAAAATCCATGGAAGCTTTTGAGAAAGAGAAATTTCTGGCGGCGGCAAAATCATCGGTCCACTCGAAATCAAAGATCCGGTCGGTGTAGCGCGCCGCGATTTCCTTTGTCCGGTCGGAACTGCCTGTATCCACAATAATAATCTCATCCATTGCGTCTTTTACGCTGTCGAGGCAGCGCCCCAGTACTTTTTCTTCATTTTTTACGATCATGCACAGGCTGACTGTAAGCATGAGAGTTTCCTCCCGGGAAATCTTTCATAACAGAATATGTGAAGCAGAAAAATTGTTGATAAAACCACCTTGAGTTCAATGAAAAGATGCAATACGGATTGTTTCGTGCTTTGCGTCTTCGTTCCGCTTCGGTCGGTGCTAAATGAACGATGCTGCGTGCCAATGGCACGCGCTCAACGCGGACCGATTCGGACTTTTGACTCTGGCATCATGAACATGTAAACTTTAATAATAACAGTAATTTTATAATTTGATACAGGAAAGATTTAGTTGACAAAAGGGACTCTGTCTTGTATCATGAGTAACGAGTATCTCTGCAATTTAGCAAACTTATCGAAAGGTAGGGACGCAAAGCCACAGGGTCTAAAATCCAGAGCACAGGGGATCATGACAGCCGGTTGCCACGTTATCTTAAATGTGTATGGCAGAAGGGATATACGTGTCGGACGGCCTCTGGATTTTCAGCAGGTCGTTTTATTTTGTCACAGGAAATTTCGCTCTGTGACAAAATAACGCTCCGCGGAGTGCTGCGCGCCAGCGACGCGCGTTTAGCACCGGTTCTGAGTGCCAGTGACGCGCGTTTAGCACCGGTTCTGAGTGCTGGTGGCACTCGTTTAGAACCGACCGAAACGGAGTGGAGATCGCACTGTGGCGGATTGGAAGATTATGCGCAGATCCGCACATGGAAACCGCAGCATGCGGGCGGGCTGCGCGGCGGGCAGGGGGAAAACCGCTTCCTGCTCGATTGGAGAGGTTCAGAAAAGGGTTTCCGTTTGCCGAACGCGGAGGGGAATCCGAAAAAAGAGGGGAAAGAGAGGTAAGAGCATGAAGAGATTATTGGCAATGCTGCTGACCGGATGTATGCTGGTGCAG